>CAZCMQ010000022.1:0-9110 GCA_964500025.1 uncultured Candidatus Saccharibacteria bacterium | reverse complement strand
GAAATCAAACTCACCTTTTAGGATCTTCTCTTCAAGTCTCCATAAGTTAACTGAAAAAAGAGACCAGCTTACATATCCAATTAGATTAAAAACCCCAGCAAGAAGATATAGTTCATCAACACTCCAGCCTACAAAGTCTGAGTTCTTTCCTACAACTGCATGGACCAAGATGATTTGTAGTCCAATGATAAGGAACCCACGAAGCACTCTTACAATAACTTCTGTTCTGTAGGTGCTTGCACGGCTTACAGAATGAATCACAATTGCGACCCAAACTTTTAAATGCCTAAGCATATTTAGAAACCAAATTTTAAATCCCTTCTGCTTCATATCTTTTAATTGCTTTTTTAAATAGAAATGTATAAAGAACTATGAAAAATATTAACCATATTATTGATATGAAAAATCCAGATTGAATTTGGGAAAGTGAAAGTCGCATCATCAGAATTTCAACCGGAAATGAAAGTGTATACCTGTACGGAAGAATTTCCATTAAAAACTGTGCCCAAACGGGCATGAAAAATATTGGCATTATCTCACCGGAAAGCATTGTCAGAAGATTATTGTGAAATGCCTTAAGAGACCACAGCTGTTTTACGAAAAATGAAAGGAGAGCAAACGTATGAAGTATAAGAAATGTAAGAACGGATGCAATTAAAAATGCAAACATTGAAAGAACAATATATAGATAAGAAGGTGCTATGGATGCATAATCACGAAGGAATATATAAAGAACTACAATTACAGGAACCGATATGAGAATTCTAATTATTTTCTCTCCAATGTTAATTCCTAAAAATTGAATTATGTAGTTAAAAGGTTTTAGAAGGTATCGAGAAAACTCCCCACTTATCACCTCATTTATAACTGCTTCATAAGACCAATCCTTAAGGGCTTTCGCAAAAAGTACTGTCAAGAGAAAATATGTGATAACAGTGGATTGTGAAATGTCCGAATTTCCACTTCTTGCTACTACAGTCCAGACAACTCCAAAGATAAGAGGCGTTATGATATCAGCTAAAACCCATGAGACCATCTGCACCCTGTAAGTTAATTGGCTGCTAATATGCATATTAATTTCCGCAACAAGAATCCTAAGACTCCTATCAAGATTTTTTTGCATCTTTTCTTTCTTTCTCTAATTCAGTAAGTTTCCACATAAAAAGCCGCCCTCGATTTTTAGCATTTGGGTAGTCTATTGCAAAACTAAATGCCTGCTCAACCAAAGCCCTAGGCTTGTCCTTAGCAATCTTGATATACAAACTTACATTCTTTTTCTCCCCCAGTTTGAGAGCAATTCTGTAGCCGTAATCCTGAAATTCTTGTGTAACATATTTGTGACGGTCAAAAAGCTCTTTTTGGAATTCCTGCTTACTCTTTTTCTTTAGGATCTGGTCAATTGATTGCATACAGCAATTCTAACACGCTATTTGAACAGACTAAATGATTTTGTAAGTTGCTCAACGACCTTCTTATCACCAAATACTCCTACTCCTAATATTGAAATCTCTCCACTTTCTTTCTCAGAAATATTCTTAGCTAGCTGCTGGTCATCGGTTGTTTCAATCATTTCGGGTGTGTAGACAAGAAGTTCTAACGAAGGATCTTGTTTTGCACTTTCCCATAGCTGTCTCAGCTTACTTTGCTTACCAGTTAAAGTCACAATAGCGTATTGAGCATTTGCGTTTAGGTGTTCTCCGTCTTTTGTTTCAAATGTATCCCTACTTACAATCGCTCCTTTTTCAATGCGGTTCCCAAGATAGGCACTCAAATGACCAATTGTATTAGTTAGCTGCCAACCGCCAAGATTCTCGTCTAATACAAGCACCATTTTCTTACTGAAATCTTGTTTTTTAGAAGATCCAATATTCTTGTTACCCTTTAATGCTTCTTCTCCATAGATCTCTCTCTGCTGTTTTGTAACAGGGGCAGGACGCATAATTGGGAAGAAGATTACATCATCCATATATTCACTCTCTGTAAATAGCATTGTAAGTCTTTCAATTCCCGGTCCTAATCCTGTTGTTGGAGGCATTCCATACTCCATAGTTTCAACAAAATCTATATCCATTGGGTGAGCCTCACTATCACCCGCATTCTTTTTAAGGATCTGGTCTTTAAATCTCTCAAATAATTCAATCGGGTCGTTAAGCTCCGACCAGTTGTCTCCTTGTTCATGTCCAGCAAGAAAGAGCTCAAATCTCTCTACAAATCTTGGATCACTAGACATCCTTTTTGCCAATGGGGATATTTCTACTGGGTGACCGTAAACAAAGGTTGGCTGGATTAGATGTTGCTCTACTTTGTGTTCAAATACCGCAACCATAGATTCTCCAATACTTATTGGTTTCTCCTCTTTATACCCTATCTCATCAAGTACTTTGTGAGCACTTTCTAAATCATGAATCTTGTCAAAGTCTATATTTGCATACTTTTTGACAGCCTCAATCATCATAATTCTTTCCCACTTCACACCAAGATCAACATCATGCTCTCCAACCTTGAATACAGTTTTTCCAAACACATCATGAGCAATATGCTTATACATAGACTCAAGAAGATCCATGTTGTATTCATAGTTTTTGTATGCGGTCATTGTTTCCAACATTGAAAATTCAGGATTGTGTAGCCTGTCTATACCCTCATTTCTGAAGTACCCAGTTATGTTGTATACATTCTCAAATCCTGCTGTAATTAATCTTTTTAGATATAGTTCATGCGCGACTGCAAGGTAGAAATCGCTTGAGAGTGCATTCATGTAGGTTTTGAATGGCTTTGCATTTGTACCACCATGAATTGGTTGTAGCACAGGAGTTTTGATTTCATGAAAACCTCTCTCGTGAAGGAAGGAGCGCATAGAGAAAAGAATGTCTGAAGCTTTTTCAAACCTCCACTTTTTACTTGGATCCATAATCATGTCCAAATACCTTTGCCTGAACTTCGTTTCTTTGTCCTGAATTCCGGCCCATTTATCAGGTAGTGGTCTTACAGCTTTAGTAAGAAGTCTTAGCGTTTTAGGTGTTACGGAAATCTCACCTCTTTCTGTCTTATTAACAATTCCAACTGCTTCTACAATATCTCCAACATCAAGCAGATCCAAATTATCAAATCCTAAAGTTTGAGTAGATACATTTGTTGGGAGAAGATCTTCTGCTTTGATGGAGAGTTGAATTCTATCTGTTGGGTCTTGGATGTGTCCAAAAACAATACTTCCGTGATGTCTGAAAGACATTAACCGTCCTGCGACAACAACTTCTTTCCCTTCAAAGTTAGTAAAGCTGTTTACAATATCTTTGTTTGAAGTGTTTCTAAACGAGTTTGATGGGAATGGATCAATACCCATTTCTTTTAGCCTATTTATTTTTTCAATTCTGATTTTTCTTTGTCCGATAAGGTCGCTTCTAAGATTTGTATTGTCCATTTTTTAGTTTGGTTAAGTAAAACAAAAACACCCTTCACAAATGCCGTTTTGACATTCATGAAGGGTGCTTCTTAGCACGGTACCACCTTCTTTTTTACTTCATTTCTTCTTTCGTGAAGTTGACGGTCAGTTCTACTTGCTTATGCTTTCTTCTGACGGCTCAGAGGTCTTAAATCTTTAACTTTTGCTTCCCTTTCACACTAAATAGGGTTCACTTGAGCTACAAGTACAAGATTTTCCTCTTCTTTGCTTACTTTCTAATTATATCACAAGACAACGAGACTTGAATATAGGGCGCCGAGAATGTTTATTCATCAGAGTGTTCATACCGGAAATTTACCGAGTTTACTTTAACCATATTCCTATACTTGAGTGAGTTTTCAAGGAACTTTTGTTCGTATCCTTCTGCAACCTCTTCAAGTTTAGGTTCAATTATTCTTTCAAAAAATAGTTTATAACTTTTTGGCGCTAGAAAAATAGTAAAAAAGTAAAAACTTAAAAATGCAGCACGCAACCTCGACTCTTCCTTTACTCCAAACTCATCAAGGAGATAATATGTCGCTAATGCCGGCACAAGCATAGCAAAAAGCTGGAGAAATGCTGGGACCGCAGACATCTTTTCTATACTCTTTAGGATCTCTTTACTATCTATAAAATGTCCAAGCTCATGAGCCAGAACTCTCGAATGCGAGAAATATTTTCCATACCAACTGACTAGAGTTCCGATAGCTCTATCATACCTTTCTCTGTCTATCTCACCATTTGCATATTTTTCGCTTACCGCTCTCATAAATAGCGAAGCACGCTTAACAGAGTCTCCTCCGATATTAAACCGTCTCTCAGCATCAAAAAGTTGTGACTCATCACCAAAAACACCCCCATCAAGATCTTCCTCTAGCCATTTCAGGTAAAGATCGGGATAAATACTTATATATCCATGATCATCATCTCCATCGTATCTATATGATCCTAAAACATCTCCTTTTCGTTCATACAAGAGCCCTTTTTGCTCTTTTCTAATTTCAATTGTCAACTTTTCAGGGAGAACCTCTTCTGACATGTCTTTCAAAAACTCAGCCACCATTTCAATATTAAAATGTAGGGAGACCTTAGTAGGCTCTACCTGATTTATATCAATTTTTATCCATTGCGTCGTTGAGGCATAGTCAGCTTTGTTTTCAAGAGTCATAAGCCGATAATATCATATTATGTACTCGTCACAAGAGGCAGATAAACTTGTGAATTTTATGACTCGATAGTAAACTTGTACTCAAGTAGGGTGATAGTACTATGTACTAGACGGGGCACGTGCTCATGTAGCCTAAGCCCGAGACGCTCTATTTTTATTTCCACACTTTAACTTTGCCAATATGCCATTTCTAAGGTAATATATCCCTCATGGAACAAGACCTACTTTCAAAAATCACAGCTCTCAGTAAAAGGCGTGGAATCCTCTACCCTAACTCCGAAATCTACGGAGGAATAGGAGGTTTTTTTGATTACGGACCTGTCGGAGTTGAGATGAAAAACAACCTCAAGAGAATGTGGTGGAAATACATGGTCGATGACAGAGAAAATGTAGTAGGAATTGATGGAACAATCATCACCCACCCTAAAGTTTGGGAGGCGTCAGGCCATATTGCTAACTTTAATGATGAAATGGTGGAATGCAAAAAGTGCCATAGAAGATTTAGACTTGATTTGATTGAAGACAAGAGCAATTGTCCAGAATGCGGAGGTGAACTGACAGATGGTCGGAAGTATGATCTTATGTTCCACACTGAAGTTGGTGTTCTGGAAGGTGAGAAACTACACGCATATCTTAGAGGAGAAGCATGCCAGAATATATATCTAAACTTCAAAAATGTTGTTGATTCGACAAGACAGCAGATTCCATTTGGTATCGCTCAGATAGGAAAGGCCTTTAGAAACGAAGTAACACCTGGAAAACTACTTTACAGATCAAGAGAGTTTGAACAGTGGGATGTACAATTCTTTGTTCATCCTTCTGAAATGGAGAAATGGTACGAGTTCTGGAAAGAAGAAAGAATGAAGTTCTTCAAAAAACTCTATCGAAAACATGAGAATCTTAGATTTAGAAAGCATGAAGATGACGAGTTGGCATTCTATGCCAAAGTTGCATTTGACGTTGAATATAATACTCCATGGGGCTGGGCTGAGAACGAAGGTATTCACTGGAGGCAGGATTATGACTTAACTCAGCACAGCAAATTCTCAGGTAAAGATCTTTCATACACAGACCCAATTACAAATGAAAAATATCTCCCTTGGATTGTTGAGACTTCTGGAGGTGTAGACAGAACATTCTTGTACCTTCTCTTCGATTCATATGAAGAGGAGAAGCTAGAGAATGGCGAGACCAGAACAGTTTTGAAGGTAAATCCTGAGATTGCCGCATACAAAGCAGCGATATTCCCACTTGTTGCAAATAAGGAAGAGATTGTAGGAAAAGCAAGAGAGGTGTTTGATATGCTCAAGGGTGATTTGAAAGTAGTATGGGACGCACGAGGAAATATTGGAAAGAGATATAGATATCAGGACGAAATTGGGACACCAAAGTGTATTACAATTGATTACCAAACTCTTGAAGACGGAACTGTTACTGTTCGTGATAGAGATACAATGAAACAAGAAAGAGTAAGGATTGAGGAATTATTACAAGCAATTAAAGCTTAAGCTTTAGGAAGTTTCTTGAAAACCTTTTCATCTCCCCATACCGCAAGTAGTCTTTCAGCATCTGATGCAATACCTTCCCTCATAATTGCGACAACCGTATTTGAAAGGGCATCTATATCTGTAGACATCTGATCAAAATTAAATTTTATCTTACCTCTAGAGAAAGTTAGAGCTTTGGATCTGAGCATGTAATTAAACATAACCGCATGGCCTTGCGCGTAAGGATGCAAAGAAGGAACTTTTGCCACCCTATTACATAGATTTACTGCAAAGATTATCGTTGCAACAAGAAGCTCATTATATTGATCCACTGTAAGCAACCCATTTAACACATGATATTTTGCACTCATAATACCGAAAAGGTCTGCGTTTAATTCTCTGATGACATCATGATACTGCCCAAGTCTTTCTGACATTCCTTTAAATTTAACGACACCTTCTGCAACTTCATGAAGAACGATGAGTCTATAATTTGCTTCTTTCATAGCCGTCCTTGTTCTACCAGTATCGAAATATGCAATACTGTTCATATATCCTCTAAGTTGGTTATCAAACTTTTTGTAAAGTGAATTACTGTATACAATAATTTTAGTTCCATATCTTTTTAGAAGTTCAGGCTCATTTGGAAGGTTCGTACTTGATGGTAGGCTTCCTGCCTGTCTACCAGCAAACATCAAAACATCATCTACTCGAACCGAAATCTTATCTGGCTTCATTAGACTAGATACAGATCCCATTGGTTTAAGGAAGCTAAGGCGGTTCATCTGTTTTACCATCTCATCAACCTCTCTACTTTCCTCCCCTCTTATAACTCTGAGAGAGAATTGGAAGCTTCTTTTAACGCCAAGAAGCTCATCATTGTATGACTCAATTGGACCCATTAAAACATCTATTTTTGGAGTACCATTTGTTAAGAATGCGATTAATGCAGCAGTGTAATCACCTTTCCTATATGCTCGACTTAAAGTTGAAAGGTATGAAGAAAACTTTCTGTCCTTACTCACCTTTGCAGCCTCATCAAGAAGGGAGCAGATCTTTAAAATTTCTTTCTCATATTCTACTGAAAAATTAAGCGCGTATATTTTCCCTTCTGGGTCTTTTTTAACAACTGTGTATGGAGAAAGTATACTGCTATCTTTCTTAGCTGCCTCAAGCAACTCTTCTTTTGTTGTATTTTCGGGGTAAAAAGTAGTTTCCCCACTCTTATAATCAACCTGTTTATTCCATATCTTATGAACCTCTTTTCCTACTCTTTCAAGAATTTTAATAACTTTCTTCTCTTGTGCGCTTAGACCTGAGAGTGAGACTTTGAAGAATAGAGGTTTGGACATTACGGTTTAATTAACTAATCTTAAGTATTCTATATGTTTTCGCTACAGAGCCGATTTTCACATCAACGCTATCTCCAACCCTTGCATTAAGGAGGGCTTTCCCAACAGGTGATTCATCAGAAATTTTCTTATTTAATGGATCTGCTTCAATTGAGGAAACAATGGTATACTCATCTTCAAAGGTTTCAAATCCAACCTTAACCTTTGATCCTACCTCAACTTTTTTATGTTTTGCCTTTGAGTCAACAACAACGGAGTTATGGAGAATCTCTTTGATTTCAGAAATTCTTTTTTCAAGGTAGTTTTTGTCATCCAAAAGTTCAGAGAACGGATTGTCCTCTTCATTAACTGGTTGCTGTCTAAGGAAGTCTAGCTTTGATGCGATATCTTGTCGTCCTTTGGTCTCAAGTAATTTGAGCTCTTTTTCAAGCTCTTTTTTTGTTTTGGCAGTTACTTTGTACTTTTTACCAAACATACCACACAAGCAAAAATTAATTTTTCTTGATGGGGCAATTAACTTGAAACTGACCAATGCCTACGAATCAGGTTCAGCGAATTAAATCATATAGATTTATTTTCTGCAACTATCCCTTAACTTTCCTTTTTTACCGCCTTAGATTTACTCTCTCTCCATTTTTTAATCTCTTCATGATTGCCTGAAAGTAGTACTTCAGGGACCTCCATATCCCTAAATTTTGCAGGTCTGGTGTACTGAGGATATTCTAAAACTCCATCTGTAAAAGACTCGTCTGTAAGGGATTCTTTATTACCCAAAACGCCTGGGATGAGGCGCACAATTCCATCTATGAGAACGAGAGCTGGTAACTCTCCACCAGACAGTACATAATCGCCAATTGAAAATTCCCAATCTACAAGATGTTCGTGTACCCTTTCATCAATTCCTTCGTAATGACCGCATATTATGATGTAATGGGAGTTTTCTTCTGCAAGGGTGTATAAACGCTTTTGGGAAAGTCTTTCACCTCGAGGCGTTGTTATTATAACCTTAGTCTTCTCACCTCTTAATTCTTCAACTGCTTTGAATATTGGTTCAGGCTTCATTACCATTCCTGCCCCCCCTCCAAAAGGTGTATCATCCACAGTCTTATGCTTATCTTCGGTCCAATCTCTTAGATTATGGACTTTTATTTCCACTCCTGAATTTTTTGCAATTCTGAAAATCCCTTCTTCAAGGAATGATGATATTTGATTTGGGAATAGTGTGATTATGTCGAATTTCATATATCTTTTTCATATATTGAATCTAACAAATTTCTAAACAGTTTACTTCTTTTGGAAATTTCCTTTCGCTGTCTCATATCATGATCTATATCGGACTTCATATCATCTGTAGAATCACCTTCTGAGTTTTTATAAAGGATTCTAGGCATTAACTTATCCGCAAGCCAAACGAATTCCGCCTCATTTGTATTCTTCTCCTCATATTCAAGCCAAAGTTCTTCTACTTCTACCCCAATACTGTCAGAAAATTTCTTCTTAATCTCTTGCATAGCCTTCTTCTCATTCTCTTTTTTCTGCTCCTTAGTTACTTCAGTTGAGTGAGCATAAACATCACCTGCAATTATTTCCACAAGATCATGGACTAGAGCAATTTTTACAACCTTGTCAAAGTCGATCTCTTTTTCATAATGATCTTTGAG
>CAZCMQ010000021.1:0-9438 GCA_964500025.1 uncultured Candidatus Saccharibacteria bacterium | reverse complement strand
AGGTGAGAAGTTTGCTGACGCAGACCTAATAGGTATCCCTTGGAGGGTGTTGGTAAGTTCTAGGAGCCTTTCAGCAGGTGGATATGAGGTTAAAAAGAGGAGTGAGGCTTCTTCTGAAGTTCATGATTTGGAAGGGATTTTCTCTGTTTTGAATGTAAAGAACAGGTCTTAAAGTAGTTATGCAGCTAAATCTAATATAGGGTATAATCGTGACTCCTATGAATAACATTCCAAAACACATAGCGATCATTCCTGATGGGAATAGAAGGTGGGCAAAATTAAATGGAAAGAGTTCTCTTGAAGGTCATATGGCTGGTCGTGAGAGAACAATTGAGTTAATACAAAAAGCTCAAGACTTAGGTGTTGAAGTTATAACATTCTGGGGATTCTCTACTGATAATTGGAGTAGGGGTGCGAAGGAAGTAGAGTACCTTATGAAGGAGATTTTTCTTGGTGGGTATAAGAAGTATTTGGATAAAATGAAAGAGGTTAGTGGTAGATTCATACATCTAGGAAGAAAAGATAGGATTCCTAAAGAGGTTGTGAAGGTGTTGATGGATTTGGAAGAGAAAACAAAAGATGAATCCGGGTTAACTGTGTGTTTTGCGATTGATTATGGTGGAAGGGATGAGATATTGAGAATGGTAAATGACCTTCTTAAGAGAGATGTTTCTGTTGAAGATATTAATGAAGAGTATATTTCCGATACTCTTGATACTGCAGGCTTACCTGATCTTGATGTCATCATAAGGACCTCGGGTGAGAAAAGATTGAGCGGTTTTATGCCATGGCAGTCCCAGTATGCCGAACTCTTTTTTGTAGATGACTTCTATCCTGATTTTACTGGGCAAAAATTGGAGGATATTGTAAAGGAATTTGGTTCTAGGATTAGAAGATTTGGAGGGGACTCAAATTTGACAAGTAAGTAATTTGAAGACTATCCTATATTGTGGATCTTCAAGAGAAAGCAATAGCGACAATTAGCGATGTGCCTAAAAGGGAGGTTGAGTTATTCGGAGGGGAATATAAAGGATTCCTTTCTGGGCAGGAAAATAACCTCACTGTTTCTGTTACACAGCTAGTCAGAGATGATAAGGGTGAGCCAGTAAAGATAAGTGATCCTCATTTCGAGTTTGATAAAGAAAATCTGAAATATTCGGTCGAGCTTCCGGTGGGTTATAAAAGGAGTGCCCTACAAACTTCTTTAGTGCTGGACTCAAGTAATAGGCCAATTTCTAGAGAGGAATATGTTAATTCTGGGCATTATTTTAAGGGTGCAGGATTGTATGAGAGTGGAGTTTTAGCTATGAAAGCTGGTTCTTTATACGAAATTACAACTAGAAATTTCGCTGAGAGAACAAATAGCGGTTTGAGCACAAATGAAGTATCTAAAATATATAGAAAATATGAAATTGATTCTAAAAAGGGTCTCCCCATATTTATAGAATCTCTGTCCTTAAATCCAGATGGAACTGTTACATATACAAAATTAAAAGAGGTGCGAAGTATGTTGAGGGTTAAGCCAAGAATCCCTGATGATGACGAGCTAGTTGTTGAGGATAAAACGGGTTCGGTTCTTGGTTATTGTTATTATGGATTTAATTTTGTATTGAATAATGGTGCGCTCTTTAAAGAAGGCGCTGAGATTAGGGTTTTTACAAGAAAGCCTTCGGATATCGTTAGTGTTGGGCAACAAATGAAATCTGACCCTAGTTTTGTTAGAAAACAAGATGATATTCCTTATTACACTCTTTTACCCAATCCTTATCATTTAGATGAGCTTATGGCGCGGGTTAAGGAGCTTCATTCGTTGCTAGTCAGCTAGTTCTTTTTCTATTTGTGGTTGATGTAGTCTGCTAAATATTTCCCTGTATATCCGTCCTTGCTTTTAATAATCTGTTCAACAGTTCCTTCTGCGATAATCTTTCCACCTCCATCTCCGCCTTCTGGTCCCATATCAATTATCCAGTCCGAAAATTTAATGATGTCTAAATTGTGTTCTATTACTAGAACAGTATTTCCTTTTTCAACAAGTCTCTTTAAAACAAGCAGTAGTTTGTCTACGTCGTGGAAGTGTAATCCTGTTGTTGGCTCGTCAAGGATGTAAACCGTGTGGCCTCTGGTCATCTTAGAAAGCTCCTTTGACAGTTTTATTCTTTGTGCTTCTCCTCCGGAGAGTGTAGTTGCTGACTGTCCCAGTCGGATGTAGCCTAGTCCAACCTCATGTAAAACTTCAAGTTTTCTTCTCAAAGATGGGATATTTGTGAAGAATTCTATTGCCTCTTCAACAGTCATTTCTAAGACATCTGCAATATTTTTACCTTTATAATCAATCTGAAGAGCGTCTTTGTTATATCTTTTCCCATTACATTCTTCACAGGTTACATACATGTCGGGTAAAAATTGCATTTCAATCTTTATTTGGCCATCTCCCTTACATTTTTCACATCTTCCACCTTTTACATTGAAGCTGAAGCGGGAGGCTGTATAACCTCTGGATCTTGATTCTGGGGTTTGGGCAAATATCTCCCTTATTGGTGTAAATAGTCCAGTATATGTTGCTGGATTTGATCTCGGGGTTCTTCCGATAGGGGATTGATCTATTCCAATTACCTTTGTTACGTTCTCAATCCCTTCAACTTCTTCATATTTACCTTCTTGGTAGCTGCTTCCCATGACTTTGTTCATTAAAACAGGGTAGAGTGTGTCGTTGATAATAGATGATTTTCCGCTTCCTGATACGCCTGTTATGGAAACAAACCTCCCAAGAGGGATTTCTAAATCTACCTTTTTAAGGTTGTGAGTTGTGACTCCTTTTAATTTTAGTTTTTTCTCTGTGCTGTTTGATGTTGAATTTTGGCCTGAAAGAGAAGAGCCAATGGAGAGGGTTTTGTTTAAGTATTTGGCAGTTAATGTATCTTTCTGCTTAATATCTTTGAGTTCTCCCTCTGCTACAATCTCTCCTCCATTTTTGCCCGCTTCTGGTCCAACATCTACAATCCAATCAGCTCGGTTGATTGTATCGAAGTCATGCTCTACCACAACAACGGAATTGCCAAGTTCTCTTAGATTCACAATTGACTTTATAAGCTTGTCTACATCACGAGAATGTAGCCCAATTGAAGGTTCATCTAATACATAAAGGACACCAGTTAAACCCGTTCCAATTTGAGAGGCTAATCGTATTCTTTGTGACTCACCACCTGAAAGAGTATTGGCTTTCCTTGCGAGGGTTAGGTAGCTTAAGCCTACGCTGATGAGGAAATTTAATCTTATCTTAACTTCTTTTACGATTGGTCGGGCAATTTCTTCCTCATTTCCTTTAAGCTTTAGAGAATCAAAGAAATTGTATGCATCTTCAATCTGTATTCGTGTAATATCGTCTATATTTTTCTTTGCTATGGTTACTGCTAAAGAGTATGGCATTAGCTTTTTGCCATTGCATTCTGAACATTCTTTCTCAAACATGAATTTTTCTGTTTCCTCTCTGATGTAGTTTGAGTCTGTTTCTGAGTATCTTCGTTCCATTTGAGGTATTACACCTTCGTGCCTGGCGTCATACTGTCGTAAATTGCCGTATCGATTGGTATAGGTGATGGTGTATTTTGGTTTTGCTCCTTCACCATAGAAAATGAGGTCAAATATCTCCTGAGGATACTCTCCAATTGGTGTTTTGAGGCTGAATTTGTGCTCTTTAGAAACTGATTCAAGTATTCTTAGGGTCCATGATTCGGATGTAGTTTTGTTTGACCATGGGAAAATACCGCCTTCTAGGATTGAAAGGCGCGGGTTATACAGTTTTTCAAGGTCAATTTCTTTTAGTGTCCCAAGACCTGCACATTTTGGACATGCTCCATGAGGGGAGTTAAACGAAAATGAAGCTGGTTTTATCTTGGGAAATGATATTTTGCAGCTAAAACAGGTATTGTTTTCAGAAAAGAAATGCTCAGTTCCATCAATTTCTACCTTTATTTCTCCTTCTGCCATGTTGCTTGCCAACTCTAGTCCATCAATCACTCTTCGGTTAAATTCTTTTTTGTTTTCATCTTCTTCTAATTCTTCTTTTCGGTAGACGAGTCTATCTATTATTAAATCGATGTTGTGCTTGATATTCTTATCCAATTTGAGCTTTCCTGCATCGTCCAAACTTTTAATTTCCCCGTCCACTTTTACCCTTAAAAAGCCTTTGGAAAGAAGTGAGTCGAAAAGGTCTTTAAATGTACCTTTTTGGGATTGGACGATAGGGGAGATGATCTGAATTTTATGCTCAGGTTCTTTGAAGAGCGCATGAATTTGATCTGAAATTTCATGTACACTTTGTGCTTTAACGGGTTTACCACAGTTAGGACAGTGAGTCTTTCCTATATGGGCATACAGAAGCCTTAAATAGTCGTAGATTTCAGTTACAGTGCCGACTGTTGATCTTGGATTGTTTCCAGAGGTTTTCTGGTCAATTGAGATGGCTGGAGAGAGTCCAGTAATAGACTCTACATCTGGTTTTTCCATTAATCCGAGGAACTGGCGTGCATAAGAGGAGAGTGATTCTACATATCTTCTCTGTCCTTCTGCATAAAGAGTGTCAAAGGCTAGAGACGATTTTCCACTTCCCGATACTCCTGTGAATACAACTAATTTGTTTTTTGGTATGTCTAGAGAGACATTTTTAAGGTTATGAACCTTAGCTCCTCTAATTTGAATATATTCTTGCATAAGTTTAATTATACCATGTATACCCCTGAAGTCTTGAGATATGTGATATATGCTTTACTGTGTGATAAAATAGGGCGTTTATGCACCTGTAGCTCAATTGGATAGAGCAGCTCACTCCTAACGAGCAGGTTGGTGGTTCGATTCCGCCCGGGTGCGGATTTTTCCTAGTTTACCTTGAATCTGCTTATACTAATCACTCCTTCATTTTGTTCAACAACGAATATATTCTCGTTCCTTCTGTCAATTATTGAAGACCTACCAGTTGATTTGATTATTTCTGTGTCATTTTCTCCGTCAATGTCTACAATATTTATCCCTTCATCCTTTTGATACATAAGGTTTTGTGAATTATAAAGCCAGTTAACCCCTATCACTCCTTCGATTTCTTCTAGGACAATGTGTGTTCCAACCCTTGTTACATGATCGCTATCTTCTTTTTCAAATGTAAATACACCGACTTTATCTGTTTCAACATCTTCAAACAGGAGCTTTTTCTTGTCAGGAGAGAAAGCAAGCAACTTTGATTGATATGGATGAATTAATATGTACTTTTTGATCTCAAATGAATACCAGTATGAAGCAAAACTTGTTTCAATGAAGAAACCTTTTGTTTCTTGATCAATAGCTATGTTGATTATTTCACCCCCAAATCTTGTACTTTCTGGTGCGTTTGTGAATGGTATGTAATCTAGTGGTTTCTCCCTAATATCTTTGATGTATTTATCATCAGATTGAGAATATATTGAGGCAAGCAATGTGGTCCTTTCTGTCCCGTCAAGAAGCATCTGTGAGAGTTTGAAGTAGGGCTGTTCCTCAGTTCCTTCGCGATCTATTGTGTAAATGAAGCCTTCTGTATCTGTCGTCCATGCAACTGGATTATTCTGAGACTTTCGTATTAGTAAGTACCTTGTTTTATCGCTTACTTTGAATGAAACAAGATCAGAGACGGACTCAAGCATGATGAATTTGCTGTCATTTGACCATGTAAATTCATATGCGCTAGCGAAATTTTCTAGATCCAGATCTTCTATTGTTACGCCGTTTCTAACTGTGTGTAGAAGCTCGATTTTTGTTGAGGCTACTTGAGTAACAGGGTTTATTACTTCTGTCGTTAGTATGGCAACTCTGCCGTCTGGAGAGATATTTAAATCTATATCTTCAATTGGTGTTGTAATTCTATAAACAACCTTAGGGTTCTCGGTTAGATCCCAGAAGTTTCTTGTAATGTCGTATCTGTAAATTGTGTGCACTCCATCCTTTACTGTAATGAAGAATATGTAGTTTCCTAAAGTGTTTGTGTATTCTTTCACCAAAACCTCATCAAGTTCAAACATCGCTTCTTTTTCAGGGTTTTCTAAAAGGAGGTATGGATATATTGGAGAGGATTTCTCCGCTTTTATCGGAACATTTTTAAACCAATCTCTATATCCCTCTCTTTTTAGGGTAACTTGAGCAATTCCTTCGTCAACGGATGATATTGTTCGTGGCGTTCGCCCGATGAGTTCTCCATTTACATATAGATCAGCTCTAGATGGCTTGCTTTCAACGCTTAAGACACCTGTTTTGCGGATTGTACCGCTTTCAAAGTTGAATCTATAGCCTTGTACATAGTAGTAGGCTGCGATTGTTGCGGAAAGCATAATCCCGAAGGAGAGTAGTGGAGCTGCAACTGTGAATATTTTTTTAAGGGTATTTCTTACTTTGGCTTTCATTTGGCAATGAGAGTATAGCATAGTGTGGTGGACAATTGGATATGGTATAATTACCTTAGAAATGCGTTGATTGGAAGAATGGGTCCAGGAGCAGCGAACTGAAAAGGAAGCTTAATAGGGGAGCCGGAAAAGAACCGTAATATTCTTAAACTGATGTTTTAATAAAGTCAGTTATCAAGGCTTGCTTAGCGATGAGCAAGTGAACAGGGGTGGCAACACGATAAGACGTCCCCATGCAAGTAGATCATTATTGGTCTGCAGGCATGGGGATTTTTTATTTAACATGTTATTCTTAAAATAATGAAAAAGAGAATATTAACTGGAGACAGGCCAACAGGCAGAATGCATATTGGGCATTTGGCTGGGACGTTGGAAAATAGGGTAAAGCTGCAGGATGAGTATGAGCAGTTCATTTTAATGGCGAATATCCATGCCTTGTCTGATAATTCTGATAACCCTCAGAAAGTTCGCGAAGGTTTGTACGATCTTTTATGCGACTATTATGCAGTTGGCATAGATTTTGACAAGACAACTGTGTACATACAAAGTGAAGTTCCAGAGGTACATGAAATATTTATGTATTTAGCTAACTTTGCTACAGTTCAACAGATTCAACATAACCCAACTATTAAAACGGAGTTGAAGCAGAACAAGATGGAGGAGTCTACACCACTGGGTTTTTTCATCTATGGTATTCATCAGGCTGCTGATATTCTTCTTGTTAATGCGGATTTGGTCCCAGTTGGTAAGGATCAGGCTCCAATGATTGAAGATACTCGTGAGCTTGTTAGGAAATTTAATAGAACATATGGAGTTGATTTCTTAAACAAACCCGAGGGGTTGTATGGTGTAGAAACTAATGTCCCAGGGGTAGATGGTAATGAAAAAATGGGAAAGAGTTTGAATAATGCAATCTATTTGGGAGACTCTGAAGAAGAATTGCGAAAGAAAGTATTTAGCGTGTACACCGATCCAAATCGCATTCGTGCTACAGATCCCGGAAAGATTGAAGGGAATGTCGCATTTACATATCACGACCTGTTTAATGAAAACAAAGAAGAGGTTGAGGATTTAAAGAGTAGGTATGTGAAGGGAGAAGTGGGCGATGTCGAGGTTAAGGAAAAACTATTTGTGGCGATGAATAAGAAGCTTACACCTATTCGTGAGAGAAGAAGGATCGCTGAAGGGATGAAAGATGAACTTCTTGAGAAAGCAATTGAGGGCAGTAAGAGGGTGAGGGTTATTGGAAGAGGTGTTGCAGATGAAATGAAGGATGCTATGAAGATTCTCTTCAACTAGTTATAATAGACCATGTTTTCTAAACGAGTTGGTATCGATTTGGGTACCGCAAATTCAATAGTATATGTTGAGGGTGAGGGTGTGGTTCTCATAGAGCCTACCGTTGTTGCCATTGATGTAAACAAATTTACTGTCATTGCAGTAGGGCAGGAGGCTAAAGAAATGATTGGAAAAACGCCTGACAATATCGTTGCTAAGCGACCGATGAGAAGCGGTGTAATTGCTGATTCCAGGGTTACCCAAGCTCTTTTGAAGTACTTTTTAAACAAAGCCCTTGGTACATCTCGTTTTTTCAAACCTGAGGTTATGATCAGCGTTCCAGCCGGTATTACTTCTGTAGAGGAAAGAGCTGTATTAAAAGCTGCACACGGTGCGGGTGCCAGAAAGGTTTCTCTTCTGCCAGAGCCTTTACTCGCAGCACTTGGTGCCGGCCTTCCTATTGAGACTTCTTCTGGAAATATGATTGTAAATATCGGTGGTGGAACTGCAGAGATTGCTGTTCTTTCACTGGATGGTGTCGTTGAATTCAGTTCTCTTCGTGTTGCAGGAGACGCTATTAATGAATCAATAATTGCGTACATGAGAAAGAGAAGGAACCTTTTGATTGGTGAGCAGACTGCAGAGAATTTGAAGATGAAAATTGGTTCTGCTGTAAAAATTGATGAGCCTAAGGAGATGCAGATTAGAGGTAGGGATGTTGCTGCCGGTATGCCAAAGTCCATAACGGTGGATTCAAATGAGATCGCTGAAGCGGTAAAGATCCCTTTGTCAAAGATAATTCAGGCGGTTAAGGGTGTTTTGGAAAAGACCCCTCCAGAACTATCGGCCGATATTATTGATAGGGGTATGGTTATGAGTGGAGGTTCTTCAATGCTTCGCAATCTGGACAAGCTTTTTGCTAGGGCAACTGGTGTTCCAGCTCATGTTGCTGATGAACCAATGTTTTGTGTTGCTAAGGGTACTGGAATTGCTTTAGAACTTGCTGCGACTGGTGAGAGGACTTTTTCCAAAACCCTTAACATGTAATTAGATTTTAAGTAGACAGGTTTCAAGTGTATTGTGTAAATGGTAGAATTCATTACTTAATTATTAGTTTCTAGTCTATGTTTAGTTTCTTCAGAAGAGGTAAAGAACATATGACTCTTTCGGAGGTAACCGAAAGGCTTGATCAGCTTAGGGCACCAATTGCACTTGTTTTTACACCATTAAACATAGAACAAGAGAAGAAGAAATTTTTAGATAGTGATGATTATAACCCTCAGTTTAGATATAGATTGATAAAGAATAATAATGCTAGTGTTCTTTCATCGCTAGCTTCATTAAAGAGTGTTAAAAACGTTGACCCTCGGATTTCGGATTTTTATGTAAAACTTGTTGAAGAAAAGGCTGAGGCAAGCGCCCTTTTGCATGCAGTAGGGGATAATGAAGAAGTGTCTAGGATTTCAAAGGAGAGGTTCAAGATGCCTTCTCCGGTTTTGTTTAGAAACTCAGCTAGAATTTTGAGAGGGAAAGTTGAAAAGTATAAGCTGATTGATCAAAAGAAGATCTCAGAGAGCCGATGGATGAATTATGATGAGATTAAGGAGGCAGTTGATATTGTATTTAATGAGGTCGGATTAGAAGGCTGGGAGGTTTCAAAGTCTAAAAACATCGTTAAAAACGGGGTTAGAACTCTTTTAAAGGGTCAGAAATTTGCAGTTGATGCAAATATTAGAAA
>CAZCMQ010000020.1:0-9444 GCA_964500025.1 uncultured Candidatus Saccharibacteria bacterium | reverse complement strand
TTTGAACACTTCTCAAAACGGTTAGAGGAAATATTGCTCCAACAACACATATTACACCTGCAAGCATTAGAATGTATCGGAAATCAATAATGTCACCTAATACTCCACCAATTAAAGCTGCAAATCCTAGTCCTACTGACATTACAGTTTCGTACGCACCCCACTGTTCTCCCGTATGGTTTGAGCTTAAGAATTTAGTAAATAAAGTCCTCCAGCTTGTGTAGTTCATTGCTTTTGAAACACCTAATACTGCCTGCAAAAGATATATCTGCCAAATTGTATTTGAGAAAGCCATGATGATTAGAGCAATTCCCCTTATTATTGAAGAAATAGCCAAAAGGTATGTTTCATCCTTAAATCCTTTTCTTCCATCCATCATTTTCCCAAAAGGAATATTTAAAAATGCACTGACTGTTAGAAATACCATTGAAGAAAGACCCGCCTCAGTAATACCTGCATTAGGGATCTTTTCGATAATGAACAGTGTGAATATTACATTTATGATGGCTCCACTTGACCATGTTGTGAAATCGCTCAGAGTTAGTGCCCTGATAACTTCATTACCGCCCAACATTTTGTTTACGAATATTCCTCTCATACAGTTTCTCTTTAATTTACAAAGTCGCTAATGCAGCAACATAGTCATCTTTGTTAAGGGTCATCACCTTAACCCCTGAAGTCTGCCTACTTAATGTAGGAATTGCTTTCATTGCTGAGCGAATTACCTGCCCCTTTGTTGAAATTACAACAATCTCACTCTCCTGAGGCTTTTCAATAATCCTTGCTACAACAAGATTTCCAGTCTTACTTGCAACTCTGAATGTGAAGATCCCGCTTCCACCTCTACCCTGTTGTGCGTACTCATTAAGTTTGCTCATCTTTCCATAACCGTTTTCAGAGAGTGTGAACAGGAATGCTTCCTTACTCTTTACAACATCCATAGAAATCAACTCATCGTTATCAAGCTTAAACTTCATGCCTCTCACACCCATTGTATTTCTTCCAGTCGGCCTTACATCTGCCTCACTAAACCTAATACTCTTTCCGTTTTGAGATACAAGCATGATATCGTCCTCGCCTGTTGTTGGTTTTACCCACAAAAGCTCATCACCGCTTCCTAGTTTTGCTGCAATCAAGCCACTATTTCTAATCTTTGCAAAGTCAGCAATATCAGTCTTTTTCACTGTACCCTGTTTTGTTGCCATGAATAAGTACTTTACAACTCTTTTTGCTCCTCCTTCTTCCTGATCAACAACGCCTTCTCTGCTCATTGTCAAAAGGCTTGTTGCCAATTCTCCCTGCTCAAGCTGAATCAGATTTACAAGAGGAAGGCCTTTTGCCGTTCTTCCATATTCAGGAACTTCAAATACTCTGATTCTAAAGACTCTTCCTTTATTTGTGAAAAGCATTAAATCATCATGAGTGTTGCAAAGTGTTGCATGTGCGACATAATCGTCTTCCTTTGTTGTTGCCCCAACAACGCCTTTTCCTCCTCTGTGCTGAGTTTTGTATGCACTTGGATTTACCCTCTTTATGTATCCCTGCTGGCTAATTGTTACAAGGGTATCCTCAGATGCAATCAAGTCCTCTTCTGCAATCTCATCAACTTTACCCTTAACAACCTTTGTTTTTCTTTCATCTGCATGTTTTTCTGCAACTAGTGCAAGCTCAGTGTCAATTACTTCCAAAAGTTTTCCTTGGTCTGCAAGAATAGCTGTGTATTCCTTGATCTTAGCAACAATACCTTTAAATTCGTCTTGCAGTTTTTCTCTTTCAAGTGCAGCAAGCTTTCTAAGCTGCATGTCTAAAATGGCTTGTGCTTGAACTAGAGTGAAATCAAACTTTTGCATAAGGTTAGTTTTTGCATCCTCCTGAGTTTTTGATCCTCTGATTGTTGCAATTACTTCATCAAGAATATCTAAAGCTTTTAGAAGTCCTTCAAGGATATGTCCTCTGTACTTTGCCTCTGCAATATCGTACTCAAATCGCCTGATTACAACTGTGAACCTGAAGCTAAGGAACAACTCAAGCATCTGCTTTAACGTGAGGGTCTTTGGCTCCTGATCAACGATGGAGATCATGTTGGCATTAAAGACCTTCTGCATTTCTGTATATTTGTACAGCTTGTTCAAAACTGTTTTTGGATTTGAATCTCTCTTAAGGACAATGAGTATTCTCATTCCCTCTCTGTTTGATTCATCTCTAATATCTGAAATGCCTTCAATCTTTTTCTCTCTTACTAAATCAGCAATCTTTTCAATCAAGTACGCCTTGTTTACCTGGTATGGAATTTCAGAAATGATAATTTCATATCTTCCCTGCTTTCCTTCCTCAATTGATGCTTTGGCTCTTTGGAGTATTCTCCCTCTACCTGTTGAATATGCGTTTAATATTTCGTTTTTGTCATAGATGGTTCCACCTGTTGGAAAGTCTGGTCCTGGGATTATGGACATTAACTCCTCAGGAGTAATTTCAGACTTAAATTCAGGGTATAGACTCTCTTCTCCCTGAAGCCTTGTCTTTATCTCCTCCCTCTTCTCAACTCTCTTTAAGTCCGTTGGATTTATATAGTTACTTAAAAGATCTTCAGGTTTGCTCTCAAGAGTCATTGGAATATCTTCTGTTGCCTCTCTTGCTTTTCTAAGCTCATCATAGACTGCAGTCCCCTCCCATTTATTCCCTCTTTTGATCATTTCGCGCAAAGCCTCAATCAGTTCTCCAAGATTGTGAGGAGGGATTTTAGTTGCCATACCTACAGCAATACCGTCTGCTCCGTTGGCCAGAAGTTGTGGAAATTCTGCCGGTAGTACTGTAGGTTCAAGTCTTGTTCCGTCATAGTTTAGTGTGTATGCAACGGTCCCCTTTTCTAGGTCATTCAAAAGCAAAGGTGTAATCTTTGCCATTCTTGCTTCTGTGTAACGCATGGCCGCTGGTGGGTCACCGTCAACACTTCCGAAGTTACCCTGTCCGTCTACCAATGGGTACCTTGTTGAGAAGTCTTGAACAAGTTTTACCATCGTTGGATATACGACTGCTTCACCATGAGGATGATAATTACCCGATGTATCACCAGCGATCTTTGCAGACTTTCTGTAGTGTGCTGTTGGATTGAGATTCATGTCGTTCATAGCGACAAGAATCCTTCTCTGAGAAGGTTTTAAACCATCCTTGATCTCTGGAAGTGCTCTTGAAACAATAACGGACATTGAATAGTCAATGTATCTGGACTTCATTTCATCGGTAATGGAGCGTACTGCCACTTCACCTGGTTTAAATTCAGGGTTGTATAGTGACATTAGATCGTCTGAGTCTGATGAATCAGTTGAAGTTTCAACTATTTCATTTTCTACTGGTGTAGAAGCCTCGTCTTTTTCTTGGGCTCTCTTTACTAGTTCGTCTTTCATATCTGGTTACTGTTTTGGTAATGATAAGTAGATGCTAAATCCCATAATACCTGAAAAAAAGTTTTTTGTTAACCCAAATCTTTCTTGATCTGTTTGTATGCCTGTCCAAATATATGTGATGAAATTACTTGGAATAGTGCTACTGAAAGTGGGTATGAAATAAACACAAAACAGATCAGGAATATGTTTAGGACAAATGTGACGATAGCTAAGAAAATGGTTAAAAATGTTGCTTTAAAAATGCTCTTCCACCCGATCCTTATTACATTAAGGATTCTTCTTGGATTTAAGGCTCCAAAACCACCTGTTCCGTTTAGGTAGTTAAAGTAAATCGCATTTTGAACAAGAATTGAGAAAATTATTACAAAGAATATGAAAACAAATACTAGTATTCCTAGGAGAATTAGAAGAGGAATGTTTTCAGGAGTCTGTGGTGTTGAAAATCCGCTGGAAGCAAGAAGCAGAACTGCGAAAGCTATTGCAGGTATAAATACGATGAAAGCTGTTATGAATGAGACGGGAAGTTCCAGAAGGAACTTGTATAAGCCCATTTTAATTTTTTCTGTGAAATTGTCATGTTCAGGAAGTGGATCATTTTGTGAATGCATAACTCCTTTTGTAAAGATGAAAGTGTAACCGTATAAATATAGGGATACTGGTATTAAAAGGAGACTTAGGACAAATCCTAACATCCCTGTTACCAAGAGTCCTGTGTTTATGAGAGGTTGGAATGTAGTAGGAAGATCTCCTGATTGAGTAAATTCATTTAAAAGTCTTAAAGGGGCTTCTGTTAGTGCTGAGAAAAACCCTGAAAATGTCATTAGCACGAGAGTTATGATGAAAAGTATTGCAATTCTTTTTCTTGTTTCTCCTTCTTGAAATGCAAATTTTACAGCCTCTGTTAGACTCATTTTTAGGTTGTTATATATTAATTAATCTATTATAGCTGTGCCTGGACATATTTTCCAACTGTGAACTACAAGCACTGCTTTTCAATCGCAATCCACTTGTTAAATACTTCTGAAGTCTCGCTGTCTTGCAGGATAATTAATGGATTGGTAATCCCAGCATCCAGTGCCATTTTAATTTTGACTGCATTTAAGTCTGCCTTCCCCTTTTCCTGTATTGAGTAGGTTTTCTCACTTCCAGGACATTGGATGGTATCAATATTACTTACATCTAATCCGTGCATTTTAAGGTCGTCGCTGATAATCCTGCCTTTGAATCCAAGCCCTTTTCGTAGAATCTCTTGGAGCCACTTTTGGGATATTGTTGCATTTCCCTGATCAATCTGTGAAAAAGTTATGTGTCCTGTCATGATATTTTCCACCCCGTTCTCAATTCCAGCTCGGAATGGAGTTGAATCGTGCTCTAGCCAGTCCTGAAGCGATATATCGCTGCTTGCAATTGTATGATGGGAGTCCTGTTTTGCCCGCCCGTGTCCAGGAAAGTGTTTTAGTGTTGACTGCACTCCCGCTCCTTTCTGGGTTTTAATTACTCCTGCTATCCATGAGGCAACCTGCTGCTCATCAGAGGAGTAACTTCTGTTGTACACGATAGACTCTTGATCATATCCTACGTCCGCAACTGGGGCAAAATTTATGTCAAATCCTAAGCCTTTCAAGAATTGCGCATGTTCCTGTTGAGCCTGCTCATTGAAATTTGTGACCCCGCTGAAACCTTTGGGATACTCAGGAAGGTGATTAAGTCTTGATACGCTTCCACCCTCTTCATCGACTGCAACCCTTATTCGTATCCCAAGCTTTTTTCCATATTCATGAATTGAGTCAATAAGAGATTTGGTCTGTTCGTATGAACTGATATTTTTACGCATTAGTATTACACCGTAAGGTTTGGTGTTTTGGAGTGCCTGAATACTTTTGGTGTCTAATTCTGAACCTGTGGAGTCAATACCGATTATTACAGGGGACTGTCTGGTTTCGTAGTACTGTACAACAATGTGTTGTGGGTACTGGGCTATAAAAGGAATCAGCATTTTTATATATCCAAAGTTGCAAACTTTGCGTATTTTTGAATGAATCTTTTTCTTGGTGGAACTTCAACACCCATCAGCATTTCAAAGATTTTTTCTGCTTCCTGAGCGTCCTTAATTTCAACCTGCTTTAACACTCTTGCCTTTGGATCCATGGTTGTTTCCCAAAGCTGCTCTGCATTCATTTCTCCCAATCCTTTGAATCGGTTGGTTACGGTATTCTTTCCTGATGCCTGCATTTCTGCAACAAATTTATCTTTTTCATTTTCGCTGATGAAGTAGAATCTCTGCTTTCCAACCTCTACCTTAAAAAGTGGGGGTTGAGCAATATATACATGTCCTCTTTCAATCAAAGGTTTAAAGAATCTGTAAAGAAGGGTTAGCACGAGAGTTGTGATGTGGGATCCGTCAACATCAGCGTCACTCATAATGACGATCTTGTGATATCTGAGGTTTTCCAAGTTTAATGAATCTCCGATTCCAACGCCAAGTGCTGTTACGACATCTTTGAACTCATTGTTTGCCAAAACTCTGTCCACTCGGTATTTGTGGCTATTAATGATCTTACCTCTTAAAGGAAGAATGGCTTGAGTATGTCTATCTCTACCCTGTTTACTACTTCCACCTGCTGAGTCACCCTCAACAATGAATAGCTCGCTCTCTTTTGGATCTTTGCTTGAACAGTCTGCAAGTTTTCCTGGAAGGCTTGCACCATCCAAAGCTCCTTTTCTGATGACTGCTTCTCTTGCTGCTTTTGCGGCTGCCCTTGCTTTGAAGGCTAATACTGCTTTGCCAATGAGGTTTTTAGCGTCTTTTGGATTTTCCTTAAAATATGTTGAAAGCTCCTCGCGGATTACTTTCTGAACAATACTTTTTACTTCTGGGTTGTTGAGCTTGATTTTGGTCTGTCCTTCAAATTGAGGGTCTGGGACTTTAACCGAAATGATTGCGGTCAAACCTTCTCTTACATCGTCACCTCCAAGAGTTTCTTTTAGGCCTTTAAGAAGGTCTTCAGATGTTGCATAGTTATTAATCGCACTGGTTAGTGCTGTTCTGAAACCTGACAAATGTGTACCACCTTCCGGGTTTACGATATTGTTTGTATAACATCTAACATCCTCGTCGAGTGAATCACTGTATTGAACTGCGGCTTCAACAATTACATCCTCTTCTTCCTTTTTTACATAGAAAATATCTGTGAGGACTTTTTCACCAAGATTGAGGAATTTAATGTATGACTTGATTCCGTCTCCGAAATAAAGTGTATATCGTACTGGAGTTTCTCCTCTCTCATCAGTTATCGTAAATCTCAAACCTGCTGTGAGATATGCGTGTCTTCTGCATTTTTCTAAAACTTGCTTTAGGCTGAACTCAACGGTTGAGAAAATTGTTGCGTCTGGCTTGAACACATGCTGTGTTCCCCTCTCATCCTCTGTGCTTGTTCCAATCTCTTCTACCTTTGTTTGAGGTACACCGATTTTATATTTTTGCTGGTAAACCTTCCCGTCCTTATATACGGTTGTTGTCATCCACTCTGAAAGTGCATTTGTACATTTCATACCTACTCCGTGAAGACCTCCTGAGATTTTGTATGCACCTTTTTCAAACTTTCCTCCTGCGTGAAGGTTGGTCATAACTGTTTCAAGAGTTGATACTTTGGTTTGTGGGTGGATATCTACCGGGATTCCGCGTCCGTTATCCCTTACTTCAAGTGAACCGTCTTTGTGAAGTATTACCTTTATATGATTACAGTATCCTGCGATTGCCTCGTCAACGGAGTTATCTAGAAGCTCGGTGAAAAGATGGTGGAGGCCAACGGCATCAGTTGAACCGATGTACATGGCTGGTCTTTTTCGGATTGCTTCAAGTCCTTCAAGAACTCTAATGTCTGATGAATCGTATTTACTTGTACTTTTGTCTATAGCCATAGTTGTATTTTACGCCGCGTAATTAGGTATGATTTAACCCTATATTGTATAGTTTGGCAACTTATTAGGCAAGGGAAGTGTTTAGATAGTTTGCTCTGTCTTCATTGGGTAAGCAGCAAAGTAACTTCTTAAAAGCGAGTTCTGGGGGTCCTTTTTGAATATTTCTAACAACTGCTCCCTCTTTACTTCTTTTGGAATGTTTCTTCTCTGAAGTTTTCGAAGATTTCGGTGAAACCTTACTGGATCGTTGTTGGTATTACCGTTGAAGAGTGTCAAGAGGACGGTTTCAATATTCTTTATGAAAAATGAGCTAATCACGGATTTTGTAATAGCTGTGTTTTGGTTGTATACCTCTCTTAGTACCCTCGCAAGTATTATGAACTTTTCAGTTTTATATCCGACGATCGCTGGTGTATATTCAATGACATCTTGCACAGTGATATTTAGTTGGTAGAGTTGCATTAACCTGCTCATCACTTTCATCTTGATCTGAAGGTTTCCTTCTGGAGAGTATTTTATTAGTATCAGGTGTTTTTCAATTAATGCATGTGGACTTTCAAATCCATTATCCGTAAACCATTGAACTCTTTCTGCAATAGTTTTGGGGGATAACTTTGTTAGTGATGGACACTTCTCCATAAGATTGATTGGGTTTTCAAAACCTAACTCCAGTAAACATCCGTATACACTATTAAATGTCTCCGTGGTTACTCCTATCCATGAAAGGTCTCGGGAAATTGCTTTTTTAACATCCATCCCTTTTTCTTGTGCATTTTGTATCCTCTCATTTTTAATTTCCGGCGGTGTTGAAAGAATCTCTGGATAAAAAGATATTTGTTCTCGGATATTTTCCTCAGGGACCTCAAGCTTTGATAGTAAATCCCATGTATTCGCTAGATGCTCTGGTTTTACTAGTGTGTTGTAATGGTCTTTGCCTGCTATCCTTGCGACTTGCTTACTTGAGAATCCGTATTCTTCTAGTGTTTGAAATCTAGTCTGAATCTCTTCTGTATAGGTAGGGTCGCCTTGCTTCAGGCCATTTAAGTTTGTCCCTGTCTGCATTGTTGATGTGTTCGTACGCATGTGTGATTATAACACACTACAGGCTACTGCAGTCTTAGTGCTAGATTCTCCAATACCAACCTCTTGTTCCCATTCGCCTTTAATCTCTTTTGGGCTGTAAGAATGGCTGAGATTTGTTCTTGAATTTCGCTTACATCACCATCTGCTTTTTCTCTTAATTTTACTCTGAAATAGTTTAGAAGACTATTTAAAAACTCCTCAGTATCGCCATCCTTTACGACCTTTTCAACAAAAGCAAACCTTTCTACTAAATCCATACCTAAAATCTCTGGAGGCTTAGATTCTTCGGAGTCCTTAATACCTGAGGCCACGTAGTGCCGTTTTCCTCTGGAAAGAATTGTATCTAAAAGATTCTTCTGATTATCAACCAACAAAATATATTCAGTAGTGTCTGAAGGCTCTTCTAATGTTTTCAAAAGAGCGTTTTGTGCCTCGTGTGTGAGAAGCTGAGAGTTATCTATAATCGCAATCTGCACCCTCTCCTGAAATGGTTGGAATATCATTTCTTTCTGGAGATCCTTAACCTCTTCAATACCGATGCTTCCCTCTGTTGAGACCAAATGTATATCTGGATTTTTCCTAAGCTGCTCAAAATCGTTAATCTCTTTTTCAAAAAGCTGGGAAACAAGCTTAAGAAGATATTCATTTCTGGAAGTCTGGTTGGGATGTATTACTATATGTGTCATTAAGCATAATAATATCACACTTACCTTGACTACCCTACCCCTTTGAGGTAACCTTTTTACTGAGTAATTCTAATTTTTTACACTGCCCGAAGTGGCCAATAAGTCGCTTTTAGAGTACTTCCAAGCAAAGGGTGCTTTAACCAGTCAACAAGTTAATCAGGTTCAGGTTGAAAAGACTAAAACTGCCAAAACAGAGGAACAGATCCTTAAGGACCTCTCACTAGTTACTGAGCAGGATTTAGTTAAGGCAAAATCGGAACTTTTCAATATCCCTTATGTTGAACTGGTTGACTCAGAAATTCCTGAGAAGGTTCTAGCTGAAGTTAATGTAGATTCATTAAGTCACGCAG
>CAZCMQ010000019.1:2161-9900 GCA_964500025.1 uncultured Candidatus Saccharibacteria bacterium | reverse complement strand
CATACCAACAATCTTGAAACCTCTTTTTTCAAATCTTGAGATTAGTTCTCCGACTATCTGTCTTTGTGCAACGTCTGGCTTGAATAGTACTAATGTTCTTTCTGTATTAATCATGTTGATATTCTAAATCATATTTTTAGAATGTGCTAGTTTTACTAATTTTCCTCTTTTTATATGAGATTTTAGAGGAATAGTATAAAGATACTATAAGTCTTGGAATTAGATTTTAATGAATATATAATCCGGGTATCGCCCCAATAAGTTAAGAATAAGGAATAATGGTTCATAAACTCCTTAAACTGTCTAGGAAGTATCTTAGAAAAGTTACTTCTACTTTCCTCGCCTTGTATTTAATGTTCTCTCCTCTGTTTGCATTTCCTACTGATTTGTTTGCGGCAACTGAAGTTGTTGTGACGCCTTCAAACTTGCAGGGGTGGAGTGAGTATGTGACCAGCGATGGTACAACAGAACTCATTTTCAGTACTGGGGCACCAAGTGGAGTTGGCTCCCTAAAACTTACAACCCATCCTTCAGATAATAACTCCAGAGCTAACCTTGTAAGAAGTGTAGCGAATATTCCTCTTGCTGATGTCCAGGAACTTTCTTACAAAACAAAGCAAAATAATGCAATCGTTCCAGAAGGAAACGCAGCGTATAAGATTACTATTGATGGTGATGGTAACCCTGCAACAACAACAGATAAAGCGACTTTGGTTTTTGAACCGTATTGGGAGAATGGTCTCGGGGACCCTTACCCAGTAGTTCCAGGGATCTGGCAAACTTGGAATGTTTATTCGGGATTATTCTGGGCGAGCATCCCAGGAGGTAATAGTGTACCAGGTTTAGTTAATGGAGCCGGAGGTCCACCTCATTATACTTTAGCTGAGGTTCTTGCTTTAAATCCTAATGCGACTATTGAAGCTTTGTGGGTAGGTATAGGTTCTTACAATCTTGACTATGATATTGAGGTTGACGATTATGTATTCGGTTATGACAGTGGAAGTGGTTTAGTGAGCACATCGTGGAACTTTGAACCATATGTACCAGTTCCTGCAGATTCAAACTTTGTCTATTCAGAAAGATATATCCGACAAAACAACTTTGTCGATGTTGCGGCAGGTGTTAGAGTGCCTATTTCTGCAACGGATGTTAGATTCTCTGTTTATGACTCATCTTCAACCTTAATTGGAACATACGATACAAATGGAGATAGTTCAGATACTGGTGACGATAACAATGTATTTAAGATAGCCCTTATCCAAGGGGGATTGCAGGTTTGGAGATTTAAGAAATCTCTGCCTGCTGGAGCATATACTGCTTCCGCAGAGTATGAAATCGGAGGTACTTGGTACCCAGTAACTGGTGGGCCAGCAATTATCTACGCGCTGAGCAATCCAACTCTTCAAATAGTTACTCCTAATGATTCAAAGCATGTCTTTAGAGCTAGTGATAAAAATATTATTAGACTAAGAGTAAGTGATGCTTACAACTCATTTGATAGAGCAACTTTTGAAGTTGATTCGGTAATATATAATATTACTAGAGATCTTTGTAACCTATCTCAAGCAGGTAACTATGTTCTCTGTGATTTAGGTGATGCAATAGAATGGGATGGTTCAATTGCTGAAGGAACCTATATTGGAAAGGTACAAGCATGGAACAAAGCAAACGGAAGAGCGAATGTATCCCCAATCTCAACAAGAGACTTTACAATAGATAAAACAGCTCCAAATGTTTCAAACTTTGTTGCTCCTGCAATGTCCGCAGCAGGCACAGTTCTCTCTGCTGATGTTACAGACTTTGTTGGTATAGATATTGTAAGATTCTATATATCTGAGAGAACCTTAGCTGATGAGTGTAAGAATAACCTTGCTTCAATCAGGACAGTAAATGGTGTTAAGGATCCTTTGTCTGATACATACTATGCAACTATTGATACCTCAGACCTTAATGGTAATTACTGTGTGCTGGTAAGTGCAAGGGATTTAGCTGCCAACAACAGTACTCCATTATTTAAGGAAATTGTGTTTGATAATACCGCTCCAACAACTCCAAAGTGGTTGCATTCTCCAATGATTACACATAATGGAGACGCATTGCTCACTGATCCACTCAGAAGACTAGAAATGAGATTCACAGAGAGCACCGACATGATTGGTTCTACACCAAACCCAGGAGGTGTTGATCATTACGAATATTCATTTGTTAGAAGAGATTTGAATGGTACCTTTATGGGTGCTTCAGCTTCGGTGAATATGAATACATATGGTGGTGGTATAGCATGTGATTCTGGAGAATGTGTTTGGAAGCCAGATGCTCAGGCTAATAGACAGTGGGTATACCGAATGCGTGCTGTAGACCAATTAGGCAATAAGAGCGCATGGTCAAACTGGAATGATGCATCGGATTCTGAATTCATGTCGTTTGACTTTGATTATTCTGATATGGTTGATGGAACAGGTATCTTTGCTAGATCAGACTTTGATACTTCCGCAGGTAATACCGGTTATACCCTTAGAGAAGCAATTGCTCCTGAATCAAACATCACATCTACCGATGAAATTACAAATAGTCCTTCAGTTTCAATTGTATATGAAGCACAAGATGGAGAGTCAGAGTTGAAGAAAGTTGAGCTGTGGTACTCATATAATGGTAACCCTTACGCATTGTTAACAGAAGCTGTAACAAATAGTACTTCTGGTTCTTTCAATCTCTCCCTAACAGATGGCGATGGTGATTACTGTTTCTACACGATTGCTGAAGATGTTGCAGATGATGGAATCCTAGATGCTGGAGAGGGTAATCGAGAGGATATTCCAGCTGACCCATGTGAATTAGAAATCAGACTTGATACACAAGCTCCTGTTGTTGGTCCAGTTAGTGTTCTTCTAGATTTCTTGGCTGCGTATGTAAATGGTAATACAGGGTTTGTACTAGGAGCATCAGTTTCTGACAGTGGTGTTGGATTAGACTCTTCTACATGTGAAGTGACTATTGATGGACTAACCTGGATCCCAGGAAGTATCCTTCTCGGAAACTGTTACACAACAGTTCCTTCATTACCTGATGCGCAGGAACTCTTCTTAAATGTAAGAATTAAAGACTTGGCAGGAAATGAAACAACCGGTGTTGAAATTGAAAGAACATCAGACGCTGCATTGCCAACAACAACTGTTGATATTGTTGAAAACTTCTATGGACCCAATACCTTCAACATTCCAACTACAACAATTGTAGGAACAGCCGATGATTCAGTAAGCGGAATTGCAGATGTGAAGTTAACAATTCAGAGGAGTTCAGATAACAGATATTATGTATCTGGTTTCTGGCTACCAGTAAGTTCACACCTTCTTGGTCAAACTCCTTCCTTCACACCTACTACATCTGCGGGTACGGTTGATTGGGCGTATGGTGGAGGATTTGGAATGGCAAATGGTGTTACTTATACAGTAAGAGCTTATGCAAGAGATAATGTGAACCTAGTAACTTATGGATCAACAGCAGCAGACAGCTTCACTTGGGATTCACAGGAGCCAATGGATCCAGATACTTTCTCTTCAGACCCTTCTATAAGTACCTTCTCAAATGATAATACTGTTGAAGTAACATTCAGCGGTGCTCATGATTATGGCCTAAGTGGTGTCGCAGGGTATTACTACACTTTTTCCAATGTACAGGAAACTCCGGCAGATATCCCTGCAAACTGGATTGCCCACATCGGTGGAGATCACACTGTAACAAGTGATCCATTGGCAGATGGAGAGTGGTGGTTTAATGTAAGAACAGTTGATAATGTAGGGAATATAACTTCAACTGCACATTACGGACCATTCTGGATTGACACCGAGAATCCATCAATAGTATTTGATGCTCCAGGTGACAATGCAATTACAAATGTCTTAATGCTTACTGGCATTGCAAGTGACACTGTAGTATTCCCATTGTCCAACGATATCGTTTCGGTAGAGCTGGATTTCAGAGACTCAAGTGATGTTTCAGTATTTACATGTACTGCAGATTATGAACCACTAGTTGACTCATGGTATGCAGATGAAACTCACTGTGCACTTCCTGACGGAGAGTACTCAAGAGTTATTGCAACAGCTAGTGATAAAGCGGGTAACACATCTTCAGATGAAATTATAAACTTCGTCTATGACACTCTTGCTCCAACTGATCCGTCTCTATTTACAAGTAGCCATCCAGAAAACGTTTCTACTTCACTCTCAGTAATCTCAATAGAGTGGCCAGCAGTAGGAGAATTAGGTGGTGCTGAGGATAGCTTAAGTGGTGTTTCAGGATACTCATGGGAATTTTCACAAGATCCAGTGACACTTCCGGATGATGTTCAAGAGCAGGATGAGACTGTTGTTACTGCGGTGAGCAGTCCTTTAGCTGATGGAGAATATTACTTCCACTTAAGAACAGTAGATAGTGCTGGGAATTGGACCTCAACAGTTCACTACGGTCCAATGACTGTAGATACAACAGCGCCGACTATAGTTCTCTTAGGTGACAATCCTGTTACACTAACCGAAGGTGATGTTTATACAGATGCAGGTGCTCAAGCATTTGATAACATTGATGGAGATATAACAGTAGAAATTGTTACTACAAATCCTGTAGATACAAATACACCAGGAACATACACAGTAACATATAATGTTTTGGATAGTGCTGGTAACCCAGCAACTCCTGTAACAAGAACCGTTATTGTTCAGGAAGCCCCTGAAGAACCAGAAGGAGAAGTATTAGGCGAGCAGGATAACAATTTAGGGAATACTCCATTGCAAACTCAGAATCTCCAAGATGAAGAGGGTGATAATGAGGAAGAAGGAGAGGTTCTCGGTCTTGTTTGTGATGTAAGACAGAACATGACTGGTTATGTTTACATTGATAGAAATGGAAATGGTGTAAGAGATGAAGGTGATGAAGGATTGGAGGGAGTAAGAGTCAGGATTATTTATCTTGATAATGGAGAAGAGGTTGTTGTAGACACCCTACGAACCGACGCAAATGGAAGATGGAAGACAGAAGTCTGCCCAGGAGAGTATGAAGTAAGAATTGATAGAGATACACTTCCAAATGGAGTTGAATTGGAAGGTGAAGATACTTTAGGAGTCACAGTAGGAGATGACAGTGGTGAGCACAATATCAATTTCACTTTAACAGAGGGAAATGATGATTCTGGATTTGATTTCAGATGGATTCTCCTAGTTATTGTAGTTGGAGGACTCGTACTCCTCGCTTGGAGGAAGTATTCAGCTTCAAAGAATGCTCCAATAGGGTATTAATCGCGGTTAATACTTTGATAGAAAGGAGGGGTGTAGGCCCCCTCCTTTTTTGTTTTCAATTCTTGACGGCTTAAACGGCAATACTATCCTCAACCTTAAATTCTCCTGCCTGGGTTCTGTAAATTTCCAATGCTACTGCCTTAGTCCCTAAATCCTTACCCAATTCATGACAAATTGATCTGATATATGTCCCGGAGGTTACATGAGCTCTTGCATGTACGATCTTAACGCTGTTTGAAAGATACTCCTTAGTTATATCTTCCCATCTTTTCATACATTCTCTCTGTCTAAAGTCTCCATCGATATCACTTACCCTATCTGTGATTGTTTTTAAAAGAGTTTTTACTTCCATATCTCTAATCTCTAAAATTTCCATTTTTTCAACTGTCACCTCTCTTTTAGGAATTTCAATCTCATGAAGTCTCCCCATTCTAGCCCATTTAAAAAGTGGAATTCTATTGATTTGATATGAGGAAAAAGGAGGTAACTCCTGAATAAATGTCCCTTGATACTTTATTAGTGCCTCTGAAATTTGCTCATCATTTAGGTTTCTTTTAAAGATTTCATGATCAACCTTAGGAAGCCCAAGGACATCATACGTATCTGTTTCAAATCCAATGATACATTTGAATTCGTAAACCTTTGAGAGTTTCTCATAGTTCCTTCTTTCCTTGTTTGCGTCGCCTACAAGGAGAAGTAGGACACCGTGTGCTAAAGGATCCAGTCTGCCAGCATAACTTATCGTTTCACTCTCATACTCCTTGAATCTCTCCTTTAGCCGCTCAACTACTTGTAAAGGCGTGTCTGAGATTGGTTTGTATACATTTAATACTTTATTCATTGTAAAAGTCTAAAATTTCATTCTTTAACTCAGTATCAACACCCCAGTGATCAACGCCTTCAAGAGTGACTAATTCGATCTCAATTCCGGCCTCAGCGTACGAATCAACAAATCTCTTGCTTGTGTTCCATGGTATATTTACATCTCTGTCACCATGCCACACTCGGATTTTAATATCTTTAAGTGCGTCTATACTTTGTTGACTGTTCCAAGCATAAGTAGTTGGAGCGAGTAGTGCCATTTTGTTTACAAAAGGTGAGTATCTAAACGTATAGTAGATTGTAGGCAAACCTCCCATGCTGTGCGCAACCATATTTATCTTCTCAGTAATTTGATATGTTTCTCTAACCCATTCAATCATTTTCACAGTATCCTGAATTGAATCTTCATTCCCCCAATTTGCTCCATGTTGATTCGAAGCGGCAAATGCAAATCCTTCTTTTGTGAAGAACTCTCCATATCCTTGTATGTCCTTCATGAAAGGATCCTCCAGGTTATTACTTATATTTGTTATAGATCCATGGCTGTAAACAATTAGAGTAGGGGACTTGTCTACTTCAATCTCAAGTGGATATGCAAGGTACGCCCACTGCCCATCAATCTGCTCAAATTTCTCAAAATAATGAGCTCCTTCATATGCAGGCTCTTCATTGTATTTATGTACATTCCTTTTCTCATCTTCTTTTCCTTCCTCATTTTTCTCTTGCGACTCTTGGTTCTGCACTACATCCTCTCGCGAAAATTGTCTTTGATATACGAGAGCGCCAACAAGAAGAAGGATTAGAAAGGGGGGGGAGAATATGAGCTTCATAGAAGTTTTTAGTAGTCTGAACATCATATTATGAGTATACAGTATCTTGGTGTAATATATTAAAATATAACCTGATTGCTGTTTATTATGCTTTCCGATGTAGAAATATTGGAAATGATTGATAAAGGAGAGATTACTATTGACCCCTTCAAAAAAGAGAGTCTTCATGCGAATACATATGAATTCAGTTTGGGTAATACGATTCTGGAATTGAGACCTAGGCAGACAATTGATCTAAAGAGTGATGTTAAGCCTGTGTATGATGAGGTTGGAATTGAGGACAATGGATATGTTTTAAAGCCTAAACAGTTTGTGTTGGCTAGTACTATAGAAAGAGTTTCTACCTCCAAAAGAATATCAGTGCTCATAGACGGATTATCCGCACTTGCTCGTATTGGAATAAGTATTCACCAAACTAGTACACATTGTAAGCCTGGACAGCCAGCTTTCACACCGACTCTAGAGATTTTTAATGCAAGTGAGACAAATATCGTCTTGCATAAAGGTATGGAGATAGGGAAATTTCTTTTTATATCTTCTGAAAAAGAGAATTCCGAGCAATACAAAAGCCAGTATACATCTGGTGATGGAAAACCTAAGGGAGCAGTCTTTAACCCTTAAAGGTTACTTCTTAAAAGATCTCTTTAGTGCTTCAATATCACTCTTTGTTGCAACACCAAGCTCATCAAGAACTTCTTTAACAAGCTTACGAGTCTTTTCTTTGTACTGTGCACTCTCTTTATTAAGATCTGCGACAACACTTTCAACAAGCTTCTTTCCTTCTTCAGGAGTA
>CAZCMQ010000019.1:0-2151 GCA_964500025.1 uncultured Candidatus Saccharibacteria bacterium | reverse complement strand
CTTCTTTCTTTAATTTCTCTACAAATTCTTCAACTTTTTCTTTTGTAACTTCATAGGTACCAAGTCCGAAAAGTATAGATTTCTTTACTATGTCCATCATGTTTATTTCCTAATAATTAAAAAGGCTGTAGTGCCTGTTAGCATTATAACAAGAACCCAGATGAAAGTTAAACTCAATGAATCTAAAAGATTGTGAGTTCCAAGTATAATTGCAAGAAAGACCATGATAATTGTTGCGAAACCAAGAAATATTAGTGTTGTTTGATTAGAGGTTTTTGCTGGATATATATTGTTTTGCACAAAATTCTCATCTCCTGCATTCTTTTCAAGATACTTCTGCGCTGTTTCCAGCATTTTTACCATTAAATCAGGGAATTTCGTGAAAGAATCCGCAACTTTATAAACATTTTTGTATAGATTTGAATCGGAAAATCTCTCTGCAATATCCTCAATTGCAAGTCTTCTTGCATACGGGGTGAAGTGTTCAACCACATTTAATTCAGGGGCCAGTTTTAGAACGATTCCGTCTAGTGTTATGAATTGCTTTGCAAAAAGGACCAGTCCAAGTGGCCACTGTATTCCATTTCTTCCACCGGTATAAAGGAGGTTAGTAATGAATTGAGTAAAACTCATTTCAGACACACTTGAACCTGAGTAGCTTAAGATGAATCTGCTTAGTTCAGAGCGTAATCGTTCAACCTTTTCATCTCCTGGTCTTTCATCTATCGCAATTGCAACATCAATAATTTTTTCAGTATCTCCTGATGAAACAGCAATTAATGTGTCACGGATATTTTTGATGAGAGACTGGCTTACGGATCCGATTATCCCAAAATCAATCAAACATATTTGCCCGGTTTCAGTAACAATTATGTTTGCTGGGTGGGGGTCAGCGTGGAAAAAGCCTACTTCTAATACTTGTTTAGAAAGAATATCAGAAAGGTCTTCAGCAAGAACCCTGGGATTCCAAGTTTTTTCTCCTATTGTGAAATCTCTGGTTCCGTTTTTACTGATCTCTTTCAATACAGTATCAAGAGTAACTCCTGGTACGTATTCCATAACAAGAAGCCTTGATGTGCAGTACTTTCTATAAACTCTAGGGATTTTTAGATTGGGGACATCTTTAAACTTAAAGGCAAATGTTTCAATATTTGAAGCTTCCTTTAAGTAGTCAAGTTCTTTTTCTGTCCATTGTTTAAACTCCTTGAACATATCATTAAGTCTAAGAAGCCTGCTGAATTTGAATACCCTGGACATACTCATTATCTGTCCAAAAATTTTCAAATCCCTGTGCATTGTTTTACTTGCGTTAGGTCTTTGTACTTTCACGGCGACTTCTTCCCCAGTAATAAGTCTGGCTCTGTAAACTTGCCCTATGGACGCAGTGGCAACTGGGGTTTCATTAAACTCTGAAAACATAGACCCAATTGGAATTCCAGCCTCAGTTTCAATAATCTGCTTGGCGATAGGGGTGGGGAAGGGTCTTTCCTTGTTTAGAAGTTCTTGAAGCTCAATACATACTTCCCAAGGAAGAAGGTCAAATCTCACGCTTAACATCTGTCCAAATTTAACAAATGTAGGCCCAAGATCCTCTAACTTGTGTCTCAAGTATCGACCGTATGCTTTTTTGTTTTCTGTAGATTTCTGCGCTAATCCTTTACTTTTCCCAGTTATTTCTGTTAGGGCAGCTAGGATTACTACAAATCGGAAAATATCCATATATACTATGAAATCAGAAAATACCAAGCTTTTCAATGTCTGTTTGACATTTGTTTGTATCTGAATTAATCTGAAGTAAATTATTAATTTCATGAATAGAAAAAATGGCTAAGAAGAAAGCAAAAGCTCCCGTAGTTAAGACAGTTGAGAAAACATTATCAAGTGATGCAATCGTTGTAGATATGCAGACTCTCCTTGTTCCAATTTCAATCCTATTTGCAGGTTTAATGGTTGCTCTCGCACTATTTTTTGGATTAAGAGGTTCAGGAGGTACTAATTTAGGTAATAATACTGGGAATAACACAGGAAATAATACAGATCAGGAGGAGACTCTAACAGTAGAGAGTCTAAGTATTGATGGTAAACCATTTAAGGGTGATAAAGAGAATGCGAAGGTTGCGATTGTAGAGTTTACAGACTATGAGTGTCCAT
>CAZCMQ010000018.1:4217-10332 GCA_964500025.1 uncultured Candidatus Saccharibacteria bacterium | reverse complement strand
TAACTCCGTCTCCCTCTCCAGTCCCTTTATCAATTGCCCTCTGCACATTATCTGCAGGAAAACCTTCTGCCTTTGCTTGATCTAAAAGCAATCTTAGGGAAGGATTCATATTTGGATCCCCACCTCCCTGCCTTGCCGCATGAGTTATCAATTGTGACAATTTTGAAAAAACCTTGCCCTTTTTTGCGTCTTCAATTGCCTTTTTATGCCTGATTTTTGACCATTTATTATGTCCCGCCATATATGTGGATTCTACCACAGAAAAAAGCTTAGAAACAGCTGTGCAATAAAGGAATAGGGAGAAGTTCAATGAAAATAGAGTCAACTCTCAAAGATAATTCTCCCCACTTCCCTTTTCACAAAAGCGATTTAATCTTTTTAAAATATAGGTCTTTAAATCTTTGACCAAAAAACTAAAATCGGGAGAATAATTTAATTTGAAAACATAAATGCCTTCCAAAAACAAAGAGATAACTTTAGAATCAATCCATACCCTAATCACAACTAAGTTTGATCATTTAGAAAAAGCATTAGATAGGTTAGAAACAAAAATAGCAAATCTTGAAGAGAGGATCACCTCATTAGAAAAGAAAGTTCTAGAATTAGAAGAAAGTATGATATCTTTAGAGTACCGAACATCAAACCTTGAAACCGCAATGACGAAAATGCAGCACAGCATTGATTTTGTAAAAGAAACAATGATTGGAATGAATAGAAAGTTTGAAGGAGAATTTGAGAAAGTATATATCTACACAAACTCAAGAATGGATTATGTTCATATGGATCTAAGTTCACATACACTTGACCTCGCAAGGATCAAAACAAAGCTGAATATACGTGATGAAGACCCAAGCTTAAAATACCTTAAAAAGAAAGGCTCTACTCGCTCAAAATAATTTCTTTTGAAGGGCTATCAATATCATTTTTCTTCTCAACATCATCCTTCTTACCTGGTTTCTTCTCCACAGGTTTTTCACCCCCAGCTTCTTTCATAACAGACCGGTTACCCTTTTCACTATACTTCTGCTCACTCCACTTCTTAATCTTAGACTCAATCACCTGCTTATCTGTACCGTACTTCTCACGTGATTTTGCAACAATCGCATCTCTCATATTAAACGGCTGATACCTAAGATCAAGTGATTTAGCACTGAATGGCTTGGATGTCATTCCATCAATCCCTAGCTTTATATACATTGAGTGCGCTTCCAAGGAAACAAGATCCTCAGCTGAAAAAATAGGTGCGAATTCATTCGCGAGTATAGCCGCGTCAGATTGACTCACTACAAATGATCCAAGTGTTCCTACATTTCCGAATATAGCCTGACGAACTGTAAGAGGGATCTGATCAATGTACTGATTAGTCATAATTAAGTTTAGTCTGAATTTTCTTGCTTCAGAAAGGATTTTTGCAAAAGAGTCTGTTGCATAATTCTGGAACTCGTCAACATACATAAAAAAGTCTTCTCGCTGATCGATTGGAACATCTACCCTCTCCATAGCAGTAGACTGGAGTCTTGTAATCAACATTCCCCCAAGCAGGGCTGAGCTTTCTTCTCCAAGCTTTCCTTGAGCCAAGTTAACAAGCAAAATCTTCCTATTATCCATAATTTCTCGCAAGTTTATGGATGATTTAACCTGACCAACAATATTTCTGATTACAGAAGATGAAATGAATCTACCCACTTTATTCTGAATAGGGGCAACAGCTTCTGTTACAAGCCTTGAATTAGCAGCCATCTGTGTATACTCCTCTTCCCAGAATTTCAACAGTATTGGATCCTTTACCTGTTTTAGAATAAATTTTCTATAATTCTTGTCCACTAAAAGTCTCATTACAGAAAGCAATGTGGTTCCCTGAGCTTCAAGTGCGGTTGCAATAGAGTTTTGTAAAAGATACTGCAATCTAGGACCCCATGAGAAATCAAACTGCTTTTTAAAGACTTCAACAACACCGTCTGCGACTAAATCTCTTTGTGCAGGATCACTAAGCTCCAAAAGATTGAATGCAATTGGGTGGTTTGTATCTGTAGGGTCAAAATATATAACATCATCCATTCTGCTTTCAGGTATATAATTGAGTAGGTCCTCTACTGTCTCACCGTGAGGGTCAATAAAACAGGCACCATAACCCGACAAGACATCGGAAATGAACATATTTTTAAAGACTGTAGATTTACCTACACCAGTTTTTCCCAGGATATAAGCGTGTTTGCTCCTATCTCTCTTTTTAATACCAAACTCTATCCTCTGCCCCCTATAATCTGTTTCAGCAAAGATATTTACCTCCCCAGAAGCCGCCGTTGGAAGGTCCATAGGAGGTTCTGCTTTTCTTGCCCTACTCCATATTATATTTGGAGTTTCTACAGTTACATTAGGCAAGTGGTAAAGAGAGGCCAATTCCTCAATATTAAGGATATCTGGAACTTCTGCAGGGAGATTTCTTTCTATATAGTTTTTGTAAATCTCTTCACCGCTTTGTGTAGCATCAGAATGGATGAAACTGTTTAAATGAGCGGTAGTAAACTGCTTAAAACTTGCGACAACATCTCTTAAAATCTGCTCACTTCTGAATTGGTCTGAAGACTTAGTCACCACCCTTATGCCCATCTCAAAACCCAGCTTTAACATCTTCTCTTCAATCTTAGCAAGCTCTTCTTCCTGGCCTGGAGCCAACTTTACAACCTCCTTTTTAACAACACCCTTTTCATCAGATGTCTGTAGGTTTTTTGCAATCATTGAAACAAATCCGAAAAGCATTCCTAAAATACCCCCATCATCAAGTGACTTCCCTTCTCTGATGGCAGTTATGTACTTTTTTGAAGAGTCCTGCCAGTAATTAGAAACTGGACGGATAACAATCTGGACCCACGCCTCCTCATTTTCTTTTAAATCTGAAATTGCACTTGTGATCGCTGCTAAAGGATCAACCTCAAAGTCTCTAAAGGTTTTAACAGGGAAAATATAGTCCTTCTCAAGTTCCACAACCCCTGCAGATATGAAATTCTGCCCCCCTTTATTACTTACTGTATAGTCCGAAACATGAGAAATTTCAGCATTTGGATACTGAGCATATATCTGACCCTCAACAAACTTGGCTAAATGTGCCGGTGCAACAGCATAAAAACGGATACCACCCTCCCCCATTGAAACCACTTCAAAGCTGATCATATCAAGCGATTTTTTTGCATCCCGCAAGATTCCATGCAAAGAAGCAAACATCTGCTCTGCGGCTAAAGGAGTTTTCTCATTTTCCCTTGGTACCTTTATCTGTAGCAAAACAGGATTTCTAACCTCTTCAAACACCTCAATTTCCTCTGGTTTTTTGCCGAATGTAAAAACAAATGCAACAAAAAGCAGTGAAAGAACAAGTAGTATAAGTACAGTCTCAACCATAATGCTCTAATTCTATACGAAAATAGCCTGCTTCACAATTTACTTCCAGTCTATTTCGGCTTGCATATCTGTCCCTAGAAGAACAACAATATCTCCTGTGGTAATGAACGACGGTCTTGTATTCACAACCTCTGTTTCAACGACAAGAATCTTTTTTACCAAATCTAAGGAAGCCTTAAATTCTTCTGGTCTCGTTATATAAATTCTTGTTTTTTCATACACTTCAGGAGCATTTTCATATCTCACTACTCCAACACCCGAGTTTCTAAGCTTTCTCGCATACCTATAGGCAATTTCTGGAATTCCACTTGCATTGTAGACTTCAACTTTGACCTGTTCTCTCTCAATCTCACGACCTCGTACAATATTAGTAAGCTTACTAAAATGCTCGTCTAGAACAGGGTAATTCACAACAGTAATATTTCGATCACTACTAATGGCAATTTCTTGACCTGCCCAAGGTTGACTTAAATCAAATATTATTACCCCACCAGCACTTAAAAGACTCTTTAACCTGATAATTTCCGAGACTACTTCACCTGAACTCATGTTACTATATATATTTTCTGATAATTCTTCCCACTGTGAAGAGGATGTAAATAACTTTGAGTAGGAAAATTTATCAACAAAAGAATGGAGTAAGTAGGCGCCTGTAGGAGTGTCCTTGGCTCCAGTATATTTTGGAGAGAACTTTGATTCTGAAAACTCTGAAATATCACCAAAAATAGAAGAGTACACATTCAAAGACTCTTCATCCACCCAGATGTAACTATCTATAGCAATTCCAGAAAGATTTGAAAGCTGCCAAATTGTATATTCAACTTCCCTCTTAGGGTCTAAAATTTCACCTGCATACGCCAGATCTCCAACTGACACATAGCCCTCAAAACCACCGGAATAGTCGCGCAGATATACACGCGGGGGTATATAATACACCAAGTTTGAACCAAGCTTTTCATTACTTACAACTATCCAAGCACCAACAACAGACTGATCATGGGACGACTTTAAAACAAAAAGCTTTGATTTTAAGCCCTCTCGCTCAATCAAAAGCCTTTGAGACGCCTCCTCACTAAGCATGTTAGCGTTTTTAACCTCATAAGTCCTCCTAACAACCGTTGAGATGACAATCAGTGCATACACTGATAGCAAAATTACACCTGTATATAAAAACGCCCTCCACAGACCTCCTTTTTTAGATTTCCCTCGCCCCACTTTTGTTAAGCGAGTTTTACCCAAATTTTTCGACCTTCTTCTAACCATAATACTCCATAATATTAGAAATCCCACAGAGTCACAACATATCCTATATAATTATTTTCAGAGAATTAACAATATTTAAACACAAGGCCTCACTATTGGTGAATATTACATAAAGGTTATTTATTGGTCCTTCTATAAAGGCATTACTAGCAGACGTCCTCAAAGGTTAATACGAGCCACTCACCCTACACACCCCATCCTGAGACTATAGATGGCACAGACATGAGACACAACACCCGTTGAACAAATGTTTTGAACTGAATAAGATCGCTTCTACAGGCAATTTAAGAGTTGTCCATAGACATGCCTTAGCGAGTAGTTTACGCTTAAAGTTAGATGCGCGTAGATAGAAAGACTCTACAAGATATAAGAAGCTTTTCTTTTACTCTTATCTCCGAACCCTAGAAACACAGATTCTAGTCCAATCCCCTCTCCAGAAACACTCCCTTTATATCCATAGAGAGAATCATTGATAATAACAAAGCCCAGATAGCGAAGCGTAGCACGAATCTGATGCATTCTACCTGTATGAATAGATATTAAAAATCGTCCATTCCCAATGACCTTTAGATAAGTCAGAGCTTTTTTGCCGGATTTTGAGGCCTGGCTGAACCTCATCCGCTTTCTATTAACAGAATCTCTTGCAATCATACCCTCCACCTTTAGCCATGTACCATCTACGCCTTTCTCCAAAAACTCATTAATCTGGTCCCTGACAGGCCGATCATCCTTAGGAACTGTAGACGAAGGACGTTTGATTTCCACAACATCTGCTACATACAACTTACGCACTTCTCTTTTCTGAAATTGAGCGGAAAGAAACTTTTGTGCTGTAAGATTCTTAGCAAATACAATTAAACCTGATACTCCTTTGTCCAACCTATGCACAACCCCACCCCTTTTAACATTTTCATCATACTCTCCCTTACTGGATAGATAGCCGGCTACATAATTTGCCAGAGTATTACTATAATTACCAACCCCCGGGTGTACCACTATCCCCTTTGGTTTGTATAAGACAATCCAATCTTCATTTTCATCAATAATTTTTAAGTCACCACTTTCAGGGACAACCTTACTTACAATATTCCTTTCTTCCTCATACTTATTAACCAAACTGGTCACATCCTCCTTACTTATACTAAGTAAGTCCCCAGCCTTTAACTTATAACTTCTTTTAACGCCCTCCCCATTAACCAAAATAGTTTCAGACAGCTTAGTCCCGATCGAGCGAGTTATTTCAACACCAAATGATTCCTTTAATATAATTGGAAGAAAGGCGTCAAGCCTCTTGCCGGCTCCTGCACTATCAATTTTTATTAACATTCTCTTTGTGCAAAGAATAAGCTACGAGAAGAACATTTGCTGTAAGGACAACATCATTAAGATTAAAGTGAAGAGGTGAGGAACCTAAACTTATACTTAAATAATCACATACTCCTTCATGAAGCACTCT
>CAZCMQ010000018.1:0-4207 GCA_964500025.1 uncultured Candidatus Saccharibacteria bacterium | reverse complement strand
ATCCAAAAGATTAGAAAATCCAGCAATAGCAGTTAATGTAAGCAGCATCCCAACTTTGGCATGAGGTCTGTCTAAACGAAAGATCTTGAAAATACTAAAAAGCACCGGAATTGAAACAGCGCCAGCCAACAGAACCGCCTCATTGCTAATACCCGTAAAGGAGCCAAAGACTGCATTCTCATTAATGTAGCAGATATCAGAAACTATCTGAGATATGTAAAAGTGAATCCCCAAAAAGACAATAACAAGAGAAATATACGCTTTATAAAAATTACCTCTTATCATCACCCTCTCTACCCTTCACCTTAACAGGATGGTTAGTCATTATAGAAATAGGAGCCTTAATATTCGTTATAGTCTCAATATTTAACTCAACTCTCAAGGAATCATAGATATAGTACAAAGAGGCAAGAACTGTTGTAGCAAGGTAAGCATAAATATTTAATTCATCCACATATGTAGAACCAGTACCGATAAATATCCTAGAGATAAACCATGATGAAGCTATTACAAAAAGAAGAAGAGACACCGGAACTACCCTTGTATACAGAGCACCAAGCCTCTCTTTAAATCGAACAAGAATCATTGTTATCAAAAAGTACAAACCCGAGATGAACATAAGTCGCAGTCCCTGAGAGATTATCAAATTTGTATATGTAAAGAATCCATAGAAATACAACGTCATTGCAAGCATAGAAATAGCAGAGGAATATACTGGCCCCATCATATCTCTCCATCTCCATTTCTTAATCACTGTCGCATAGAGAAATCCACCTACTATGAGCGACACAAAAATTCCTGTAAAGAGAAATCCTCCGTCCCAAACTCTAAAATATCTCCACGGCAAAAGTCGAAAAATATAAAATCCATCAGCATACCTTTCATACGGAAATAGAAACCATGGGAGATTAGCAAATTCAACAAAATTAGCAATTATATAGCTTGTTCTTCCCCATATAGCAGAGAGAATAACCGAGAAGAAGTACATATCAAAAACAGAATTTCTATTTTTTTTAGAAAATCTTGTTTCCCTCCAGAAAATATAAAGTCCTGCGACAAGGATAAATGCAAATAATGGATATATGCCTAACGAGGTAACAAAACTACCAATAGTTTCAGAGGTAATATTCATACTAGAATATACACTATTTTTTCTTCTTTGAGGACTTTTTTCTGTCCTTCTTTTTTGTCTTCTTTGGTCTTAAAACCCCATCCACTTTTCCACCCCAGTTCCTTACTCCACCCAGAAAGGCATCCCCAACAGCAACTGCAAAACCGGTTTTTTCGGCGTATCTTGTCATATTAGACTCAACAGCTCTGACAGCATCGTCACGGGACTCCTGAACTTTCTTCTCCATCTCCTCTTCAGTGATGAAATCATCTACTTCCACAACAGAACCATTTTTTCTTGTGCAAAACGGACAGAACTTCCACTCCCTATCTATGTATACATCACAACCCTGACACTTCACTTTCAACACTTCCTGACAATCTGGACATACTACAAAACCCGGTTGCAATTGAAAACCGCAATTAGGACAATCATCCAATTCTGCCGTCTCATACTTAAGATACCTTCTTTCCAAATCTGACCAATATATCTCTTGAATAGTCTGCCTTGGCCTAATTATCAAGTAGATAATCAACCCTAAAATCCCTAAAACGGAAACTAACACCACACTTCCCAACCTAAAAATGAAATTACTACTTCTTTCTCCGGCATCCACCCACACCCAACCAACAACAATGATCCAGAAAATAACAAAAAGAACACCTAACGCAGTCATAACGGTATTAAAATTAACATTTCCTGTACTTTCTACAATTCCCAATACAAACTGCTCTGGGGACATTCTTTCTTTTTAATTAACTTAACTTTGGTGGTCGAGGAGGGAGTTGAACCCTCACGCTATTGCTAGCACGGGATTTTGAGTCCCGCGTGTCTGCCAGTTCCACCACTCGACCTTATATGCGGATTATACCCTACAGCAGCCTATTTGTCCGCTTTTCCGCTTCCCCTTTCTCTATGCAAGTTTCTGAAACTGGCAATCTCCTTAACAAAAGCTAACTCAACATCTCCAGTAGGACCGTTTCTATGCTTTGCAACAATTACCTCTGCAATGCCTTTCCTTTCGGTATCTGGATTATATGTCTCCTCCCTATCAATAAACATAACAACATCAGCATCCTGCTCAATACTACCGCTATCTCTCAAATCAGAAAGCTGTGGCCTTCGTGTAGCACGGCTCTCTATAGCACGAGAAAGCTGTGAAAGAGCAATAACCGGAACATCAATCTCTCTAGCCATATTCTTTAAACCTTGTGAAATTTCAGAAACTTCCTGAGTCCTACCCTCCCTAGAGCTTGCTTGAATAAGCTGAAGATAGTCAACCATAATCATATCTATTCCTCTTTCAAGAACGAGCCTTCTAACCTTTGTTCTTAATTCATTAATATGCTGACCTGGCCTATCATCAATCATAATCTCAGCCTCAGCTAACTCACCCATCGCATACGCAAACTTATCAAACAACTCCTCAGACAACTTCCCTGTTCTCGTATCCCAGAAAGGAATTCCTGACTGCATTCCTAAGATACGATCAACTATTTGAGTATTACTCATTTCAAGGGAGAAAAATACAACTTTCTTCTTCTCCTTCAAAGCTGCATTTCTCAAAAGGTCCAAGGCAAAAGATGTTTTACCAACGGAAGGACGAGCGGCCACAATCACAAGATCAGACTTTTGAAATCCACCAATCAAATTATCCAGATCCTTAAAACCAGAGGAAACACCCATATAGCTCTCATCCCTACCCGCTCTCTCTGCCCTTTCATACGCATCTTTAAGAAGCTCTTTAATGTGTACAAAATTTGTCTTAACCCCAACCTGCGCAACATCAAACAGTAGCTTCTCTGACTTATCTACAACGTCTTGTAGGCCCTGAGACTCATCAAAACTAAGTTCAGTAATCTGAGCGGCAGATGTAATGAGGCCTCTCCTAACAGCGTTCTCTCGGACAATTTCGCCATAGTCTTGGGCATGAGCTGACGTAGGAACCATTGAAACAAGATCAGTAAGATATGTTCTTCCTCCAACTTTTGCCAATACTTTTTTACCCTTTAATTTGTCCGACAGAGTAACAATATCAATTGGCAAACCCTCTTCAAAAAGCTCGATGATATTCTCATAAATAAGCCTATGCCTGTCTTCATAGAAGTGATCTGCATGCAACCAACCGGCAACATTAATAACTGCTTCTTTATCTAAAAGCATTGCTCCGAGCACAGATTGCTCAGCTTCACCATTTTGTGGAGGCACTTTCGCCATTTTTCTTAAAAAGCTAACTTAAAATAACAACCTCCATTGCGGCAGTACCCTCTGAACTATCTACCCTACCAGCAACTTTAAGAGTTTTTTCCTCTCTAAAGTTAGCAAACCCAAAGTGCTTCAAGAACTCATCCCTACTCTTTAAAGACTCATATTCTTTGGCGAGTTTTCCTTCTTTAAAACCGTAAGGAACTAATACATATGGATCAACCTTTGTAATAATCTCCTGCATTTTATCCCAGCTCATGAAATTTCCTCCGTCACCAGCAGGAAGTATCAAGACCTCTACATCATCCAGATTCTCAAACTCTTTTACTGAAACATCCTTTGAACCAAGTCCAACATATACAACACGAGAATATCCATGATCCAAGATAAAGAAGCTGCTTTTCATTCTTCTTTGAATCATTACTTCAGAAAGCTCAAATTCTCCAGGGCTATTTAATTCAAAAACCTGTTCATTTCTAGAACTCTTTACTAAATCAAACTTCTCTCCTTTTAAAACATCATCCCTATTCTCATACTTTGGATCTGTCATCAATACAACATCAGCTTCAGTTTTAGGAAACTTTCCTCCTGCATCTATAGTTGAAAGAGGATCTGTAACAACATCAAGATTATCTGCTGAAATGAGAAACGATGTGAATCCAAGCTGCTTTATTTTCATGTCTTTAAAGTAGTAATTAAATTACAGTGGCAGTAATGTCCGACTAGAGTATACCAGAGAGCTATTTAATACTCACTAGTTTCCCGACAATGACTAACCGCTTTTGTGGGTTATATATCGGTGTGCAAGTATACAATGTAATCGAGGGAAATGTGTAGTCCCTTTCAATCCAAGTTTCATTCTCTTCAACCTCAAACTTTTCTATAACCTGA
>CAZCMQ010000017.1:0-10603 GCA_964500025.1 uncultured Candidatus Saccharibacteria bacterium | reverse complement strand
CTAATATGGGCGTCCAAAGAACTCGTCGGAAAACATTATACAGATGATCCTGAATACTCAAGAGAAGTAGGAGAAAAGGCAATCAAAGGGGCAATTGATAGTGGAGAGAAACTAGAGGAAACAGATCCAGTAAAAGTAGGACTAAAGATTAGGCAGTGGAACATCAACTATCTCTCATGTGGTCCTGTAGTCGCGATTGTATTCGAAGCACCTCATGTAGTAGAGGCAGTAAGGAAAATAATCGGATCTGCAAATCCATTAAATGCAGACATAGGAACAATCAGAGGAGACTACTCACCCGATTCATTCTTCCTTTCAAACACACAAGGGCGAACAACTAGAAATATAATCCATGCTTCAGATAGTCCAAAAAACGCGCAGAGAGAAATAAAGCTTTGGTTTAAGGAAAGCGAGTTGTACAATTACGAAACTGCAATGGAGAAAGTTTTGTTTGATAAAGGATGGACAGACAATTAATCATCAATCAATATTATGTCAGATAAATACTCAGCAGTTTGGGTCTCATACAGTTCAATAAGTGATTTTCTAAAGTGCCCACGTGCATACTACCTTAAAAACGTATACAAAGACCCAAAGACAGGAAACAAAATTCAAATTATCACCCCACCCCTTGCATTAGGACAAGCGGTACACGAAGTAATTGAGTCTCTCTCAGTACTCCCAACAGACAAGAGATTCATAAACCCACTACATGAAAAATTTGAAAAAGCTTGGGAGAAAGTTTCAGGAAAAAGAGGAGGATTCTTTAATAAAGAGGTAGAGACAAAATACAAGGAGAGAGGCATTGCAATGCTTGAAAGGGCACGAAACAACCCTGGCCCACTTAAAAGGCTGGCAGTTAAAATTGACATGGATCTACCAAACTACTGGCTTTCAGAACAGGACAATATCATTCTTTGTGGGAAAGTAGACTGGTTGGAGTACTTAGAAGAAACCGACTCTGTACATATATTAGACTTTAAAACTAGCAAAGAAGCAAAAGAAGATCCAGAATCTCTTCAGCTTCCAATCTATCACTTACTAGTTCATAACACTCAAAAAAGACCAGTCAATGGAGCAAGCTACTGGTATCTAGAACAAGACGACGCACCAACAGAAAGAGAGTTGCCTGGACTAGAAGAGTCACACGAAAAGGTCTTGAAAGTTGCAAAAAAGGTAAAACTTGCAAGACAGATTGAGAGTTTTGACTGTCCAAATGGGAAAGATGGCTGCAGAGAATGTCAGTCACTTGAAAAAATACTAAATCACGAAGCAGAGTTTGTTCACTCGGACGACACAAGAAGAGACATATACATTCTTAAGTCAGAAGAAGAGAGCAAAGAAGGCACTATATTATAAAGGATCGTAAGAATTCCACTTCAGACTTTAACATCTCATCCCCGTTTGGAGAATTGAAAGCATCCATTGTGACACCTTCCATAACAACATTTACCCCTGGAAGCCTTTCCAACCTTGATACAATGAAATCACGATCCGAGAAGTTGTATAAAGGGACATGCCTATTTGGACTCTCCCATCCGCTAATATGAACCTCTTTAATCCTGGCTTTAAAAGTATCAATAAGCCTGTCAGTGAGCGCCATACTAGGATCTATTGAATATGAATGCTGTAAATCCAATGTCATTCCAGCATCTATCTGAGAAAAGTACTTATTCATATCATCAACATCCTGCCCCTCTCCTTTAACCGGATCCATATTCTCTAAAAGAAGCTTGCCTTCGAACTCCTTAAACAAACTCCAATCCTGTATCCCTGCTGGGTGTAGAGTAATATATTGTGCATTAAGTTTCTCTGAGATCTTTTTTAGATACTCAATCACTTTCTCTGTTCTTGGGTGCTGACCATATGGAATATCTGGAGCATGTAGGGAAACATGGTTAAACATTGGGAGCTCCAAAAGTAAGACTCTTTCAAAAAACTCATCAGTATCAGCAAAATCTTTATGAAGGAAAATCTCTATTGAATCAACCCCTTTGATCAAAAGCCTCTCAATATTTTTTAGGTTTTCTTGTTTGTCTGGTTCTAGAATAGGTCTACCAGCTGAGAAGCCAAGCATACTAGTATTTGTAATGTTAGTCCGACAGAGTCATTATACATTAGCTCCTACCTTTGACAAATGTGATACTATGTATAAATGGAAAAATTATTCATACCAATAATACTTGGGACAAGCAGGCCAGGAAGAGAATCAGAAAAAGTTGCCAAATTCGTTCTGAGTGTTGCTAAAGAAGTTGAGGACGTTGATTTTGAATTGATTGATCCAACTCGATTCAAACTGCCTGCAGATGGGAACCAGATCAGGGATTTAAAGTACACCGATATTACTGCAAGAGCAGACGGATTCATCATCGTGACTCCTGAATACAACCACTCATATCCAGGTTCTCTAAAGAGGTTATTGGATAGTGAGTTTGAAAACTATCGTGACAAACCAGTTATTTTGATGGGTGTTTCAGATGGTCAATGGGGAGGTACTCGTGCAATAGAAGCATTGCTTTCTCCATTGAAGGCAATGAACTTTTTGGTTTTGAATCAGGATGTTAATTTCCCTAAAGCTCCAGAATTGTTCAATGAGGATGGAAGCATAAAGGATGAGGCCTATGTGGAGAGGGTCATGAAGAGAATTGAGAAATTGGTATGGTTGGCTCGGGTGCTGAAAGAAGCCAGGGATTCTAAGTAGAAGTATCTATTGCAATAATCACCAAAGTTATATACCCTATTACATATGAGTTATTTACTAACTTAATCCTCCCTCAATATGTGCGGAATTTTTGGTTATGCAGGAAGTTCTAAAGCACCAAACACCATTCTCAGTGGTCTAAAAAGACTTGAATATAGAGGGTATGACTCATGGGGAATTGCAGCTTTTGATAACGGAGACATCTCCGTAGAAAAGAATATCGGCCACATACCTGACAAACTGGAAATTTTAAACCACAGCAAGTCAGTCATTGGTATCGGCCACACAAGGTGGGCAACCCACGGAGGAGTTACAACAAATAATGCACACCCTCATTTTGCAACGGACAACAGTTTTGTACTCGCTCAAAACGGTATTGTAGAAAACTATCAAGAGCTAAGAGACCTACTCCTTAAAAATGGTTATGAATTCACAACGCAAACAGACACAGAAATCATAGTCAAATTAATTGAATTAGAAAGGAAAGAAACTCCAGATTTAGTAGAAGCAACAAGATCTGCGTTTTTGAAACTAACTGGAAGGAATACAATCATCCTACTTACTCAAAGCGGAGACATTATTGCAATACGAAACGGGTCTCCACTCGTAGTCGGAATTGGAAAAGAGGAAGTCTTCTTTGCTTCTGACACGCTTTCATTTGCAGACAAGACCAAGAATGTTGTTCTCGTTGATAACTATCAGATGGTTACATATCAAAACAAGAAACTTGGATTGTTTGATGTGAAAACTGGTAAGGAGTTGAAAGTAAAAACAGTTGACCTTGAGCACTCTGCTGTAAATATTGATACTGAAGGATTTGACCATTTCATGATTAAGGAGATTGTTGAACAGAAGGACACAATCAAATCTGCAATTCAGTACACACAGGAAGAATTAGAAGAAATAATCTCTGAAATTAAGTCAGCGAAAAATGTATATCTGATGGGAGCGGGCACCGCTTTTTATGCAGCCATGCAGATTGCATACTTTTTAAGAAAATATTCAGGAATTGATGCTAAGGAACTGCGTGTATACGAAGTTGGGAGTTATAAAGAGTTGTTTGGGAAAGATGATTTGGTGATTGGTATAAGTCAGAGTGGAGAGACTGCAGATACAATTGAGGCTTTGGAGTTTGCCAAAAAGAAAGGTGCTAAAATTGCAAGTTTGGTTAATATGCTTGGCTCAACTGTGACTAAGATGTCTGATTATCAATTCCTAACTCGTTCCGGTCCGGAGATATGTGTTGCATCAACCAAAGCATTTACAGCTCAAATCTCATGGGGTCTTCTTCTCTCTCAAGCTTTGATTGGAAAGTATGATGAAGGGAAAAAAGCGGTTATGGATCTGAGTAAGAAATTGACTGAATATTTCAATGATGAAAAGTTTGAAGAGATTAAGAAGCTAGCAGATATTTTAGAGAGTAACGAACATTTCTTTGTATTGGGTAAAGGACAGAATTACTCTATTGCGCTTGAAGGAGCGCTTAAGGTTAAGGAGATAACTTACAAGCATTTTGAAGGGTTCGCAGCAGGAGAATTAAAGCACGGAGTCATTGCTTTGGTTGAAGAAGGCACCCCAGTTTTTGTAATTGTTTCAGAGGATGAAGACAGAGATGATCTCTATAGTGCAGCAGCTCAAGTAAAGGCTCGTGGGGCGATGGTAATTGGAATTGGGAAAAAGAGCAATGAACTTTTTGATCACTTTATTCAGACTCCAGAAGGTGGGATCGCGGATTCAATTTCTAATGTAATTCCATTCCAACTTCTTTCATACTTTTTAGCAGTCAAGCTTGGAAGAAATCCAGACAAGCCAAGAAACTTAGCCAAGAGTGTAACAGTGAAATAGATTAGAATTGTGCGAAGATTTTCTCCTCAGAAGAATCAATTCTTACATTTCTTCCATATGGCGTTGGGATCTGAGGTGCAGTATGCCCGAAATCCATGTTCTGAATAACAGGTATTGAAGGGTTATATGCTCTTACAACTTTCAAGACAGCCTCTCTCTGTTCTTTCTTGTACTCAATCTTTTCTTCATCCGTATTAGGCTTACTAAATTCCCATGCTTTTGCCCTCCCCATCAATACACCTTTCACATTACCCAAGATCCCTCTTTCACCAAGAGCTCTGAAAACTCTCGAAACATAACTAGCGCTAGGCATTTCCTCAGACGTTTCCCCAATCAAAACAATCTCTTTAAACTGATCCAGCGATGGAATTGGTTGACCATGACGCAAGAGCTCATCAATACATTCAATACAACCACCCCAAGTTATCCCCTCCACATTCTCATCTCCATCCCAATACCAACCTTCATTCTCCTGATATCTCCTTCGTATTGTAAGGGTTGAATCATCATTCCAATTTAAGCCTTCATCATTAAATTCTGGGCTTGTAGTCAGTTCAAACTCACCCTCTTCAAAGAGTGCTTTCATAAGATAATCTTGTGTGAAAGGATCCATTTGAGACTGCATAGCAAACTCTGTAAAAAGTGCACCTCCATAAAAAGAAGGGATACCATTCATCCACAGGAAATTAGCCAACTGTGTATTGTCTGAATATCCAAAAAATGGTTTGGGATTATTCTTGAAAACATCTGCATGTTCTTTAAAGTATTTCCAAACATATGTAATCTGATCATCTCCACCTAAAGAGGTAATGACAGCTTTAATCTCAGGATCTGAGAATGCTGAAATTAAATCTTGTGCTTTCTCCTGAACAGAGGCACCTATTAGTGAGGTTGTTGGATATTCAACTGGCTCAAGTTTAAAAACCTCTCTCAATCTTTCAAGTCCTAACTGGTACACCTTCGGCCATTGACCTGGAGCAGCAAAAGAAGGAGAAAGAATTGCAACTTTATCTCCTGGTTTTAGTTTTGGGAGTTTTGTAAAACTAACCATTATCCACACTTATGAAATTCAAGACCTCTCCAATAATCTCATTACCAAACCCTTTGAAGTCATGATCTGCACCTTCGTAAACTATGGTCTTTACTCTTGGACAACTTATTAACTTACTCTCAAGTAACTTCATCGCTTCATAAGGATTCATGACTGGTACGACTCCAGAATCTTCCGTACCAGTAAAGGCGAGGACAGGAATATTTATATTATTGACCTTCTCCCAACCGAGTGAGTTGTCCCCATAGTTAAATATCGCAGTATTTGCTCTATCACCAAAAAAGTTTATGTAAGTTTTTGCAGAAAGTCTCATTGCTCCCCACAAGTCATGAGAGAGAATCTGGGATTCTTTTCCCTCTTTAACTAAAGACTCTGCCTCTTTTATGCATATATCATGATCTCTTTTTCCTTCAGGGTCATTTACAAGTCCAATCATATCCGAAGGACTCAACAGAATTAGTCCGTCGACAGGATTATCCTTTACAACATTCATGTAATACACAACCTTTGAAGGACCCAATGAATGTCCCTGCAACCAAATCTCTTCATAACCCAGTTCTTGAGCTTTCTTTACCCACGCTTTTATATCAAAGACACTCTCCTCGAAGATTTCATATGCATTTCCTATGTTTTTCAGACCATCTGCCGTATTGAACTGGGTAATAGAGTGTGTACCGCGATGTTCAACAGCAAGAAAAGAATATCCATTTTTTGGGTAGTGTTCTTGCATAGAAGGATAGTAAGAGTTCGTATAGACATCACCGCTCATACCATGAATGTGGATTATTATCTTTTTTGAGGACTCAGCTTCAAAAAGCATTCCTGTAAACTCTATTCCATCTTCTGTTTTTGTTTTTACCAATCTCATTTGATTTAAGACAAAATGTGGTCGGGGTGACACGACTTGAACGTGCGACCTCTTGCACCCCATGCAAGCGTTCTAGCCACCTGAACTACACCCCGTGCAATGCGATTATCTCACACCTACAGTCTAATCTCCAAAACGATTTGGTTAGGGCTAGTTGTAGCTTTCAATCTAAATTCTTTACTTGCTCCGTCGAAAGTATATGTACTAGAACCACCACTCATACTTGCCAACATCTTAATACCACCAGGCAGAGTAACATCTGCACCATCCTTTGCGATTGTGTCACTCACAAGACTTGGGAAGTTTAAGGTCAACAGATCTCCATCATACTTTGCACTTGCAGAAGGAACTGGTTTTGAAGAACTGCCTGTGACAGTAAAGACGAGGGAGAGGACGCCACCTGAAGTATTGTATGAGTACGAAGTTACCCTCGCACCATCAGAACTACCTGCACCAGACACCATTTGCTCATCCTTGCTAAAATCCCCGCTACCTCCATCAATTTCAACTTCACTAGCACCTGGATACTTAACATCCAATGTAACTAACCACCTTCCTGTTGAGATTTCATTTACATAAAGATAGAAGGGAGTTGAAGCGACAACACCGACATCGTACAACTCTTCTGTTTGGTCAGAACTTACATTATGATACAAACGAATGACTCCATCCTTATTTACATCCCTTGCTTGCTGATATCCAATTCCACTGTTATCCGTAGTCATACCATTCAAATCCACCCTTATCGCACCAAGTGCAGATCTATAATCAGCAATTACGTATGGAACTTCAGTAGCACCACTCTTTCCACTAATTTCAAAAGTAAATCTGTGGAATCCTGAATTAGAAGTATCTGTTACACCTAAAAGTGTGTACTCACTTGTATTACTTTCACTTCCGACACTCTGCCTTCCAGTAGAAAACTCGGACATGTCAGTCGTCACATTATTATTCCCCTGATTGTCATCACCACTCTCCTCAACCTCCTCCTCGTCATCATCCTGGTCTGTGAGGTCTACAACATTAACATCATCATTTTCCTGAACGGGCTCCTCCTTCTTGAAAAATCTAGAACCAGCCCAAACGAGTAGAGCTAGAATTAGTAGTAATACGAGATATTTTGTCCAGTTTGGTTTGTCAGCTTGAACTGGCTGAGGTCTTGGCATTCCGCTTATACTTTGCATGAGAATCAATAAACAAAGTTATATATTTTTAGTATACCATGTATGATTTTGCACAACCAGAAAATGTGATACCATGAACCAATGGCCAAAGACATATCAATAACAGACACACAACTTTCTGGACAGCAGCCTAAACCTGCCATGTCTCAAGCATCAAATCCAGTTCAAACACCACAACAGGTTCAAGCTCAAGTAGCGGAAAACTCTCAAGCAACTACCCTACCTCCTCAGCAACCAACTTCACCAAATAAAAAGGGATTTGGAAACTGGATAGAGACAAAAGTTAAACCATGGTGGGCTGGGAAACAACCATGGCAAAAGATATTGATAAGTTTGGTTCTCATTACAATTGTACTTGGCGGGCTAGGTGCTGGTGCATACTTTTACATTTTTAGCGGGTCTAAGTCTCCTCTCACAATTCTAGATGTAACAAAAAGTTATATTGAGAAAGCGACAAGCCTAACCTTAAAGCAGCAGTATCAAAAGGTAGCAACTCAACTCCCTCAGCCAGATGAGCCAAGAACTCAGGAAAGTGCTTTGAACGGCTTACTGTTTACAAAACAAGAGATGGATGAAATGAAAAAGCGAGCTCCGGTTGCAGTTATGACAAACAATCATATCCAAGCCCGACCTCAATCTGGTTTGAGCAGTGCTGATATTGTATATGAAGCCCTTGCAGAATCAGGAATTACAAGGTACATGGCTATCTACTGGAGTGAGGGACCACAGAAGGTGGGACCTATTAGAAGTGCAAGACAGTATTATCTTGAATGGCTAAGCCCATTTGATCCCCTTTATATTTATGACGGTTGCGCGTTAACAGAGGATGTAAGAACAAACGCCTGTGGAAATATATATACATATGGGATAAAAAATATTGCAACAATCGGAGCATGGAGAGTTAATGATGGAACAAGATTTGCCCCACACAATGAATACTCATCTGTAGTTAACACATGGGAGTATGCAGCAAACAGAGATTGGGATGAGTTTCCAACAACCATCCAAAGTTTGAAGTTTAAAAAGGATGCCAAAACTGAAGACAGAGGTCAGAAAACAAGAGTAAAGGCAACTTTCAGAACAGATCTCTCACATAATGGTATTTATGACAGCGAATGGGTGTATGATCCAACTTCAAATACTTACCTTCACAGAATTGGGGGACAGGCAGATCTTGATTTGGAGACAGGAAGGCAAGTTAATGCAAAGGTTGTCATTGTAGAGAGGGTTGCAATGCAGAGCGCCGGAGATGATCATGGGAGAATAATTCAGACTACAATCGGACAAGGGGATGCTGTAATTTTGCAGGATGGGAAAATCGTACAGGGCACATGGAAGAAAGATAGCAGAACAGCAAGAACTAGGTACTATAATAGTGGAGGTCAGGAGATAGAATTAAACAGAGGGAGAATATGGATAATGGCAGTCCCCCGAGATCAAGGTAAATTTGATATAATAGAGCAATAAGTTTATTCAGAAGCCAAAGTGCTTAAAAACCTTTTCATTTCCAAGGTTCGAATAAAACTGCTCCAACAATTTCTATTTAATCCTTCAGAGGAATATCATGTAAGGGGTCTTGTTAGACTCCTCAATGAGGAAATCAATGCCGTTAGGCGTGAGCTTCTTAATCTTAAGGATGCTGGGATTTTAAAGTCTGATAGAACCGGTAACAGACTCATTTACAAGGTAAATCCTAAGTCTCCAATCATTCATGAACTTCAATCCATGATGTACAAAGACTCTGAGGCAGGACGCCTTCTAACAAAGGCAGCAAATGCAATTAAAGGTGTTGAGATGGTTATCCTTACGCACTCTTTCATGCATAAAGAAAAGAAAGGAGATATTGATGTAGATGTACTTTTTGTAGGACAGATTGATGTGCGAGAGCTTTCCCCTCAAATGAAGGATGTTGAAAAAGCACTGGGAAGAGAGATAAGATATGCAGTGCTGACAATGAAGGACTTTGATTTTGGTAAAAAGAAAAGGACAGCATTCTTACTTAATATTCTTGAAAACGACCTGATCCTGTTAAAAGGGAATGAGAAGGCATTAAAGATGTAATGAAAACATTCAATATTAGAAAACTCTTTACTTCAATCTTTCTAGTTTTACTAACAACTGTTATTTTCTCTCTCGCCATTATCGCTTCTCCTCAATCCGAGAGAATTGTTCAAAACACAAGATTTGATTTGAACAAGACCGAACCTTGGAAGAGAGAATATGTCCTAAACCTAGATATTAGAAACGAGGATCTGATTCTTAAAGAGAAGAAGGTGGAGGAGACAAAAAAGGTTCTCTTCAAAAGGCTTAATGATTACGGAGTAGAAGATGTGACGATTGTTTCAAAGGAGGGAGAAACTCCAAATAGTGCACTACTAACTGTTACTGTTCAATCAACAAAAGATATCACTGACATAGATAGACTTGTCACACAAAGGTTCTTCATGAGGATAGTTACAAGAAAAGATGGAGTTGACTTTAATGATGAGGCAGATCCTTTTGTAACAATAGACGCAAGTAACTACAACCCAACAATCTTTACAAGACGATATTTTAGGTCTGTGTATATCACCGATCTAGATACAGTTCTTGGAGACAAAGCATATTTTGCAATTTTCAAACCTTGGTTTTTCAGGACATCAGAGTTTGACAGATTCATAGCTGAAAACGCAGCAAAAGAAGCGGGGTTGTCTATTGACAATATTGTTACACCAATAACAATTCCGGTTGGACAAGCAACACAGAATGGAATTATTACAAAGCCCATATTTGCAGTTGGCTTAAGCATTCAGCCAGAGCAAGTAAAGGTCTACGAAACACTAATGAATTCAGGAGTTATTCCGCTGGAATACAGCACAACGGAGAGAACAGATCTTGAACCAAGAACATATGATATAAATCACATTGAAATTGTCCTCGCAATACTCACAGCAATCATTCTTACTTCAGTTTAT
>CAZCMQ010000016.1:0-10824 GCA_964500025.1 uncultured Candidatus Saccharibacteria bacterium | reverse complement strand
TTTAATAACTGGGCTTGGTAATCCTGGAGAGAAATACGATCTGACCCCTCACAATGCGGGTTTTATATTCCTTGAAAAATTTAGACTTAGATTGAAAGAAGAGGGTAAGTTGGATGTCGGTATTTGGAATGATGATAGGATGTTTGAAAGTGAGTTATGTAAGGTTAATGATGAAAATAGCCTTGTAGCAATGTTTCAGAAGCCTCTAACCTATATGAACAATTCTGGAAGAGCAGTTTCTAAGCTTACAAATAAGCTTAATATTGAAAATATAAGTAGTAATTTTGTTTTGATTCATGACGATCTTGATATTCCTCTTGGAAGATTCAAAATTCAATTTGGTAAAGGTCCAAGAAAGCATAATGGAGTTGAGAGTGTGGAACATATGTTAGGCAATTTTGAATTTTGGAGAGTGAGGATGGGGATTGATGGTCGTGAAGGTAAGAATATTTCTGGCGAAAGATATGTACTCACACCATTTAACGATAGCAGTATAGCGTTATTAGAGACTGCTATAGGGGAAGCGATTCCTGAATTAATGGAGATCGTTCAATTCTGATACTCAATAGAGACTGCCATATCCTGATATTGTTTCACAACCTCATCTATTGAAAAAGTTCGTATTTTCGTATTGTCTAAAACTATCAAAATATTTCCGTCCTGATCTGTTATACCTAGATTCACAATTTCATCCTTCTCCCCGATGACAAATAGTATCTTTCCAGGGGCGGGTTTAATAATTTGATCAATATCAATCGCTGTTAGAAGATTCTCAGATTTTAAATACTCTCTTAATTGTTCATCCGTTTTTTCTGACTCAAGATCCTGCAGTTTTAATACTGGAATGATTGGCTTATTAATCTGAAGATAGGAAAGGAGTATGTATCTTGAAGAATCCAAAGCTCCGAAAGGTCTGTATATATCTGCTTTTATGCCGCCTTTCCCGTATTCAACGGTGATTGATCGCGATGACTTAACCTTCTCAATACTTTCAAGTAGTTCCTGAGTATCTGCGCTAAGTATATTGTTGGAGCCTGTGTTTCCTACATCGTAATCTAAAGCATCTGCAACCATATCTCTATCCGTATCAAAAACTGGCATTCCGTGTTCACCTAGTTGAACGCGTTGATTTGGGTAAGTTTGAAAATACATGAAGGATACGAATAGAAAAACTAGGGAGAAGAGAAGGGTTATAAATTTGTAAGGAGCTTTCTCTCCATTGTTTCTGAGTTGAAAGAAAATCCACACAGCAGCTATCGTACTTATGAATAGTTCTAAAATGAAAACTGGGTGTCTTTCATATCCTGCAAAGGGGTTTGTGGGGAGTATATTCGCAAATAGGGTCAGTCCTTTGTTGTACAGAGGGTAGAAGAAGGCAATGTATCCTGTAAGCATGTCAGTCACCATGTGAGAGAGTGTTGAGAGTAGAAAAACTTTAAGTATTAAATCAATGAACTTGTCCTTTCTACCTATAAGTAATGGGTAGAGGAATCTTAAAAGCAGGTATATTAAGATCCAAAAGATTGGAGTATGTGTCAGTATTTCGTGATGAATGAAATACGGTTTGGACAGAGCTATCAGGATGAAAAAATCAAAGTCAGGAAGGATTCCAAAGACAAATGCCAGAAGAAAAATAATTACTTTTCTATCAGGTTTTAAATTTTTAATTTCTTTAGCGAAACTTACTTTTGTGGCAAGTAATGCTAATGGTCCGTGAGCGATAAGCATGGTTAATTATACAAAGTATTGTTGTATTGATAAAATGCGAGAGTGAAAGATGTCATGAAAACAGTATCAGAAGGTGTTTTAGTCCCCAGTATAGAAGTGGGTCGTCCTTTGCTGCTGCAGAACACTCCTGAATATTTAACGGATTTAATTGCCGATATTCTTTCTTTTAAAACAGATCGTTCTGTACGATTGAGGGTGTATGACAAAACTGAAGATGTGGGGATTATTAATGCTAATGAAGTATTAATCACTGTTGGTGGAAAGCTGGATCTTAGTGGGTTAGAGGTTAGGGGTTATGTCAGGGTTAATAGGGTGTGGGAGGAGGGAGAATATTCTGTACTCGGTGATGTTGTAACAATATGGCAGTCAGGAAGTCGTGAGCCGATTAGAATAAGTGTTTGGGGTAGTGATATTGAAAGCATTGAGGTTATTAACCCAGAAACTAGGCTAACAAAGAAGTCTGTAGATAGCATTGTAATTGGTTCTTCAATGTCTAAAGAGAGTCGTATTGCTCGTTCATATATCTCTAATGTGGGTGACGATATGAAATCTGCTGTAGAAGTCATTTTTATTAGGAGTGGCTATGATAGTGAAGAGATGGCTTCAAGTTACCATCTGTATGATCCTGGCTTTCGAACAATACCAGGATTTAATTTTACTGACGGTTTAAAACAGTTAAATGTCATATTAAAATCGTATATTGGGCAAGGGTATAAGATACTGGTTTGTGGGGATGATGAAAGCGGGGTTGAGCTTGATGTCCCTTTCACAATTATGCCCTCTGTTGAGTCTTTTGCAAGGGGTTTTGTAGACTCCAACGGTAAGAGAGTTTATATTACAGAATCTGAATTATCAGGTTCTCTTGATCTAGGAGATGGGAATGGGTTTGGTGAGATTTTCAAAAAGATTGTTCCAGGAGATTATGTTGTTCATTCCGATCATGGTATTGGTATTTTTGAGGGTGTGGTTGAGCAAGATGGGGTTATGTATCTTCAAGTTTCCTATGCAAAAAAAGATAGGCTTTTGATACCAGTTTCTCAATCAAAGAAGATTCACAAATATGTCGGTTCAGGAAAGGGTACTCCAGTACTTACTGGTCTTGGGGGAGGTGTTTGGAAGCGTATTCAGAAAAAAGCTCGGGCTGACGCGCAGAGAGTTGCTCAGGATCTTGTTAGGATTTCCGCCATGCGCGAGATGACTAGGGTAGAGCCATTGATTAGAGGAGATAAAGAGGCAAAAGCAGTTCGTGACTTCGCCTCAACATTTAAATATTCTGACACCGAGGATCAGAGGGTTATAACTGAAGAGATAATTAACGACCTTTCTAAATCTGTGCCTATGGATCGTCTGATAGTTGGTGATGTTGGATTTGGGAAAACTGAAATGGCTGTGCGAGCAGCGTGGGCATGTGTAATGGGGGGAAAGCAAGTTGCCTTGCTTGCTCCTACAACAATTTTGGTACAGCAGCACCTGGCTGTTTTAAAAGATAGATTGAAAGATTCTGGAATTAGTGTGGAATCTATCTCTAGATTGTCTGGTAGATCTGAGAAAGAGTTGGTTTTGAAAAATTTAAAAGAGGGAAAAGTGGATATACTGGTTGGAACGCATGCTCTTCTTTCGGACGCAGTTGTTTTCAAAGACCTAGGGCTTCTAATTGTTGATGAAGAACAGAAATTTGGAGTTAAACAGAAGGAGAAAATTAAGTCTAAGCGCTTTGATCTTCATGTTTTGTCTATGACTGCGACACCAATCCCTAGAACCTTAAATATGGCTCTTAAAGGTGTTAAAGAGATGAGTGTGCTTGCCTCTGTCCCTCCTGGTAGAAAGCCGATACAAAACTATTTTGGTAAATTTGATTGGGAGGTGGCTTCGGTGGCTATTGAGCGCGAGGTTTCAAGAGGTGGGCAGGTTTACTATGTTCATAATAGGGTTTCTGATATTGAAGTTCTAAAACAGAAATTAGAAGAAAGGTTTCCTAAACTTCGATTTATGGTTGTACATGGGCAAATGTCTGCTGCGCATCTTGCTTTATCAATGGGTAAGTTTGCTTCCGGAGAGGTAGATGTTCTTGTGTGCACCACAATTATTGAAAATGGAATTGATCTTCCTAATGTAAATACGTTAATTGTTCAGGGTGCTGAAAACTTCGGACTTTCTCAGTTATATCAGATTAGAGGGAGAGTAGGGCGCTCTGATGCTCAGGCCTATGCATGTTTTCTATTTAATTCCCTGCGGGGGGATGGTGAGAGAAGACTTGATGCTTTGAAAGAGGCTTGTGATCTTGGATCTGGATTTGTCCTTTCAAATAGGGATTTAGAGATTCGAGGAGTTGGAGATATTCTTGGTAGCGCCCAATCTGGCGCAATTAATTCTGTGGGCTATGCAATGTATTCCGATATTCTTCAGAAGGCAGTACAAAAATTAAGGAGTGAAAAGATATAGTGCACTCTTCTGATAGTGAGAATTATATAGGTGATGGGACTATCTTTGTCTGTAAGGCCCTCTACTCAGGATAGAGAGGGGTCTAGGGGTGGAAAAGGGTTTTCCTACTGGATATAAATGTATCATTTATGTTTCACTTGCTAATATGAACCTGTCGCGAATATCCTAGTAGCATGTCTCAAGTACTATACCGAAAATATCGCTCTCAAAATTTTGATGAGCTAATTGGACAAGATCATATAACTAGAACTTTAAAAAGCGCTGTTTTAACAGGGAAGGTCTCCCATGCCTACCTATTTGTAGGATCAAGGGGAACAGGAAAAACAAGTACCGCAAGAATTTTAGCAAAAGCTTTAAACTGTACTGATTTAGGCAGTGATGGTAATCCATGTTTGAAGTGTAAAAGCTGTTTGGAAATTTCAAATGGCTCTTTTATGGATCTAATAGAGATAGATGCAGCGTCAAACAGAGGTATTGATCAAATTCGTGAGCTTAAAGAAAGGTTAGAATTTTCTCCAGTAGAGGGTAAGTACAAGATTTACATTATTGATGAGGTTCACATGTTAACCAAAGAGGCTTTCAATGCTCTTTTGAAGACGCTGGAAGAGCCTCCTGCACATGTTATATTCATGCTTGCCACAACCGATGTTCATAAGCTCCCTGCAACCATTCTGTCCAGATGTCAGAGATATGATTTTAAGCTTGCAACCCAGGCTGATTTGAGGGAAATCCTTAAAGGTATAGCTAAAAAAGAAGGTATAAATCTTGATGATAAAGGGGTTTCATTAATAATTGAGAATGCACATGGTAGCTTTAGAGATGCTCTCTCACTTCTTGATATTGTTGTTAGTGCATATAATAAGGAGGGCGATGAGAGCGAGGTTAGTGAGGATGAAGTGCGCCAGATTCTTGGAATTCCAGATACAACAATGGTATATCATCTTCTTGAAAAGGTTGTTACAGGAGATAGGGTAGGTGCTTTTGACCTCATCTCACAGTTGGAAGAGAAAGGCGTTAATCTACAGCAGTTCGTTGGTCAGATACTTTCTGTTTTAAGAGGGGTGTTAGTTGAAAATATTAAAGGCGATGGTGCTGAGATTTTTGATTTTGCACGGGGATTAACTGTTTCAGATATCTCTCTATTGATAAGTAGATTTCTACAGGCAGAGAAAGATCTAAAAGGGTCTTCAATCCCTGGGCTTGTGCTGGAATTAGCTGTCTCGGAAATATCGTTGGGGAAAACTAATAAAGCCAGACTTCCTAAGGAAGAGATTGCAGTTGAAGCTGCTCAGGAAAGTGCGGAGATGATCTCTGAAGAGGAAGAGGTTAGTGAAGAGGAGGATACTGAGGAGGAAGAACTGGAAGAGGAGATGATTTCTGAACTTGATATGGATAGTATTAAATCTAACTGGAAAAAGCTTGTCCAAAAGATCAAGCCTATTCATAATCATCTTTTTGCTTTCCTCAATGGGGCAACTCCACTAGAGATTTCTGGTGGTGTTCTGATGCTTGAAGTTCCTTTTGAATTTCATAAGGATAGGATTGAGTCGGCTAAAAGTAGAGAAGCAATCATGGGTGTAATGAAGGAGGTGTATGGTGGTGTAATGAAAATTGAATGTGTTGTTAATTCTAATTCTAAAAAGAAAAGAGAGGTGTCAGCAGATATTATTTTGAAAAGAGCGGTATCGGAAGAACCTAGAAAAGAAACTGTTATGGAGAGTAGCCAAAAGAAAGTTTATACCCCAAAGCCTGATCCTCGGATTGATGCAATCTTCGCAGACATGTAATTTCCTGTTTCACTTTAGATATAAAGCTGATAAAATCTAGCTATATAAAATGATCTGATATATTCATGATAAATCCAGCAAAAATTTTCAAAATGCAGCAGGAAGCTAAGGCAATGCAGAAGAAGATGCGGGAGCAAAAAGTTAGTGGTGAATCCAAAGACGGAAAGGTCAAGATTTATATGAATCTTGCACAAGAGTTTGAGGATATTCATATTGATGAAGAGCTTCTTTCTCCAGATTCTTTGGATGGAATCAGAAATAGACTCTCTGATGCCTTCAAGGACTACCAGAAGAAACTTCAAAAAGAGATGGTTAAGGACTTTGACCTTGATCAGCTAAAGAGGATGCTTGGTTAGTATGGCAGTACTACCAAGATCCGTTGAAAAAGTTATTGAGGAATTTTCCCGACTACCTGGAATTGGTCCAAAGTCCGCAGCACGGATGGCATATCATTTCCTCCGTTCCCGTTCTAATGATGCTTCAAGATTAGCAAAGGCTCTTGTTGAGATGGATGAGGGAACTATGTTTTGCGAGAAGTGTTTCAATGTTTCTGATGAAAAAGTGTGTGGAATCTGTAACTCTTCTTTAAGGGAAGTTTCTAAAATCTGTGTTGTTGAGGAACCCCTTGATGTAGTCGCTTTTGAGAGGGCGGGTGTCTATAAAGGTTTGTATTTTGTTCTGGGTGGGGTTATTTCTCCAGCTGAGGGGGTTGGTGCTGATGAGCTTAGATTTAAAGAACTATCTGCCAGAGTGAAGGAGCTGCTTTCTGAGGTGGAGGAGTTAGAGCTGATAATTGCGACAAATCCAAGTTTGGAGGGTGAAGCTACTTCCAACTATATATATGATGTCCTTAAAGAGGTTGACGGAGGTGATAGAATAAAGGTGACAAGGCTGGCAATGGGTCTGCCAACAGGAGCAGACTTGGAATATGCTGACCAATTAACTTTAAAGCGAGCGTTTGAAGGCAGAAGAGGAGTTTAAATATGACACTGAGGCTTTACAATACATTAGGCAGGCAGGAACAAGCTGTTGGAGTGTCTAACACTGATGGTATTTTGCGAATGTATAATTGTGGTCCTACAGTATACAGCAGACAGCATGTAGGTAATTATAGAGCCTACATCAATTGGGATATCCTGCATCGCGCACTTGTATACCTTGGGTACGATGTTAAAAGGATAATGAATATTACCGATGTGGGGCACCTTACTAGTGATGATGACTGGGGTGAGGACAAGATGGAAAAAGGGGCAAGGCTTTCTGGTGCAACACCAGATGAGATTGCAGATCACTTCATTAGAACATTCATAGAAGATCTTTCAGTTTTAAATATTCTTACTCCTTCATTTGAAAAAGTTGATCCGGAAATGGATCTAAAGGATTTGCAAAAATACGGTTGGACTAGGGCAACTGAGTATGTGAATGAGATTATTAAAATGAATGAGAGGATTGTGGAGAATGGTTATGGTTATGAGACTGATCAGGCTTTGTATTTCGATGTATCAAAATATTCCGACTACACAAAACTATCTGGTCAGAAATTGAATGAGAAGCTTTCAGGAGTGCGAGAGGAAGTAAATGTAGATCCTCAGAAAAGAAATCCTGCAGACTTTGTCTTATGGATGAAAACCGTTGGGAGTTATTCCAATCATCTTTTGCATTGGCCTTCTCCATGGGGAGAGGGCTTCCCTGGTTGGCATATTGAGTGTAGTGCAATGGGAAGTGTGGAATTAGGCGACTCTATAGATGTTCATACAGGAGGTATAGAGCATATTGGTACGCATCATACAAACGAGATTGCACAAAATTACGGTGCCTTCGGCAAAGAGGTTGTAAAGATGTGGGTTCATAATGATCATCTAAAAACTATTGAGGGTGATAAACTGGCAAAGAGTGATGGCAATGCTCTTACAATTCCTGAACTACTGGAGAGTGGAGTGGACCCAATGGATTTCCGCTATTTTATCGCCGCAGTAAACTACCGAGTGCCGACTAAATTCTCATTGAAATTGGTTAAATCAGCTGGTAAGGCTAGGGCTGGTCTTGTTCAAAAACTTCAGATTTTGAATAGTGAGGGTGGAAAGGATGGTGCTATTTTATCTGAATACAAGGAGAAGTTTGTAAAAGCTTTGGAAAACAATCTTAATGTGTCTGAAGCATTTGCTATCCTTTTGGAGGTTGTTAAAGCGGATGAAAGGGCGGCTGATATTGTTGTAACTGTTTTGGATTTTGATAGGGTTCTTGGCTTAAGGCTGGAGGAAAGTTTGGCTCTTCAGGTACCTGAAGAGGTTTCTGAGATGCTTAAAGAGCGTGAAAAGGCTAGATCATCAGGTGATTACAGTAAGTCGGATGAATTAAGGAGTAATATAGAGGAGTTGGGTTATGTGGTTTTGGATACTCCAGACGGACAGAAAATTTCAAAGAAAGCATAGGAAAATGGGGCAGGAGACTGTAACTATAAAAATTGAGAGTAGCCGGTGGGAAGATGTCAGGTCTGAGCTTTTAAGCAAGGGTTTTTCGCAGTTACCGGTTACAAACGAATATATGATTTGGAGGTTGATGGGTTCCGGTGTTAATGCTGTTTTATATTCTTCAGGAAAGCTGGTTTTACAAGGTGAGGGTGCTTCTGAGATTTGGAAGGGTGGGGCTGTAAGTACTGATCAAGAAGATTTTGTTGATCATATTGGTGTAGATGAGGTTGGAAAGGGTGATTACTTTGGTCCTTTGGTTGTTTGTGCCTGTTTTGTGTCTAAGGGAGATCTTTCTTTTTTGAAATCCTTGGGTGTTGTGGATTCAAAAAAGCTTTCTGATGCTAAGATTCTTGATGTGGGTGGTCAAATGCATAAAGCTTTTGAATATGAGGCGATAGTTATATCCCCTAGTGAGTATGATACGCTAACCAAAACTTTGGGTAACGTTTCTGTAATCCTAGCCTATAAGCATGCAGAGGCGGTGAAGAGGCTGATGGCAAGGCTGGAACGGAAAGGGATAGTGTGTGAGAATGTGGTTTTTGATCAATTCTCTAAGCGAAAAGACAGATTGGTTGATGAGATGAAAAAGGCAGGACTTAACCTTAATATTTCCCAATTCCATGGTGGAGAAAGTGATGTTGCTGTTGCAGCTGCTTCCATCTTGGCTAGGTATGTATTTCTAAAGGAATGGGAAAAAATGGAGGAGGAGTATGATTTTAAATTTCCTAAAGGTGCAAGTGATGTTATTGATAGTGCGAAGGAGTTTGTTAAAGAAAGGGGAGCTGAAGATCTGCGTAAAGTAGCAAAAACTTCATTTAAAACGACTCAAAAAGTTCTTTCTCTTCTTTAATTAAGTAGGTTTCTTAAAGAGGATAGAGTAAACTTTCCCCATTGTTATAAGTGTGAGAAGGGCGATCACACCGGCTGCAATGTATGTCGTTGATTTAATATCTACACTTACTTGGTTTTGTATGTATTCGCCTCCCAACCCGTTGTAGACGCGAGAAGAGACCGTTTTGGCGTCTCTAGCGTTGAAGATATTCCATATGGGTGACTCAATTTCCGTAGTTATACTCTGTCCTTTGTAAATAGCTTTTCTATCTGGATTAATTTCAACCCTCTCTGCTACCTGAAGTCCTTTTTCATCAGTAATTCTAATCTCTCCCTGTGGTCTAAAGACAAAGTTTGAATTATTTGTGTAAGTAAATTCTGCTTTAAGGCTAGCGAAGTAGGGGAAGCCTTTGTTAGTAACAGTAAGTTGGGTACTGCTATTTTCTTTGAATATCTGTTCAATTGTACTTTCGCTATCAACAACATGTATTGCAACTATTGTCCCAAGTCCCATTCTTATATCTAACGACCCGTTTATCTGTCCTTGGCTGATTTGCTCTGCAGTTATTATATTAAAATATGTTCCTAAAGGCGTCTCTTTAGGTATTTGGATTGTATATCCTATCTCTTTCTCGCTATTTGCAGCTATTTCAGACCTTTCTTCACTAAGAACTATGAAGGGCTCTGTGGTTAGTATCTGCTCGGTTTGAGGGTCATAGGTGGCAGTTGTTATTGCAAATTCTTTATCATACCCATCTCTATTTTCAACCCTTACTTTCCTTTCTGTTGAACTATTTGGCTGGACTATGACATCATCTATTCCCGGGGAAAGAGATATCCCAGCACTGCTAGTGGGTAAGAGGGAGATTGAAAATATTAACAATAGGGTAGTTGCTACAAGAAAAAACTTTTTCATTGTATAACTTTAACTCTTTTTTCTGTTTTGTGCGAGTCTTTTCTTGAGTGCTCTGTTGTAAAGGAGTCCAAGAATGATCATAGCAGCAAGTATATGCTTCCATGGTAATACCCAGAAGGATGTTGTTGCACTAAGCGGTGCAAATCCCGGGTTTACGCTTCTGTATGTTGTGATTAACTTTGCTTCAATTGGTCCGATTGAAAGTTTCCCGTTTGTGAGAAAAAGATTCCCGCTATTCCATGTGTCTTCATATATTCCTGTCTGATCACGTAGAATGCTTCGTCTACTTTCATTAAATGTAATTCTGTCTATCTCCTGTCCTAAAAAGTTGTAAAGGACAATGTCTCCAGCAGGCGTGATATGTGTGTTGCCTTGGTTTTTGTACTGAGTTAGGAAGAGTGTAGGAGTTTTTTCATAAAATTTCTTATCTGATGTGAATGAATTTAATGAAGCAGTTTCTATTAAGTCATCACCTACATGAATGAGTATTGCAGGCCCAGAACCTAGATCTGTTAAAGCTTGTGAACCAGGTGCGTTCCCTCTATCAGTTTCTGTTGAAAGAAGGAATATCATTGCGTGGTGCTCACCAGCAGCACTGTTTTGAGGTACAGTTATATTAAATGGTATTGTGACCTGACTATTAGATGCG
>CAZCMQ010000015.1:1880-10957 GCA_964500025.1 uncultured Candidatus Saccharibacteria bacterium | reverse complement strand
TCAACTGGTAGAGCAAGCGGCTCTTAACCGTTAGGTTCAGGGTTCGAGTCCCTGCACGCCCACCATTACTTATTGTACAGATGGATGACGGATACCGAAGGAATGAGGATTGCCCCAGATCCTCAAGAAAAACTCCCCTTAGATTTTGAGAGAAATAGAGTCGCAAATATGACTGTTTTTACGGCTATTGGGAAATGGCCTCAGGACTTCGATTGTGCGTATTTTCTTTCTCTAGATATGGTAAAAATGGGCATAAATGGTCCAAGAGATGGTGCGCGAGGGTACTTAACGTATGAGGAGCTTGCAAGATTTACTCCAGACATTACTTTAATTCGCTCAAAGATGGATGTTGTGCATAAGCAGTATGGCATTACAGCTTTTCCAATGAGAAATTCAATTAGTTCAATTATGACAGAAGTTGCAGGAAACTCTTTACAAATAACTAGGCGTCTATTAATTGGGGCTTTTGTGTCGAATAATCTCTCCCCATTCGAACCCTTAAACCATGCCTTTGAAGTGCCACTAGACTGGGAGTTAGGTAAAAACTTGGATTATTCGATAAGTAATTTCCCTCAGATACATGAGACAATGTGGAGCGATATTGAGAATGTAGTTAATAAAATTTCTTCTACTGCTGGGGGCTATAAATCTCATGTTTCAGAGGCTCTGAAAAAGCATGGATATCCTGGACTGGATTGGTAAGTAAAATTGTACTTCTCCTTTTACATTCTCGCTGCCACATTCACTTTCTTAATATTTCTGCTACAATCTAAGTATATAAGTTTTGTTGTTAGCAAAATGATGTTTGAAGGTATACAAGGAATTGGGGTTGCAGTAATGCTAAGTTCCCTTTTTATCGCTTTCGTTGTTTTAGTTGCAGGCCTTTTAAAGAATAAAGAGAGTATCTTTGAGATTAAAACTCTTTGGAGAACATACCTTTACCTAATGCTTTTTGTTTCTCTTGCATTTACACTTCAAGGTGGAGCTACTTTCTTAAGATCTATATCATCACATCTAGTCTCACCACAATTTGCATATCAGCTAGAGCAACCTAACTTGTATATTGACGAGGAGATTGTAGATTCTGGAACATCGGAAGAGTGGTACGCAGACAAGGAGAAGATTGAAATAGATGGAGAAGAATATTACTTTGATGCAAAGGCTAGAGATGCTGACTTAGTTAATGGCCTTACAACTTTCCTCTCACTTGGGATTATCTTTGTCATTCACAAGGTACTAACAAGAAAGTTTGAGAAGGATGACAAGAAGGGCAGTCTACTTTGGAAAAGAGTTTATACATTTGCGTCTGTCATAATGTTTGGAGTTCTTTCTCTTGTTGTAATCCCAACAACAATCCATGATGTTGTTAGATTCTTTACAAACGGAGCTACACTAGGCACATATGACGCACCAATGCCGGGAGCAATGCTTGCAGCACTAATTGTAATAGTGCCAACGTGGATTGTATTCCTTTTCAAAATGATGAAAGTTTACAAGAAAGACTAAAACTACAAGTGCCTTGAGGTAAGGAGCTCAATAGTTGCAACCAAAAAGAACAGGAAGAGGAGGAAGAACCCTTCCTTTGGACTTATCTCATTATCATTAACCATGCTTGCAAATACAGCAATAGTTACTGTAAGGACAATTATTACTGTCACAATTGCATGGAAGTTAACAATTTCATAAGGTGCTGTGATTGCGATTATTCCAAGAATTGCAGTATTAAATGTAGCGCTACCAATGAAGTTTCCTGCCGCAAGTTTAACCTTCTCAATGTTATTACTTCTGACCAATAGGACAATTTCAGGAAGATTTGTTCCTAGACTAAGCATGAACAATCCAATAAGTATCTGAGGGACATTAATTATTGTTGCTAGCTCTACTGCTTTTTCAACAAGAATATTTGCTGACCAGATTAATCCAACAACACCTACTGTAGATTTAATAGCAAGTGGTAGGAACGGGTGTTTCTTCTTAACAACAACCTTTTTCGCTTGACTCTTGCTCTTAAAGATTATGAATAGGACGAAGGTTATGTAGAGAGTTAGTAGAATAACTCCCTCTAGAAGAGTTATTGACCCGTCAACGACGGCTGCAACCTGGGCTAGTATCACACCAAGAGCCAATACGACTTCTCTACTGCCGAAGAATCCTCTGAAAGGTATTCCCTTGTGCTTGATTGCACTAAGACCAATTATTAGAGTTAGGATTATTGTTGTGGCGCCTAGAATATTACCTATTGAGAGTGCAACGGTCCCTTCAATGATTGAATTTACAGCAACACTTGTTTCAGGGAGGGATGAAGTAAAGGCAAGGATAATGAAGCCAGTGAGGAAGGTGTTAATTCCGAATCGTTCAGAAAGTGAAATGAAAGCTTCTTCAATTAAATCTGCGGACTTAACAAGTACAACCAGTAGTCCAAGTATTATTGCGAATGTTGTAAGCATATGAGCAGTACACCTATTATTGTATCAGCATATCATCTAAAACCTGTCTCGTGAATAGTCTTGCTTTCTTTTTGTGGTTGGACTATGACTCCCTTATTCTTTCTATCAATTCTCTACTCTCATCATTGTCAAAGATTCTCCTTGCTGGTTCTAGCAATTCAATTAGTGATTTTGCTACAGCAACCTTAAGATCCTGAGGGTGTAATTGATTGTTTTTGTACACAGTTGCTAGTTCTTCAAAGGTTTCGAAATGTAGATTCCCACCGAATTTTTCTTCTCTTTCAACGCTCAATTCACCTTTGAGTGGAAATATGAGGTGTTGGCACCAATTCATAATTGGATTGAACTCAACTTCTCCTTCAGGGCAGAATGCCTTATTTATCTTACTTCTAATCTCTTCTTCACTGTCATGTACGAAGACACATGAATCAGGTTTAGATTTACTCATTTTCATCTCTGCTTTTGCTGTTTCTTTCTCCATACCTTCTCGTAGTGGCCATGTAGAAGGTGCTGTTAGTCCAAGCATCATGTCATGATGAATTGTTACTGGCTTTATTACCTTTCCATTAATATCTTTAATGTTGTTTATCTTTAATTTCTCAGCAACTTCCCTCGTTATCACGTGAATCTTTCTCTGGTCTGTTCCTGAGTGAGCTATATTTACACCCATCTCAACAATATCCGCTGCCTGCATAGGAGGGTAGATGAGCCATGCAAAAGGTTGAGATTCTCTCTGATCTCTTCCCATGATTGATGTTGACTTTAATACTCGTGAAAGTGTCAGGTTTTTACTTACTTCAACAAGTGTTTGCCAGAACTTATCGTTATTATGGTATAGGTCTGAGCCGTGTATGAAATCTATCTCATCTGCTTTTGCTCCTACGATTTCAGCGGAAACTCTCATCGCTGGTTCGAAGTATTCTTTTGCAACTTTTTTAATGAATTCATGATCTCCACCGAGCTTGTCGTTAATCCAAGTGTGCCAGTCTGCGAGGTACACAGTACACTTAACTCCTGCATCTTGAAGATCCTTAATTTTAAGCATGCTTGAAAGACCAGTTCCTAGGTGGACAAGTCCAGAAATTTCAAAGCCGATGTAGTGTCTAAGTGGAGTATTATTTTCAATTAATTCGCGCAGTGTATCCTCACCTAAAATTTCGTTGAGGTTGCGCTTTATTAGTTCTACTCTTTCGTTAGTGGTACCCATGTTTGTTATGTTATCACATTATGGTCCAGGGGACAGGATTTGAACCTGTGTAGCCCGAAGGCGTCAGATTTACAGTCTGATGTATTTGACCGCTCTACCACCCCTGGTTATTAAAAAACGCCCTTGTGAAGATCCGATAACTCAGATATTCGCAAGGGCGTTGGACAAACGCGGTACCACCTTGATTCAGTTACCCTAGGGTAACCCTTATTGCGAATACTCCCAAAGGAAATATTCTCTCGCTGTTACGGTGCGAACCCGGCTCGGCTTACTCTCAAAGATTTCAGCTTACAGCTGGTGGAGGGTAATTGGAAAATTACTTTACGTAAGTCTTGCTCCTCCCGACTTATCTCAGATGTCGCAAGTAATCTTCTACTATTTCTCCGTCAAAGCTTTTGTTATTTGAAAAGAACAATCTGATTTTATCAAGACTTCTCTTCGTTGGCAACATCTGTAGATTGTTGTTCCGACTTTAGAGTATTGTTGAGCTCATACCTTGCTATAACCGCAACTGTAAAGGCTTCAATGCTTAATCCTGTTGATTCCACGTTTTTAGCATATGCGTCTGTTTCAAAATATTGTGCAAGTCCCTGTACAGCGTCACCCTCATTCTCTTTTATGTATTGACCTAAAATCTTTGCCGACCCTTGAATTACAAGTGATATTCTGTGCATGTTTTGTTTGAGAGATAAGTCTTTAGCGTGAACTGGCGTAGGAGATTTGAGGTTTGCATCAGTTGGTTTCCAATAGGCCTGATCTAAGCCATTTCCTGGGTGGAGATTTTTAGGAATTCCTTTTTCTTGCCTAGCAGTTGATCCCTTAAACTTTCTGTTTCTATAGTGTAAATCCATTGAGAACTTGTTTTATATATACAGTTGGAGATTATATCTCAATCTTCATCCAATTTGAAGTCTATAGGGCTTTGAGCTCTTACAAGATGAAAAAGCGATTTATGAAATATCCTTTGCAATTCTACTTCCAACCGCCTTGTCCTGTCCTTGATACTTACTTTTCCTAGAAGGGTGCCCATATGGAAATTGTGCGGGTTTTCCTGTTCTCGAAAATACAAATTGACATATTCTTCTTCCTGCCTCTAATTTTATTGGCAAATTATCTGCATTGTACAACTCCAAAGTTATCTTCCCTTTAAATCCAGGATCTACCCAACCTGCATTTTGAATGAATAGTCCAAGTCGTCCAATAGAGCTTCTTCCTTCAACAAAACATGCAATATCACTAGGTATTTCAATATACTCAATGGTTGTTGCTAGAATGAATGATTTTGGAGGTATTGTAAATGTGTCTGTTATTTCTTCTCTGTATTCAACCTTTGAGGAAAGGGTTAAGTGTGTCATTGCACTTGTATCGAGCATTAGAAAGTGATCGCCTAGTCTTGCGTCTATCGATGCTGGTTGGATTGACTCATCCATGAGGGGTGTACACACAATTTCTCCTGAATCTAGGGCCTCTTTTATTTCAATATCTGACAGTATCATGATTGGTTGAGTTTGATGTTTTCCTATTCTATCAGGCAACCAAAATAGTGTAAAAAGTTTCTCAAATATGATATACTATGGGATGTCTAGATAGCTTAGACAAGCACCTAAAAAACTAAAAACTTTCGTTGTATTCAAGGAGAAGGGAAGTATGAAAAACATCCTCGTAGGGACTTTAGTCCTGACACTGATGTTGTTTGGACCGAGCATTTCGGACTGGGTTTTCGATAGGATGTCGGAACCAGAACCTGAAGTGTTTAATGAGCGGGTGCAGAAGCTCATTAATGAAGGCTACGCAAGGTTTCGCGAGGAGCGAAATCCTGAGTACATCGGTTCATACGAATGTCGTCGAAGTCATCTTCGCGTATTTTGGTCCGAATGGGGCGAATGGAGAAGCGATTTCGAACTTTTTCTCGACAGAACTGCAGTTGGCTTTGGTTCGGATGGAAGATGTACTTTTTCCGCAAACCCTGGCTACGAATGGGTTCCTGTCTGGAAATATGGTACCGTGAGGTTCCAGCTTGTTAAAAAATAGAATAGTTTTTTGGGTGATCTCGGAGAGAGTCACAACATATTACCTTTATGGTAGTTGTGACTCTCTCCAAAACCCCTGTTATAAATAAAATATTTATTCATGGATATGACAGATGAATTTGGTGGTACAAGGAATGGTATTCGTACAGATGCAGAGGTAAAATTTGAGAATCTTTCTGAGATAGTTGTTCAAAGCATGGTTAGTGCTCAGCTACAGTCCTTTCAGGAGTACGTACTAACTGGAAATCGAGAAGAGCATGCTCTAAATGGAATTGCTACATCGGTTGTTAGAACCCAGGATCCTATGGATACTATCAGATTATACTCTGATGTCCTTTTTTATATCGATAGGCACAATAAAGCGAATGGTGTTGAGTCATCCTATTTTGCAAATGAATACAATATCCCACAAGGTGCGAACCCATCACTTTATACTAAAGCCTTAATATTTGTCTCAAATACTAAGAACGGTACTATAATCATGGGTGCTGGGAAATTCGCAAGAGACTTTGTTATGAGACCTAATAGAATAGGGTTTAGTGTCGAAGTTAACAGTGCAGATGTGGCGAATCAATTAGTTGAAGCAATATCTGAAGATCCGAGAAAAACCCTTGATATGGTCTTTCACAAAATATTTCCAGTCCTTCCACTATCTGTTTCTACAGAGCAAAGAATATTGAAAAATCCCTTTGGTAATTTTGAGCATCAGTCTGTGGGTTTAAGGAAGGTAGCAATATCTGACTCACGGAACTAAACGCCATACTAGATTATGTTAAGAGGGAAGATAGTGATATAATACACAGGTACCTCGATAGATTTAATCCGTTATTTCTTTAAAGATGGTAAAACCAACTCCTCAAGAGAGGATAAGAAATGTTGCAATAATAGCTCACGTTGACCACGGCAAAACCACGCTCGTGGATGCTTTCATTAAACAGAGCAATACATTTAGAGAAAATCAGGAAGAAATGGAAATTGAGCAGATTCTAGATTCAAACGACTTGGAAAGAGAGAAAGGAATCACAATCAGCGCTAAAAATATCTCAATCAAGTTTGGTGAGTATAAGATCAATATTATTGATACCCCTGGACATGCAGACTTTGGAGGAGAAGTTGAAAGAACTTTAAACATGGCAGAAGGATGTGTTTTAGTTGTGGATGCTCAGGAGGGAGTCATGCCACAAACAAAATTTGTCCTTAAGAAAGCCTTTGAAATTGGGCTCAAGCCAATTGTCGTAATTAACAAGATAGATAAGAAGCTTGCTAATGCACAAAGGACACTCTCAAGAATTCAGGATCTTTTCTTAAATCTAGCTACAGATGAAAGCCAGTTAGACTTTAAGACCTTTTACGCAATTGCAAGAGACGGAAAGATATTTGCAGATCTACCTCAAGCAGAAGGAAATGACTTTTCCACGCTTTCAGGAGATGTAAAGCCCCTGCTTGAGGCTATTGTTGAGGATATTCCTGCTCCAAAAGGAGACTTGGAAGGTGCATTTCAGATGCAGGTATCTTCTTTAGATTTTGACCCGCACTACGGTCGTTACACAATTGGAAAAGTTAAAAGAGGAACTCTTAAGGTAGGTGACTCCGTTGTTGCTGTAAATGCAGAGAATAGTGAATACAAGGTTAGTGGAAAAGTTAAGGGATTGTTTGTGAAAGAGGGTCTTGAATATGAAGATTTAGAAATGGGAACTGCAGGTGAAATTGTTGCTATCGCAGGACTAGATGAGATTGCCATTGGCGATACAGTCTGCAATCCTTCAAACATTGATGCACTCCCAGTTATTAAGATCTCTCCACCATCACTTAAAATGAGGTTTGAGGCTAACACTTCACCTTTTCTTGGAAAAGAGAGTAAATTCCCTAACTGGAAGCAGATTCAGGCAAGGCTGGATCAGGAAGCTCAGAACAATGTTGGATTAAAGATTGAGAATAATCACGATGGTTCATACTCAGTTTCAGGTAGGGGTGAGCTGCATCTAGCAATCCTCATTGAAACAATGAGAAGGGAAGGGTATGAATTCCAGCTTAGAAAGCCAGAAGTTATAACGAAAGTTATTGATGGTAAAGAATTAGACCCTGTTGAAGAGGTTTACATTGAAGTTGCAGAGCAGTACTATAGTGTTGTTTCTCAAGAGGTTAATAAAAGGAAAGGTGAGTTGATTGATATTATGAATGAGGGTGGTCAAAGCAAGATGACCTACAAGATCTTCACCAGAAACCTTATTGGTTTGCGAAGAATTTTGCTTACTTTGGCAAAGGGTGAATTGATTATGAATAATCACTTTTTAGAATATGCGCCTTTGGTAAAAGGGGAGACTGATGACAAGAATGGAAGAATTATTTCAAGTGCTACAGGAAAGGCTCTTGCATATGCTCTAAACTCTGTTCAAGAGAGAGGGGACCTATTCATCCCCGCAAATGTTGATGTGTACGAGGGAATGGTAATTGGTATTAACAAATATGAGAATGACATGTCTGTGAATCCTCTTAAAGCTCGTGAAAAGAGTAATGTTAGAATGTCTAGGGCTGAGATTACGTTAGTCAGCTTGAAGTCTCCAATTGATCTGACCCTTGAATACGCAATTTCTTTAATTCGGGATGATGAAATTCTTGAAGTAACTCCAAAAAGTATTAGATTAAGAAAGAAGTTTTTGACTAAGGCTGCTGAGTACGAAGCGACTAAAAAGACAAAGAAGTCTTAATTACATCTCACACTTTAGAGATACTAAACACTGTGTTCTTGCTTCTCCCTCAAGTTGGTCACATGTTGAGCAGTACTGTTTCATCTCTTCAAGAGATTCGTCGATCTGTGCTTGTACGTCTATGAATGTAATTCCGCTTGGAAGATCAAATCTGCTTTCTTGCACAACCCATGGTTTGCAATCATACTCATAATCATAGGCCTGTTCGAATACATCGTTACTGTTATCTGTATCTTCTGAAGCCTCAAATTCAATTTTCCCGCCCTCACTCTTTGTGATCTTAAATTTGTAACCCTCTGTTGAATTGCTGTCCCATGTATATGAGTAACCATCTTTAACCACCATATAATGCTGCGTAGTCATACCATTTGATTCTGTAGTGTAATTCATGTATTGACGATCTCCACCTTTAGCAATATATGTATTTGCAGTCTCAACAGACCCTTCTGATTCTGAGGAGTATGAACACTGATAGCTTTCTCCAGAGGTAATAATTGCTGTAATTGTGTTTTTCACAACATTATCGACTGAGTTATTGTCCGATTTAATGCCTAGCCTATCTTTGAAAATGAAGAATCCTGCTGTGAGAAGAAGGATTGCACCAACAACTATCATTACAACCTTATTATTCATAAGGATATAGTACCCAGTCTTTACATGTAATGCAAGAGTATGCAATTATCAA
>CAZCMQ010000015.1:0-1870 GCA_964500025.1 uncultured Candidatus Saccharibacteria bacterium | reverse complement strand
TGAAGAGAATAATTTTAGTGTCTTAAAAAATGAGTACAGTCAATTCTGTAGAATCAAGGGCAATGAAGAGAGCTGAGGAGAAGGCATCTTTCTGGATGCATATTACAATTTATATAATTGTGAATACTGGGCTATTCCTATTGAACTACTTTACTGAACCAGGTGTTTGGTGGTTTGTATTTCCACTTTTAGGTTGGGGAATTTTTGGAGTAGGTGGCCACTTCCTTACAGCATTCGTTCTCGATGAACCGTATGAGAATTTAAAAGAGAAGATTTACAAAGAAGAGATTAAGAAACTAAAGGCTAAGGGGAAGTAGTTTATTCTTAAGATTGAAGAAAGTTCTAATCCTTGATTTTAGGACTTTTTATATTGACTTCCTTAAGTCTATATTTAATAACTCTTTTAACTATTTCAATTGGAATCGGATGGGTATGAGGAAATTGAACAGTTCCTTTTGCTGTTTTGTATTTTTTACCAACGTCTTTAAACTCTTCAGAGCCTGATGGGAAAGGATATATACTTATGTGATTCTTAAATCCACCTAGGTAAAGAAGGTATCTGCCATTGATTTTAAAACCAATGATTCCATAGCTTTTTCCTTCTTCAGCGTCCGGAACAATCTTTTTTACAAGATGTCTTATACTATTAAGTCTCTCTTGAACCTCTTTATCAAAAGACTTAATATAGCCCTCTACAGAGTTGGAGTTTTGAACCATATATAAATTATAGAATATTATTTACACGAATGTAATCGCATATCCCTTTTTACCGGCTCTACCTGTTCTACCTATTCTGTGAGTATAATCCTCAAAGGTCTCTGGTGCATCGTAATTAATAACGTGTGTAATATCGTTAATATCAATACCTCTTGATGCAACATCAGTTGCAATTAAGGTTTTAATAGCACCTCTTTTAAAAGAATCAATAATTCTGGTTCTTTGGCTTTGCCTTTTGTCTCCATGAAGAGCGTCGGTTCTAATATCTTCACCTTTAAGTCTAATTGAAAGCTTTTCTGCTTCTCTTTTTGTTCTTGTGAAAATGAGAACCTTCTTAAACTCACCGCTTTTAATTCTTTCAGAAAGAATCTTGAACTTCTCCTCTCGATCTTTCACTCGAATTATGTCTTGATCAACATTCTTACCAGGAGTCTGCTTTTCAACTTCAACTTTAATTGGGTTCTTGAGGATCTGATTAGCAATCTCTTCAGCCTTTTTATTTATTGTTGCAGAAAAGAATATTGCCTGTTTCTCTTTTGGAAGCTTAGCAATTAGATACTTGATATCTTCTATAAATCCCATATCCAGCATCCTATCTACTTCATCAAGAACAACTGTGTTAAATTGAGAATAATTAAGGATCCCTCTGTCTGAGAGATCTTTTAATCTTCCTGGTGTTCCGACAATGAAGCTGAAACCTCTTTTAATATTGTTTATCTGTTTATAAATGCTTGTTCCTCCAGTACAAAGTACAGAAAAGATTTTAAGTTCACGAGTTAGAGAGTACAACTCATCATTGATCTGGTCTGCAAGCTCTCTAGTTGGAGCGATTACTAGTACTTTGGATTTTCTATTATTAACAACCTTTTCTATTGTAGGAAGAAGGAACGCTGCTGTTTTTCCAGTTCCAGTATTTGCTAATCCAATCAAGTCTTTACCAGCTAAGAGTTGAGGCACAGCCTGATCCTGGATAGGAGTAGGGGTTGAAAATCCCTTTTTAAGAATATTTCTTTTAAGGGTTTCATTTATTTTAAAATCCTTAAAGGTATTTTTAGGTTTATACTCTTTCTCTTGAGTATTTTCAGCTTTTTTAACAAAAAGTGAAGGGTTTAGAGTTTTTGGACCTTTATTAAATCGGCCCCTTCTATTATTT
>CAZCMQ010000014.1:7250-11043 GCA_964500025.1 uncultured Candidatus Saccharibacteria bacterium | reverse complement strand
CTAGATATTGTAAGTCTTAGAGGCCGAGCACACCTCTTCCCTCAAGAACTCTCAGGTGGAGAAAGGCAGAGAGTTGCAATTGCACGAGGACTTGCAAATGATCCAAAACTTTTAATTGCAGATGAACCAACAGGAAACTTGGACCCTGCAACTGCGATGGAGATTCTTAACATTTTAAGAGCAGTAAACGAACTAGGAACGACAGTTCTTGTCGTAACTCACGACCAAAAGATCGTAGATATGATGCAAAGAAGAGTTCTGCACATGGAAGAAGGACAGATTGTAGCAGACGAAAAAGGTGGTTACTTCAAGAAGAAAGGTGCTAAGAAAGCGGATAAGATTGAAACAGGGAAAAAGAAGCAAAAGCAAGAAGAGGTGAAGGTAAAAGAAAATAAGGAGTCCGAAGGAGAGATTAAAGAAGACGTAGATAACGAGCTGACCCAGCTTGGACTAAACAAAGAGATTGCATTGAAGCTTTCTAAAGCCCAAATTAACAATATGGAGCTATTAATCAACTGTACAGAGGAAGACCTTGAGAAAATTGGCATTACAGGTAAAATGATAGATGAGATTGGAAGTGTGGTTGAAACATACTTAAGTAAGAAATAGAAATGGGGACACTAGGGAAACTTTTTAAAACAACAAAAGAAAATATGCTTAGAAATAAGTGGTTATCACTTTCCACTATTTTTGTTGTATCAGTCGTCTTCACTATTTCAATCTTCTTTATTGCTGTTGCAATTCTCGGACAGAAAGCCGTTAAGTATTATGAAACAAGAGCCCAGGTAATCGTCTTTTTTAAACGGGAAGCTCCTGAGGAAGAGATATTCAAGTTCAGGGACTTAATAAATGATGAGGAGCTTGTCGAAGCGATCGATTATATTTCAAAGGAAGAAGCTCTGGAGATTTATAAACAGGACTTTGAAAATGATCCTGACCTAATTGAAACAATTACAGCAGATACCCTACCCCCAAGTCTTGGTGTTAGAGCAAAGTCTATTGAGAGTCTTGAGCAGTTGATTAGAAATATAAATGTGGAGAAAGAGAAGAATGCTCATGTTGACGAGGTTTTCTACTTTAAGGACGTCGTAGACAATATTAAGACTCTTTCAAAGGTTATGAATTATGGCGCAGTTATATTAATTGGAGGTCTAAGCGCGATTACATTTGCTCTAATTATGGTTACAATCGGTTTTAATATACTTGCTCACAAAGAAGAGATTGAAATTATGCATCTGGTAGGAAGTGCTGATAATCAGATCAGGCTACCCTTTATTGCAGAAGGTGCAATGTATGGCGCTATTGGTGGATTAATTTCATCAATTCTAATACTTGTTCCTTGGTATATTATGATGCATACAATTGTCGGTTCAGACTTCTACTACCTGATCTCACAGTTCTTCACAGACCTTTCACTAGGCTTTTTGAAGTCCTTTGATCCGGTATTTGTCTTAATCTTCCTTCTATCTGTTTTAACTATCGGGATTCTTTTCGGGATTATCAGTAGCTGGGCGGCCGTATTGAGATATCTCAGTTTAGACGAGAAGTAGAATAAAACTATGAAAAGAAGTCTTTTATTAATAATCCTCCTTTTTGCTCTGTTTGGTTCATACTTATTCTTAAGTACTCGAGGAAATCTTGTATCAAAGGCGGAAGCATATGAAACATCATGCCCACCTAGTATGACCGACCAACAGTGCCTCAACTTCCTCCAAGATCAAGCATCAAAGATAAGTAAAGATCAGGCAAATCTAAATAATAGTATTAGTAATGAGAAATACCAGCAATTAACGCTTAATCAAAGGATAGGATATCTTAATTCTCAAATTGCAATTACCGAGGCAAAGATAAGTAGTTTGGAAGTTGAGATCGAAACAAAAAACGTTGAGATTAGGATTTTAAGTAAGGAGATTGATGAGGTCAAAAATAGAGTGTCAACAATGTCACAGGAGATCGAGAGACTCCAGAATTCTGTTGATACGAGAATTTCTCTTTCATACAAATATTCATTCATTACACCGGTAGAGATTTTTCTTGAGACACAAAATTTTGACACTCTTTTAAGAAAGATTAAGTATATAGCTGAAACAAGAAAGAAGGACAAAGAGATTCTTTCAAATATGTTTGGGAAATCCGAAGCTCTAAGGGCAGAAGAGAAGATTCTTGAAGAGAAACAGAACGAAGTTTTGAAAAAACGACAAGAGATTGAAGAAGAAAAGACACAAATGTTTGAAGAAAAAGAGAATCTTAGCGCTCAGAAGAATGAGCAAGCAAACCTTCTTGCAATATCAAGGCAGAATGAGAGTGAATATCAAGCAAGTTTAGCGACATTGAAAAAACAAGGAGACGTTGTAACTGCTCAGATAACTCAGCTTATTTTCAATCTCTTCCAAAGTGGACAGCTTCCTGCGAATACACCAGTTAAAAAAGGCGATGTTATTGGCTTTCAAGGGCATACAGGTTTGGCGTATGGCTCACACCTTCACTTTGAGCTTCGTCAAGGAGGAACAGTTATAAATCCATACTCAACGGGGCACTTTACTTGGCCAAATGGTAGCGGTTCCTCACGATTTCCATTGGATGGTGCTGTAGTTACCCAATTCCCGCACTACAATAACTCAGCCATTGATATGGTAAGCACAACCCACGGGAATCAGAGTGGTGACAAATACTGGACAAATGGTGTGACATGTTCATATGGATCTGTTCCTCCAGGATATTACAATCTTAGAGGTGAAGGAGCTCCATTAAGGGCAATCCGTGATGGACATGTATCAAATGTATTTACTGATGTCTGTGGAGGAAGAGCTGTTATTGTTAACTATGGGGGCGGTTTAACAGCCCTCTATCTTCACTTGCGATAATTCACCAGTATTTCATACCGGTTTGAGACAATATTGGTATGAAATACATAAGTCACACATTCTTTTTCCTAATACTCTATATACTTTGCTTTTCTAATAGTTCTCCTATTCATTCAGCCTCAACAACGATTTTAATAAATGAGGTGCTTTATGATCCAATAGGAGCAGATCTCGGAAATGAGTGGATAGAACTATATAATCTTTCCGACAGCCCTATTGATTTAACAGGTTGGAAAATTCAGTATGCAGGAACTACTTTTCAAACTGCAATCACCCTTTCTGGGACTATTCAGCCAAAATCGTTCTCTTTAGTTTGTGAGATGAATATAGGAAATTGCGATCTAAATGTTGCAAAATTAGGGTTTCAAAATGGCGGTGGTGCAACAGATGGAATTCAGATAGTAGATACAAACAATACAGTTGTTGATACAATATTTTATGACTCCCCTAACTCCAATGGACTAATAAATGAGCTTGGCAATATTGTTCTGGACTCCCAAACTGCTACAAATGCAACAAATGGGAGTTCTCTTGGGAGGACAAATTTCGTAGATACAGATAATTCATACAATGATTTTTCTGTTTTTATTGAGCCAACACCAGGAAAGATGAATGCCATAGAGGAAAGTGACAAAGAAAAGGAAATGCTGGATAAAGCGGGTTCTAACCCTCTTCTTTATATCTTCCTCTTTACATCCTTTATTCTTCTAATATATTCTGCTAGACTGATTTCACAGCATAATTTTAATAAATAGATAGATGGCTACCAAAGCAAAAGCAAGCAAGACTAGAAAGTCTACAAGCAAAATTAAGGTTAATACAACCAAAAGTGCACTTAAGAAATTAAAACTTCCTAAGTGGGATTTTAGCAGGGCAAATATTCTTAAATCTCTAGCAGTTGTTGTTATTCTTCTAATTTCTTTTTCATT
>CAZCMQ010000014.1:0-7240 GCA_964500025.1 uncultured Candidatus Saccharibacteria bacterium | reverse complement strand
ATGATTACAGCATGGCGGTTGTTAATGGTGTCAGAATTCCTAAGAGCGAATTTTATGACAGGCTAGAGAAGGCATACGGAGGCGCTTCCGTAACCCTTATTGAGGAAGAGCTTATTAAGCAGAATGCTTCTAAAGAAGGTGTAACAGCTTCAGATAGTGAAATTGATGAAAGAGTAGGAGAAATCGAAACTCAGATTGGTGGAAGAGAGGCTCTCGATAGCGCGCTTCTTGCCAATAACATCACTTTGGAGGACTTACGAAGACAGATAAGGTTGGACATCCTTACAACCAAGCTTCTTGAGTCTAAGGTTGAATACACAGAAGATGATGTAAAAGCTTTCTTTGAATCATATAAAGGTGCTTTGTATCCATCCGAAGAAAATGTTACTTATGAAGATAAAAAGGATGAGATAACTGAGGCATATATGAAGCAAGAAGTTGAGAACTTAAAGGTGCAATGGCTTGAAGAGGCAAAGGCAGAAGCTAGGATTCAGAATAATGTACTAGACAAGCCTAAATACGGATTCTTAAAGGTCACTTCAAACATCTTCAATAACCTGCTTAATAGCAGCAAGTAAACAAATTAAACGGTTACGATTCCCTTTTCCAAAAAGGGAATCTTAGCCAAAACCTCCTCTTTTCCCTAAACTTCCTAACTCTTCTTAAGAAAACATCTGAAGCCTGGTCTATTGCTGTATATAGATCTGCTGATTTCTTTTCCACGCGAATAGTCTTTTTAGAGAAATGCGCCATAATTGTTACTGTATAGTCATTCTTAACTCCTCTTGCAGTCTTCTGCTCTTTGAAAGTTGCCTCAATTGAAGTTGCAGTCTCAAATAGAGGTTCGTGCCTTTCAAGCTTTTCTAAAAGATAATCATGGGCTGAATCAGAAAAATCGAGACCATCAAACGCTACTCTTAAATCCATAGCAGTAAAGATTTAATTTAGTTACTTCTTTTTACTCAATGCAGAGTAAAGACCGTATCCAAATACGCTCAGGATTAATAAACCACCGATTGCAAGAAATATTGTGTCAGATGTAGATGACTGATATTCACTTTCTTCTACTGCAATATCATTTTCTCCTGCGACATATCCAATTATTTGATCTGAACCGGAGTAGTAAGTTTCGTCATTTACGACTAGAAATGGGACTCCTCTCTGGTTTTGAGGGATATTGAAGTGATTAAACCACTTATCCATTCTTTCAATATTTTCAGCATTATTTAGGGTCTCAACCTTTTCAACTTGGTTTGCAATATTGTGTGCTTTTAGAAATGCATCTACCTTTGCACAGTGAGGACACCCAGCTCTAGCAAAATAGATTGGCTTAGAAACTTCTTCTGGGCCTGCTGAGGCAGTATCTTGGGCATTCAAGGTTGTTGTCATACTGAAGACAAGTAGTAAAGCTACTAGTAGTTTTGAGATATTTTTGAGAAACATTTCTGTTTAGGAACTTTAAGTTATGTGATTAGATTGTAGCAGATATATTCATGATTAGGTAGAAAAAGGTTGCAGAATTTACGATTTATTATTAGAATATGCCTGTTCTTCCGCGGTAGCTCAATGGTGGAGCGGGTCGCTGTTAACGACTAGGTTGTAGGTTCGAATCCTACCCGCGGAGCCAACTGACATTTTCACCCTCTTTCGCAACCAACGAATACTCCTTTTTCCAGTCCCAGAGCAGATTTTCGCCATCCCACTCAAAGTTCGCGCAAAGTGTTGAAACTATTTTTCGTTTATTCTCCGGATTTGCAAACTTGAAACGACTTCCAACTTCTTTCAAATTTGAGAAAAACTGTACTGCTGTTAATTGCCTTCATCAAAAAAGCTACAGACGTTTATATGACAAGACCCAGCCCCTCAAATAGCTCTAAGTAAAACCCATTGCGCGCTAACACTGTTGAGTTTTTGTTATACTCATAATATGAAGATTATTAACCATGATAAACATAACTGCAAAGACAATAAATGTCACATCTGTGGCTCCGATTACCAGGCAAAAGAGAAGAAAACAGAAGTCATAGACGGTTACACAATAAAATATCATGCCAATGGGAAAACACGATGGTCCAAAGGTAAAATAATAGATGGGAGAACTCATGGTTATTGGGAATGGTACCGCCCAGACGGAACAATAAAGCGCTCTGGTCATTTTAAAATGGGAGAAGCCATTGGGGAGTGGACAACCTACGATACGGATGGCAAAGTCTATAAAGTAACTAATAGAGATTAGAGTGAGAGCACAATGAAAATTAAAGCACATCTAGTAAAAGCATTCACAAAAGACCAGAAACAAGGGAACCCAGCAGGGGTGATAGTAAATGCAGAAATACTTTCAGAGAAACAAATGATAGACATCTCCGCAAAGCTAGGTTTTTCTGAATCGGCATTTGTCTCTAGAAGTTCTAAAGCTGATTATAAAGTTAGATTTTTCACCCCACAAAAGGAAGTAGATTTATGCGGACATGCTACAATCGCGACATTTTCAGCCTTAAAATGGTTAAATCTGCTTAAATCAGGCGGATATACACAAGAAACTAAAACAGGTGTTCTCGAAGTAGAGATAAAGAATGATGGAATGGTTGTGATGACTCAGAAAGATCCAGAATTTGGATTTATCGAAACTGATATCGAAAAAATCGCAAATTTACTATCCATTAGGGTCTCAGACATATTGGAGACACCTATTCAGTCAGTCTCAACTGGCACCAGTAAACTTATCATTCAAATCTCATCTCTTGATGTGTTGAAAGAAATAGAGCCAAAGTTAGAAATAATATCTGAGTATTGCAAGGAGAAAGGTGTGAATGGTTTCTACCCATTTACAAAGGAAACCTTAAATAGTGATTCAGACTTCCACGCTAGGCAGTTTAATCCACTCGCAGGTGTGAATGAAGATCCCATCACAGGAATTGCAGCTGGGGCTTTGGGGGCATACTCTCAAAAGTATGGACTAGTTGATCATACAGACCTGATTATTGAGCAGGGATACTTTATGAAAAAAAGTGGACTACTTTATGTTAATACAGAAAAGAATATTAAGGTTGGAGGTTATGCAGTAGTTTATGATGGGATTGAGCTGGAAGTAAAATGAGTTTTATCAGCGTTTGACTCTGCTTAAATTCCTAACTAGAATATAGCTATGAGTAAGAACCCTTTTTATAACGCTCTGGCAGCAGTGACTTATATCACTCTTGTGGTTTCTGTGATGAACTTTGTATCAGGCAACGAAAATATAGAAAGTACCCTACTTATGCCAATAATGATTCTATCTCTTTTTACATTATCTGTAGCGGTAATGGGATACGTTTTCTTTTACCAACCTGTCAGACTATTCCTAGATGGAAAAAAGGAAGAGGCCGTTTCTCTATTCACAAAAACACTCGCAATATTCTCTGTAATCCCCTTTAGTATTGCTCTTTTCTACTTCTTGAAAATTCTTTCTTAGTCTGGATAACTATTGAACAAGAACTCTTATGCAAAAAGCTGTTTTAATTACAGGCGCAAATAGAGGATTAGGCCTTGGCTTCGTTAAATACTTCCTTGAGGTTGGCTATAAGGTTTTTGCAGGGACAAGAAATACAGAATCATTCCCTGACCTAAAATCTGCCAACTTGTTTATCATAAAACTTGATATGTCTAATGATGACTCAATCAAAGAAGCTATAAAAGAAATTTCTATGAACACCAATCAATTAGACTTTCTAATAAACAATGCGGGAGTAAACAAAGATTCCGTAGCAGATGATAAAAGTTTGGTTAGTGATTTAGAAAACCTAGATAGACAAATATTGTTAAAAATGTTTGATATAAACTCCATATCACCAGCGATATTAACAAAATATGCTCTTCCATTACTGCAAAGATCTAAACTAGGATATGTAATAAATATCTCTTCTTGCAGGGCTTCTTTTAAAGATGAACACGTTAACTCCAGCGCGAATTACGGATATAGGGCAAGTAAAGCGGCTCTTAATATGATGACCTTTGCTTCGATTCATGATCTTCCCGAAAATATAAGAACCTTCAGTGTCCATCCAGGCAACGTAAAATCGGATATGAATCCATGGGGCGAAACAGAGCCGGTTGAAGCAGCTAAACAGATTATTCAAATAACAGGAAATTGGAAAGATGATTATAACGGCAACTTCTTAAGATTCTCTGGAGAAGAATACCCAAGATAACAATACTATTTATCTAACTCCGTCAATAACCCTTTAAGATCTAAAGGTTCCGTAACCATAGCAATCCCTCCATCTTGACTCTTTTTCCACTTCTTCCTGTCCCTATCCGCATAAATCTCAACCCCAATATTGTCCGGATCACGAAGATATATCGCTTCTGATACGCCATGATCGGAAGCGCCTTCAATTGGATATTTGGCGTCTATTAATCGCTTTAATGCTTTAGCCAACTCTTTCCTATTGGGGTACAAAATTGCGAAGTGATATATTCCTGCATAACCAAGTGGTTGGGGCGGAACCCCTTCACCTTGCCATGTATTTAAACCAATATGGTGATGATACCCACCAGCTGAAAGGAAAACTGCAGAGTCTCCATACCTTGCTGTGACTTCAAATCCTAAAATATCCCTGTAAAAAGCTAGTGATTTTTCTAAATTAGAAACGGTAAGGTGTATATGACCAATCTTTCCATCTGGATGAATCTTGTTTTTCATACTCAATACTACCCTACATCCCGTTCTATTGACTAGAGCGTAATAATAACGTAACGTTAATGATATATAAATTATTATTTACTGTATTATTATGCCTTTTCTAACATGGATTGTGTTAGGTCTTGTAGCAGGTTGGGTTGCCTCCCTGATTATGAAGACCGATGGATCACAAGGGTTGCTTAAGAACATCCTTATGGGTGTACTAGGTGCTGTTGTTGGTGGATGGCTTTTAGGCTTCCTTGGTATGGAGGGTGTAACAGGTTTAGACCTTTACAGTATTGGTGTTGCAGTACTTGGTGCAGCAGTCTTAATCTGGGTTGGAAGACTTTTGAAGTAAGGTCTTTTCACTTCAGACTTAAGAGGGGTCCTTAGTGGCCCCTTTTTTGTTCTTTCTACGTTTTTTTGCCGTTCGAACCTCAGCTGTCAATCGTCCCAATTTAACATCCTTAGTCCAGTTTATATGCGTCATAAATTGTTGCATCCAAGGCATATTTTCAAGTAAGAGCGTTGCAGCATCTTGAACAAGCTTTCTATATGAAGGATGCCCACCAGAAATGGTTCTCAACTCGCTAAAGAAGGCCCACTGCCTCAGATTGGCAGCAAAACTAAACCTTACTTTATTTCCGAACAAAGTAACGTATTCAGCAGCATCCCGAACTTTTTGATCCTTAGATTCCTTCAATCTGTTGTGAAAATCTCGAGTAAGCCCTCCTAAACGCAAATAGTCTTCTCTAACCTCTTCCATTCCTTCCCATTCCAATTCATCTGGGATTATAATCTCTTCAGCTGACAGGTACTGACGCAAAATTGTATTCATTCTATTTCTTTGCAGATCTCTAAAAATTCCCCAGTCGCCTGCCATATCAAACCATGCAAAAGCATGCTCAAATGCCCTTGGGAGTTTATTTCTCCTATTCTTCCTCTCTGGGACTGCAGACTGTATTAAACTCACAACCTTCTCACTATATCCCAAAACTCCGCCGTCTTTCTGTTCTTTTTCTTTCACCCTTTTAAGTACTTCTCTGACAGACTCAATTGGCCAACCTTGTAGTCTTGGATGCTTGATCAAAAGGGCAGCAGCAACGTTAAGCTCAGCATCCGAGGTAGAGTCCACCAAGCGAACCGTATAATCCTTATCTAGCTCTTTTTTCTCATATTCCTCAAACTCATTCATCATATCCTCAGGTATTTCTACTTTTACTGAGTTAAGAGCTCTTAAATACTCCCTGGAAGATACTCCATGCTTATCATCAATTTTTGAAAGAACATTGGGAGATACTTTAAATAATTCTTGATATGCGAGAAGTCCTAACATTCTAACTTCAGAATGCTGCGAAGAAAGCATTTTATTAATCATACTTTCTGCTGCTTGACCTGAAAGATGCGCTCCAAGGTTTGTAACTGTTGTAGTAGGCAGGAACGAACGGACCGCATCTAGGGCTTTAGCTCTGATTGCTCTTGTATACGCCTCTTTTGCAGCATCTTTACCCACCTCATCCAGACTATCAAAAAACACCTCTTCCCCAGTGCGATCATCTCTAAACTGTAAACTTTCTATTGGATACTTACCTTTTAGAACATTAAATGCAATTTTTACATTCTTGCTATACGCTTCAAATAATGAGTTATTCCACTGTAAATACTCCTCCCCAAACTCTGATTTCATAATCTCAGGGGATTCCATATACAAGTAGTGGTCATTGACTTTGTTATCAAAAGACACATAGCGGGTGGACTTTTCAATAAATGAGCTAGCAATACGACCATCCTCAATTTCTTTTGCAGCAATTTGAGAAACTCCTTCAAAACAGATATATACACTAGCCATTTGGATTACTGAATCATCCCCATATTCCCCAAATACCTTGTCATAGAAAGCTTTTGTTCTCTGCTTCGCTTTCTCAAGCGACATTTCTTCCTCATTAACCAAATGCTGCACAATATAGTCAAAACCAGCCTCCTTTTTCTTTATAAATTCATTCAAGAAGACTTTTCTTACACTCCCCTTCATCCTGCTAAATTTCGAGAGAAGAGCTCCAGCAATCTCACTATCCATGTTTTTAAGGGCGTAAACAGGGCCATCTACATTTGTAAAGAATCGAGAGAGAATCTCTCTAGCCTCTTCTTCGCTAATTTCGTCATCTCCATAGACTTCAGGAATATATGGAAAAGTATATTCGTCTGGAAATTCAATAACTTCAATTTTTCCTATGAATTCATGCATTGAAGAATCTATTTTTGGTCTGTCAATTTCAACAAAACCCTTTCCTTCGTTCTTAGTCTGATTTAATTCATCAGTAGACATGTTCTTATGCTAGAATTAGAATGTGTATATAAATATACTATATACTCTTTAAAAGATAAACATGGATAAATCATTTACAGACAAAATCTATTCAGTCGCTTCAAAAGTCCCACAAGGAAAAGTCGCTACTTACAAACAAATAGCAGCCCTTGCGGGAAATCCTAAAGCCTCAAGAGCAGTAGGAACTGCAATGAGAAAAAATCCAGATATGAAAATTGTTCCATGCCATAGGGTAGTTGGATCTGATGGAAGAA
>CAZCMQ010000013.1:0-11255 GCA_964500025.1 uncultured Candidatus Saccharibacteria bacterium | reverse complement strand
CGACGTCGTTCTAACAAATGATTCTTCAGTTGAAAGTTTCCACGAAAAGATTTCAATACAGTATGAGAAGAGATTTATAAGGGATTAGAAGATAATGCTGTCATAGGGGTAATAATACATTTCCAATTTGCAAAAGATATGGTCCGGCGGGGAAAAGAAAGAGAGTGATTTAATCACAATCAAATTTTCCCTGCCGGAACCTTATCTCCTTGTTTGCTTATCCCTTACCGAGGGAACACTCCATTGTGCCCGCGAGCACGCTGTAAGAGTCGGAACCCTCGTAAGAAACATAGACTTCCAGGATGCCGTTGCTGTGCATCTTAAACCCTCTATACTCCAGAGAATCTTCAGGCAAACCACACTGCACTTCAGCGACACTGATTGCACGCTGAGCGATTATCTCGCGCTGAAGTTGCATCCCAGCCAAAATTCCGGCCTGAGTAGAACAAAAAGCAACAAGAACAATAAAAGCGGTAATCAAAACAGCAGGCAACCAATACCTTTTCAGATTAGCAAACATCTTCCTCACCTCATAAATAGTTTGATTTTGTACTACACGCTACCTTCAACGAATTAAAGGAAAAGTGTAGTACAAAACAACTAAGAGGAGAGTATTACAAGGAGATAATCAGACGACGAAAAATCATCACCTGAATCATTCCTTGCAAATTGGAAATGTATTATTAAAGAGCAGTCTTTAACTATTTACAAGGATAATTATATAAAAAAGAGGATAAGAAGTCAATACTATAGGGTGTAGATGCTACTGAGAACAGCAATCCAAAAGATCAAATCACAATATTACCAGATCAATCCCTTTAGTAACCCAACTCTTTATTTACAAGAATTACATGCACTCTATCAGGAATTATTTCTCTGTTAAGGATTAACAGCTTACTTATATAGCTCTCTGGCATTCCATAAGCCTCCCTTACTCTTTCACTCTCAAGCGGGAGCACATGGTCATATAATCTCTTTAAAGCAGTATCTAAACCGCCATCTACCAACTTCTGAGTGCCAACAACAAAAATAACTTTGTCGCTTCCGTAAACATAAGCGCCAAGCTGACTACCTGTATTTGAAGCAACAACAAGATGTCCATCATTTGTAATTGCGTGTACACTACCCAAAGTATAATCTGAGGCGTAACCAAGTGTTTTCTTCTCTATTGGGGTGAGTCCGCTGTCTTCAACATACATTTTTGGTTTTGAAGCATCAAACTTACCACTTTCATTTATGTATTCAGCTATCCCTGTTTGATCTAATGTTACAGAGGTCATTGTCATTACTGTGGAACCTTCCTGCACCAACTCTTTTATCTTCTCTTTCGCTCCTTTTCCATCTGAAACCAGGTGTGTTGTAAACCCATTACCTTGCAGTGATTTTTGTACTTTTTCTAAGAGTTCTTTGGAAGCTAGTTTTTTGTAGTTCATAGCTAATTATTGAAACATTATATTAGAAGTCCAAAAGAATACCATTATTAAGAACTCCAGTGATAGTGTATTTCTTGTTGTTTAAACAACAAGCTTTTTCTTCAATGTTTATACGAATGAAGAGAAACCCAAACTTATATATCTTATGTAGATATAAACTAGGGATAAAAATAGAAAATTTTCTTACCTTAGGGAATTAAAGTACAGAAGCTAGCCAGCGTTAGGAACTTTTTTCAATAGTTTATTAATTTCGTACCTACTTTTCTTTTTCGATTTAGCAATTTCGGCCTTAATCTTTTTTGTTTCTTTTTTCAGGTCTTTACTTTTTAATTTTTCAAATGTCTTATTCCTTGTCAATAATCTTTCAACTCTAACAATAAAAGGGACATCTTTTCTTTGCATAATTCTTATTTTTGCCATAAGTGGTATTAAACTTGCTTGAAGCTTTTCCAAGAAAGCAATCATCACTTCAAAATTAGGCAATAAAATATCTACATTTATTTTGTATGTTGCAAGGTCAATATCCTTCTGAATGTAAGCATCCATTACTTTAGTATAAGCATAATTTAATCCACTAATATCTGAATTTATTTTTCTAACTTTATAGTGATATTTGGAAAGTTCACTTAGGAGTTCAATGTTCAGAAGTTCATTGTAATACTCTAAACTTACTGGTAATTTTGTTAATTTATCAAAAGAGACATCATAGTTATGAAGCGTTTCAACAATCTTTCGAAGTTGAAACAAGTTATCATAAATGAGACCTGAGTTTGAATTTAATTCAATAAATAATCGATGGAGTGAGTTCAAATGCTTCTTTTTTCTATCAAGTATCCGAAGAAAAAAGCCTCCAGCTCCTTCTAAAACAAAAATTGATACTGCGCCCCAAAAAGCACCTCTAAAAGTGTCATTACTAAATAAATATACCTGCAATAGAAAACTCTGAAGACCCTGAACTATTTAGAGACGATTTATTGAAAATGGTCTTTGTAACCGTCACCGTAAGAGATAAAAAGGTTATTAAATAAGATGCAAATGAACCCTTCCACTCATTCACTAACATGAAATACCCATCTGGGGTGCATTATGGTCTGAAATTAGAAACGAATTACTTTCTTTTTACCTGAAATAGCTCGTACAAACAACCTTTATCTAACAATGTTTTATCTTATATATCAATCAATATGTTGACAGATTACTTGTTTAGGAATACAAATATCTAGTCCCCCTAGGGGGGATATAAGATTAAGTATAAGTAATATGCAAACACACAAAGAGAAAGTAACCCACAGAATAAAGATTATTGAAGGACACATCAAAGCAATCGCTAAAATGATTGAGAGTGATGCATATTGCGTTGACATAGTTCTCCAATCATTAGCAGTTCAAAAGGCATTAAAGAAATTAGATATGACAATAATTAAAGAACATATGAAGACTTGTTTAATAGATCAAATCAAAAACGGACAAACTGAAAAAGCAACTAAGGAATTATTGGACATATATAAATTAAACTAATACTCCAAATGTCAAAGAAAAAGAACAAACAAAAAGGGTTAACCCCTAATATTAAATATTGTACCTATTATATAGATGGTATGCACTGTGCCTCATGTGAAATTCTAATAGAAAAGAAACTTCTAAAGCAAGATAATATTGAATCTGCTGATGCAACATTAACTGAAGGATATGTTCAATTTACATATAAAGGCGAAAAACCTAGTACAGATTCATTGTCAGACCTTTTTAGAGAGAATGGATACACATTTTCTGAAAAGAAATACTTCAGAAAACAAGACATTCCAATGATTGCGTTCAATGATGGAAAGATGATTTTTAATAGAAAGAAATTAAATGGCTTGTTTGTGGTCATCCTTTCAGTAATTGCTATTTTGACAGTTTTTCAAATGATTTCTGATTCAGGAATTGCTGGAAAAATAGTATTAAGTAATTCATCATCATATATTTCTTTCTTTACCTTTGGAGTAGTTGCAGGACTCTCAAGTTGTGCAGCACTTGTGGGAGGCTTACTATTATCAATGTCAAAACAGTGGAATGAAGTTTATATTGATTCAGATTCTAATTCTGAAAAATTAAAACCTTTTGTGATGTTTAATATTGGTAGGTTAATCTCATTTATTTTACTTGGTGGTATATTGGGAGCAATAGGTTCAACACTTGGAATATCACTAAATAAAAGTCCCGTAATAACTGCAATTGTCATAATGATTGTTTCGTTTGTTATGTTAATACTTGGATTGCAGATGTTAGAAGTAGAGTGGGCATATAAAATAAAAATAGCCCTTCCTAAATTCTTAACAAGAACTGTTTCAAACGAAGAAAAGTTTAAGGGTAAATATATGCCCTTTATAGTTGGTGCACTTACCTTTTTCTTACCTTGTGGTTTTACACTAATAGCTCAGGGACTTGCATTAACATCAGGAAGTTTTCTTCGAGGAGCTTTAATGATGTTTTCCTTTGCGTTAGGAACATTGCCAATTCTTGGAATCATAAGTATTACAAGTGTAAATATAACTGCAAAACCAAAGTTAAATGCTATGTTTTCTAAAATAGCAGGATTTTTGGTTATTATCTTTGCTATATATAATTTCAACGCACAGCTTAACTTATTAGGTTACAAAAGCTTAAGTGATATCAAACTTCCAAGTATAAACTTACAGGGCAACAGTACATCAGGAAATTCAAATAGTAACAACCAAAATAACCCAACAATTGAAGTTGATTCAAAAGGAGTACAGATTATAAGAATAACAGCTCAAGGTTTTTCATATAAATTTGAGGGAGGTTCTACAGTGAAAGCAGGTGTACCAACCAAGTTTATCGTTCAAAATAAGGGAGTCGATGGTTGTGCTGTAGCACTAACTGCAAGAGGATTGTTATCCAACTATGTATATCTAAATGAAGGTGAAAACATTATTTATTTAGGTTCTCCAGCTAAAGGAAGTTATAAGATTACATGCACCATGGGAATGGTTTCGCCAATAACTTTGAAAGTAATTTAATCTATTTATCATTCAAATATATGAAAAAAGAAATATATCCAGTTATAGGAATGCATTGTGCTTCTTGTAAGTCACTTATAGAAAATAGCGTGTCCGAAGTTGATGGTGTTAAGAACGTCTCGGTTAATTTTGCTTCGGAGAAAATGAATGTTGAATACGATGAAACAGAAACAACATTAGAAAGAATTAAAGAAGCTGTAAGTAATGTTGGTAGTTACAAACTTGTAACCGAGCAGAAAACTGAAATGGAAATGAATATGCCTGGACATGACCATATGGCAATGCTAAAAGAAGAAGAATTTGGCAAAATTAAATCTTCTGTAATTTGGAGTGGAATAGATGCAATACCATTTCTAATATTCATGATTTGGATGTTACTTTTCAATAAGAATATTGCGATGAATCCAATGGATTTCTTTGGTGAGATATCGCTTTCAAATGGATACGCAATTTCACTCTTCTTCTTAATTCAATTTGCATTAGCCACGCCAATATTATTCATAGCTGGAAGAGCTATTTTCCAAAGTGCACTAACGGCATTAAAGGTACCTGCTGCCAATATGGATACACTAATAGCAGTAGGAACCTTTACTGCATGGGCATTTTCGACGGTAGTGACATTTGCTCCATCACTTTTTTCAGGACTTAAAGAAACTCCTGAGGTATTTTTTGAAGCAGCAGTATTTATCATTTTCTTCATTCTTTTAGGCAGGCTTCTTGAAGCAAATGCAAAAGGGAAAACTAATAGCGCCATTCAAAAACTTCTTCAACTTCAAGCAAAAGAAGCTATGGTCTTAAGAGATGGAAAGTTTGTGAAAGTACAGATATCAGAAATCTTAGTTGGAGACATAATATTACTAAAACCAGGTGAAAAGGTTGCTGTAGATGGGATTATTTCCGAAGGTCAATCAACACTTGATGAATCTATGATAACTGGTGAATCAATGCCTGTTACTAAAGGCATAGGAGATACTGTAGTAGGAGGAACAATCAACAAATCAGGTTCAGTTCAGTATACGGCTCAAAAAATTGGAAGTGATACCATGCTCTCTCAAATCATTAAGATTGTCGAGGAGGCTCAATCCTCACAAGCTCCAATACAAAAGCTTGCCGATAAAGTATCGAGTGTATTCGTACCAATTGTGATTGGAATCTCACTTTTTTCATTTCTTTTCTGGCTATTTATAGCTCCTAAACTCGGGTTAGTTGACATTGATACTAGTGCTTTTCAGCTAGCGATATATATTGCAACAACGGTTCTCATAATTGCATGCCCGTGTGCTCTGGGGCTCGCTACACCAACAGCGATTATGGTTGGATCAGGTAATGGAGCTGAAAAAGGAATACTCCTTAAAAATGCGCAATCTTTAGAGATTGCTCACAAGATTGATACCTTAGTATTTGATAAAACGGGAACATTAACTATTGGCAGACCTGAAGTAACTGATTTTTTTAATTTAAGAGAGCTGAATATTCAAGAACTTTCACTTATTAAATCTGTTGAAGATATTTCGGAACATCCCCTTTCAAAAGCAATAACTGGATATATTGAGACCAGATATAAAGACATAAAGACCTTAAAGATTGAGAATTTCCAAAATAATGAAGGAATGGGCGTGGAAGGTACTTTCGAACAATCACAAATTATAATTGGAAATAGTAAGTTAATGAATAAGAAAGGGTTAACTTTAAGTAGTGATGTAAATGAGAAATATTTAAAACTAGGTAATGAGGCAAAGAGTACTGCATTTGTAGCTTTAAACAATGAAATAATAGCTGTTATTGGAATCGCAGATATTGTAAAAGAAGAGTCAAAAGAGGCTATACAAAAGCTACATAATATGAAGATAAAGACAGTAATGTTAACTGGGGATAATAATCAAATAGCACAAAGTATAGCTAGACAGTTAGGTATTGATAAAGTAGTAGCAGAGGTACTTCCAACTCAAAAAGCACAAGCAATCGATGATATTAAGAGTGAAAATCCAAAAAGTATTATCGCAATGGTAGGGGATGGTGTTAACGATGCACCAGCACTAGCAAAAGCAGATATAGGAATAGCGATGGGTACAGGAACCGACGTAGCTATCGAGTCAGGAGATATTATTCTAATTAAAGGTGATTTGAATAAATTGATTGAAGCAATTGAACTTTCTAAAAACACAATGAAAGTTATAAAGCAAAATCTATTCTGGGCTTTTGGATACAATATCATTGGTATACCAATTGCAGCGGGTCTGCTATACCCAGTATTGGGTATATTACTTTCACCAATAATTGCGGGAGGTGCAATGGCATTCAGTTCCATATCAGTCGTACTCAATAGCTTAAGGTTGAAGAATATGTAAACCCATTATGGGAAGAAGTTAGAATTTTGGGGTGGATGAAGGGACTTGAACCCTCAACCCTCGGTACCACAAACCGATGCTCTAACCAATTGAGCTACATCCACCACAACCCTTCATTATACCCCACAAACCACAAAAATATCCAACCTCCATGATATAATTCATACATGAAATCAATACAACCTCTAAGAATCCTAACGGTTCCTGAATTTGAAGAAACCCTTAGAACAAAATCAAAAAATGTACCAGTGGAAGAGATTACAGGTGAAAAACTCCAAAAAGCTCTAAAACAACTACACGCAACAGTAAAAAATAGCCCTGAACAGACAGGGTGGGAAGCAGCAGGGCTCTCAGCAATACAGGTTGGATTGCCGATAAATGTATTTTTAGCAATGGACGTAGACACAAGACAATTCATTGAATACATAAACCCCCAGGTAAAAACGATAGGAACAGGACAAGAACTAGGAATAGAGGCATGTTTGAGTATTCCTGAACTTACAGGAAAGGTAAGAAGGCATAAAAAGATAAAAGTTACATACTATGATAAGAACGGAAATAAAGTTAAAAAACAGCTATCCGGATATAATGCTAGAATAGTACTGCACGAAATGGATCACCTAGAAGGTGTACTATTTACAGATAGACTGCAATAAAATGCCCATAACCCAAAGGTTCACAGACAGAAATAAAGTGAAAGCAAATATAATCACAGGAGGATACATCCTCCTCACAGTTATTCTTGCAATACTTTTGATAAAACGAGCAGTTACGGCACAGAAACCCTCAAATCAAGAAAGCACTGATGCAGTTTCTTACATATGTGTTGAAAGTGATATTCAGGAAAGTGTCCTAGAAAAACTAACACAATTACAAGGAAACGAATCCCAATACAAAATTAGCCTAGTAACACAACAAGGTGAATGTAGTGTCATAATAGCAAGGAATATACAAGACCCGAATAAGATGAAAAAGCTTTTTGACACAACATATATACTAGTCAGATCATCAGAAATAGATTCAAATGAAAGTGAGCTAATAAATATTACAAACGCCGAACTCTTCAACAGTCTCATAACTCAGCAATATAATGACTACACACTAATATGGGATCAGGAAACAGACTCCTTCCTAAAATCAGCATTTGAAATAGGAGTAGGGCAGATTGTTTACCCAACCAAGGAGATAATCAGTACATTACAGAACGAAAAGACTCTAGCAATAATTAAATCTGTACAGAGAGAAGAGTGGATGGAAGTAATCTCAATTGACGAATATTCCCCATTCAAAGACAATTTCAACTCCACCAGATATCCATTAGTTGATAGATATTGGATAGGTGGGTCCAGCCAAAGTGATATAGACAAGATATATGATATCCTAGTAAAGTAGACAGGCAGTATGGTGTATACTGTAATAGCTTAAATATGAACATAAAAGAAGTGAAAAAGTTACTGCTCACATTATTACTTGTATCACTGCTTGGCTTCACCTTCACAAATCCAACAGAAGCTCAGCAAGGAGAAGAATCTCTCCAAAGTATTGAACAGGAGAGAACAAATAGATTAGAAACCCAGTTAGGATTAACAATACCGGCCATTACAGATAATCCAAACCACGTTATAACATTTACTGATCCTTCTTCTGAAAAGGCAGGTGTTCAATTAGAAATTGACGGGCAAGGCTTTAGGGAAATTACAAGCCCATATACACTCCCTTCACTTGGGATAGGAAGACACGTACTAACATTTAGATTTACTGACACTGAGGATACTAGGCAGACTCTAGAGAAGATTCTAGTTGTAGTCCCACGCCCTCCAGTGATAAACGCACCAACTGGCATATCTACTCAAGAAATTACATTAAAGGGAACTGCACTTATTGGATCAACAGTAGACATTTTCCTAGCTGGAGGGACAACACATCTTAAAGCTGAAGCAGCAGTACAAGCAGACGGCACATGGTCCCATACATTTGAAGGAGAATTTCCTTTGCAAGTATATAACCTGGTTGCCATTACAAAGCGAAACGGATTTGCAAGCAGTTTCTCTGAGACAATAGTCTTTGAGCTTTCTGAAGGCGATGTTGTTAAGACACCCGCCTCAAATCTTAAACCAGTGCATTTTGCTTTTAGAGACATAAACAGTTCTAACATAGGCAATACCATTAGGAATAACCTAGACCTTCTATACCTTTCCATAACGCTATTTGCTCTAGGAATAATTGTTTCCTCTTTATTTACATCTGCAAATAGAAAAAGCCATTTAAAGAGGGTTGAAGGGCAATTCCAACAGATTTTCAACAAAAGAGATGGGACAAAGGATACTCCCAAAGGAAATACCCAAGGCGCAAACGCTTCATCTAAGAAATTAACACTTAGAGAAAAGTTTGAACAAGCTGGACTAGCAAAGAAAGAAGAGAGCACAACAAGTGAAAAACTACCTGAAGAAAAAGATAGTGCCACTCCTTCACCAGAGGAAAATACAATGTCAAAAGAGGAATTCATGGAAAAATTCCAGGAGCAAGACCCTGATGATGAGAAGGGGAGAGAAAATAGCAAGAAAACATCTAAGAAGAATAAGAAGAGAGGTAATGTTAAGGTTACCTTAACTTAAAGCACCAGATATCTACTAAAAATCTGCCAGAAGAGGGAGTTGAACCCTCACCTTCTTGCGAAGACTACGACCTGAACGTAGCGCGTCTGCCAATTCCGCCATTCTGGCTATTCTAACTCCCAATCGGCAATATTGGAAAATCGGTCTGAGGCAAAATATATACTATCTAAATTCACACCTTTAACCCTTTTGCTGACGACATAATTATACTTTGGTTCATACAAAACCACCACCGGGGCATCATTAGCTAACAACCTCTGAAGAATAGAATAATTGTCAATTCTCACAGTTCTATTAACATTCTCACGACCTCTTTCAAGAAGAAGATCCGCACGAACAAAATTGTAACCAGCAAGATTAAGATTTGGGAAATCAACCCTAAGAGAATGCCACAAGTTATACTGATCAGGATCAACAGTAATCTCCAGCTCATACAAAAGAAGTTCAAAATCACGAGTAGCAATTGTTTCTTCCGTCATCTGATCAAATTCTTGAGGATCAAGATCAAGCAAAACTCCCTCAGATTCATATACATTTTTCAAAGTCTGCGCTAAAGCCTCATTCATATCATTTTGAAGATAGGTAAGAGTCAGGGTGAGAATCTTGCCATCTTCTGTTTCATAAAAACCCGTTGCACTGTCCCTTGTATATCCTGCAGACTCAAACTCTTCAACAGCTTTCTGTGGATCGTAATTTAGTGAAGGAGTAGAATCATCATAAGCCCAGCTCACGGTAGAAAATGTAGTATCCGTAGGGCTACCATCAATTCTTGACTCATCAATAAGTTTCTGTCTCTCTGTAATATGGTTCAAACCTTTCCTTAAAGAAGAACTGGAAAGAGGTGAAACCCTGTTATTTACAAACATAATCTTTTTTCTAAACGGTAGAGGTGTCTCTAAAAGAGAGTACATTTTACTGTATTCATTAACATACGAAATATCCTTCAGCCACATATTACCAACAGTATCTAACTGACCGTTTCTAAATGCCACTTCAAGATCTTCTGCAGTAGGGTATAGGCGATACTCAAAAGTCTCTATCTTAACATCACTCACATAATATGGGTTCGCCTCCATCAGAACCATACTATCCGTTCTTCGCACCATTCGATACGGTCCGCTTCCAACTGGGAAATCCTCCACTAAAGATGATTCAATGGTTCCAAAATTAATTCCCTCAAATCTATGCTCTGGCACAATATACACAGCAATTGATTCAAAAAAAGTAGCATTTCTTTCATCTGCAATAAATCTCACTGAATAATCCCCAGTCTTTTCCACCCTTAACCCTTCCAACGAATTACCAAAAGTATCTTTACCATACTGAGTAGAAAGAATTCGTGCAGTTGTAAAGGTGAATACAACATCATCAGCAGTCAGTTTCTCTCCATCAGACCAATACAATCCTGTATCAATCTGAAAATCATACCTTCTCCCATCCTCTGAAGAGGTCCACGAAGTTGCAATGTGCGCAATTGGATTTCCCTCAATATCAATTTCAATAAACTTTTCGTAGAGAAGAGCATGAATATCTTTATCAACCTGAGACTGAGGCAAGAACATTGGATTTACATAACCAACAGTTCCAACGGTCCCTTCAACAATCCTATCCCTGTTATTCTTCAAGATATATTTGTCTAGACTTCCTGCTGATACAGCAGAAAAAATACCCAGGCCTAAAAGGAGAAAAACTAATATATAACTAAGTGGGGATGTGGAAACAAAAAGTCTCTTTATATAAACAGGGTAATTCCATAGAAACTCACGGATTGCATCCTGTAAAGTCAAATTCTTTCTTTTCATACTAAACTAGTTAGTGTGCTTAACTATAACTAGA
>CAZCMQ010000012.1:0-11625 GCA_964500025.1 uncultured Candidatus Saccharibacteria bacterium | reverse complement strand
ATTTTCCACATGAGAAATCTTGATCAGAAGGAATGGAATCGTATAAAAGAGAATGTTGATAGTGAAATGTCGAGAAAGGAAGAACATTCTCAGGAATATATTAAGATAGATAATATTCAGAAGAAAAATGCAGACTCACTAAAAAAGATTGTGTCCTCAGTTGGGTGCATTACTGTAAGTAAGTTTGGAAGTATTGCCTCACATTGTGCTTGGCTTATTGTCCAACACTCAGATCATGACAGAGAATTTCAGGCCACTTACCTAGAATTGATGAAAGAAAATTTAGATGATATAGATATGCAAAATTACGGATATCTAAAAATGAGGTTGGGCGAGTCTAGAAGATAGTTAAAGACATTCTTAAACGTTCTTCTGAGTTCTTTTAGGTTAGAGGCTGAAAAGGAGAAATGGTGGGCGATACAGGGCTCGAACCTGTGACCTCTACAATGTCAATGTAACGCTCTAACCAGCTGAGCTAATCGCCCTAAACTCCCCTATTTTATCACCTTATCAATCAATCCGTACTTCATTGCCTCGTCAGCAGTAAAGTACTTATCTCTATCGGCATCCTTTTCAATCTCCGAAACAGATTTTCCAGTAAACTTTGACAACATTTTATACAGCACTGTTCTTGTCTTTAAAATTTCCTGCGCAGCAATCTCAATATCACTAGCTTGACCTTCTGTCCCACCCAGTGGCTGGTGCATATGAATTTTGCTGTTTGGTAATGCAAACCTTTTCCCCTTCGCCCCACCTGCAAGCAGGAAAGAACCCATTGATGCGGCTAACCCTACCGCAATAGTTGAAACATCTGGCTTGATGTAATTCATTGTGTCATATATTGCCATCCCTGAATGAATTACTCCTCCTGGAGAATTGATAAACATCTGAATGTCAGCTTTTGGATTTTCTTTTTCCAAGAAAAGAAGCTGAGCGACAATTGTGTTAGCCATCGCAGCTTCAATTGGACCGGTTACAAAAATAATTCTATCTTTTAAGAGTCTTGAATAGATGTCATATGCTCTCTCTCCTCCGCTCTCTTTTTCAATAATTGTTGGTATTAATATTGAAGATGACATAAAAATTTTATGAAATTAATTCTTTAGATTTCCCAAATACCTCGTTCATGAATGCTTCAAATGCTTTCTGCTTCAAAGCGATCCTCTGAATATAGTTTCTCCACTCAGCATTATCATATGTTGCTGGATTCATCCCTGGATTTGCTATCTTTACCTTCTCAACCTCAGCATCAATTTCTTCTGGAGTTAGTGTAATGGACTTCTCTTTACTGTAAAGGAGGAGGAATTCATCTGCCTCAATTGCATCTTTAGCGTCCTTCATCCACATTTCTCGCATTGTCTCAAGAGTTGATCCGCTCTGTTTTAGGAAGTCATCAAGTGAAGTTCCTCTATGCTCAAGCTCATGCATGAAGCTATTTTCTCTCTCCATTGCCTCGTACTCCACAGCCTTCTGAGGAATCTCAATCTTTGAAAGCTCAATTGCCTGTCTTAATGCTTCACTTTCTCTCTCTCTTCTAATTACATCTTCCTTTTGAACACCGAGAAGCCTTTTAATTTCGGCTTTCAGCTCTTCCATTGTCTTAATACCTTGGAAAGCAAGTTTAGCTGCAACCTCTGCTGCCCACTTATCTGTTCCTCTTTCCGCTTTCACCTCTTCATTGCCTTCCATCTGCTTGATTAAGTCGTCTACCTCTTTTGCTTCAACTGTTGCCTCTTTCTTCTCAAGCTTTATCTTTTTCAAGTCACCAAGAGTAAATTTGGGCATAGTAGTAACTTCAATTGTGAAACGAAGGTCGTCATTAGAATTAAGCTGCGGAAGAGATTTATAATCAGGCGGTGCAATTACATCCAGACTCTCCTGAGAAACTGCTTGTGAAATATAGATTGGTGCAATCCTTTCAAAAGTCTTTAAAAGAAGTTCGTCTTTCATTTTCCCTTCTACAACATCCTTTGGAACAGAACCTTTTCTGAATCCATCCATCTGTGCATCCTTCATCTGTTGTGCAAGAAGAGCGTCGTATGAAGTTTTAAATGCCTTTGAGGGAATTACAATTTCTAACTCTACCTGGTAGTCAGAAATATCCTTTCTTTTATGAGTTTTGTCCATGTCTTTGTCGGTGAAATTTATGCATTTAAGTCTATATGTTTCCGTATACTTTGTCTAGTTTTGCAACAACAATTAGACGCTGATCAGCAGTCCAAAGTGGAGTGCAGGTAATCAGGGTCAATCTGTAATCTCCAGTTTGGGCTAACACTGATGTATCTGTTTTTTCAACAACCTTTGTTTGTAGAACTGTGTATCTATATGTACCATTTTTCTGGGTCACAACAATCTTGTCCCCTACTTTCACCTTATCTAATGAGAAGAATGTATCTGTTCTTGGAGGAAGATGAAGGAATCTGTGTGCAATTATTACTGTGTTTCCCCTATTTCCTGGTTGGCTTGAGAGTGTGAAGTGCCAGAATCCCCTATCCATTTCGTTTGCGTCTGGTCCGTCTACAACACCTCCTTTAATTGCAACACTTGGGATTTCAAGATGGGTGTCGTACTCCTCCATGTTGAATTTAATTTTGCCCTCCTGTTGAAGTTTGAATAGTTCCTCGCTTGATACGTGTTCCAATGCTTTTGGTGAAGCCAGTTCTTCATTTATTGCATTCTGATTTGGTGGGGAGAGATATGTTAGGACTTGCAATGTTGTATTTCTTGCTATTCTTTCTGCCTGGTATGAATTAGCTGTAATTCTAATATCTGAAATATGTGGGTAAAGGATGAAGAAAGATATCCCGGCTAGGACAGATAGTAGGAGCAATAGAGATGTGATTCTTTGAATTGTTTTTAGCATCTAATGTGAGATTATCTTTTAAGCACGCCGATTTTATCATATTTTACTAGATATTGCACAGTGAGAGTAATTATATTAAACTTAGGGTATATAAACTTTAAATATAGGTCATATGCCTAGAAAGCCTAAGTCCAAATCTGCTCGAGGAAGGAAGAGGTCCACTACTAACTCTATGGTGGAAAAGATTCAGATTGAGAAGACTATAAATCCAAAGTCTACAAACTCAATGATTGTTGGTATGACATTAATTTCACTTGGGATACTTGTTCTTGTTGTAGGAGTAGTCCTTTTCTTCTTATACAGAAGAGAGCCACAGGTTGATAAGTCTATGCCAACCCCTACCGTTGATGAGGTTGCAAGTGCAACAAATGCCAGGTCACTTGTTGTGAAGGGAAGTGTAGATGGAAGTGAGAGAGTTATGATCTATGTAAATGAAAGGGCTGTTGAGAGAAACTTAAGGGTTGAGGATGGAAAATTTGCATACGAGTATGATTTTGCAAATGAGGGTGAGTATAGATTCCAGGTTGCAAGCGTAACAGGTTTCCCAGTTCGAATGAGAAGTGAACTTTCTGAGCAATTGCTTGTAGATGTTGACTGGTCAGCACCTTCTTCTGAAAATGTTGCACTGGTTTACGAAGAGGAAGTACATGACGGAGCTTTCTCTGTTGCAGGAACCATTGACCCTCACACAACAGTTGTTCTCAAAAGAGGTGAAAATAGATATGTTGCAAAATCAGATGAGAAAGGTGCATTTGAGCTTAAAGATGTTCCTCTTTCAGGGGGAGAGAATAAGTTTGAGGTTGAGCTAAGAGATGAGGCTGGTAACAGGACCGTTTTGGATAAAGGAGTAGTTGTTGCTATGAGAGGCGATATAAATGGTAATGGTGCAACTGATATCCCTGAGGCTTCAGGAGAGTTATCAGACGCTCTTGCATATTTGGCTGGAAATAAAGCAATGGGTCTTTTCGGATTAACAGCTTTAGTGCTCTTCGCGCTAAACAGTACTGCAGTTGTATTAAAGGTTAGGAAAGATTTGGCTTAATCGCTTTTTGATTTTGAAAGTCCCCCGTATATGTGCGTGGCACTACGGGGGATTTCTTTTTTATACTCTTAACTGGCATAATTAGGCATGAATTTCACACAAAAAATCTTTAATAATCTCCCTACCCTATTAGCATTGCTCATCTGGGCGTATGTCCTTGTGCCTTTTCTTGCGCCTGTTGCATTCAAATATGGTTATGAGGAGTTAGGAATTTCAATTAACGAATTCTATGAGTACTTCTGTCACCAAAGAGTTGAAAGGTCCATATTTCTTTTTTCACAAGATTCTTTTGCAAGGTTTTACACTGTTGAGGAGTTGAAAAATGTTGGAGCAATTGATCAGGTTAATCCTAACCCGAAGGGTTCAGGGTTTCCTGAATATTTCGGCCACGACTATTACGGAAACGAAGAAGTTGGATGGAAAGTGCCTATATGTATCCGGGATATTGCACTGTATGGGTCTCTTGCGCTTTCATTAACCGTTCTTTTAATTCGAAGAAGAAATGGCAAGAAAGATATTAAAATTCACGGCTGGATTCTTCTTGCTCTACTCATTCCGATGGCAGTTGACGGCGTTTTGCAAACTGTTTTGGAACTTATGAAAGCGACTTGGGTTCCCGCTTGGTTCATTCATAGTATTTCAAAAAGAGTAATTACTGGAGTCCTTTTCGGTTCTTCTTTGGGTGTTATTCTCTTTAATCTTCTTTTAGGTGAAAGTAGTTTGACTAAAAAGGGAAAAAAGTAGAAAATGCAGATATAAATTGAGGGATGTAAATATGGCAAGACAGTATACAGCTAGGTATGGAAAGAAAGGTATGGATTTAATGGCAAGAGAGAGAGAACGAGAAGATGAATTGGTAGAGTTTGCTGTAAACAACCGCCCGCATATTACAGTAGATATCTCCTTGAATACGGTTCTTTTGGTGCTTGGGATTTTGCTTGGGGCATATCTTGGGGTGAAACTTCTCCATGTCATTTCATTAGTATTTTTTGCATTTATCCTCTCTTCTGCTGCACTTCCATTTGTACGATGGTTTAGCAGTAAGGGTTTGAATAAAGGTATATCTGTTGCACTGACATATCTTCTTTGGCTTGCAGTTATGGTTGTTTTGATGATGCTTGTCTTTGTACCGTTCGTTTCCGAGTCCCAGAAATTCATTAAGGATTTACCTGAGATAAGCAAGAACCTGACTGAGAGTCTTAATGGATTTAATATCGGAGAAATTAATGTTGACGGTGAGGTTATGAGAAAGTGGGTAACTGATAGTACTAACAATCTAACAAAATCGTTAACAGAAATAAGTGGACAGGGAGTTCAGTCTGCAATAACTACTCTTGCAAGTATTGCTGGTGGTGTATTCTCACTTATTCTCATTGTCCTTATGTCGGTTTATATTATTTTTGATCATGATAATTTTGTTGATCTACTACTTTTACGAATTGTAGATGAGAAAAAGAGGAAAAGAGTTAGGCAGTTGGTTTATGATGTAGAAAGTAAACTTGGAAACTGGCTTTTAGGTCAGGCAACACTAAGCTTAATTATAGGGGTAATCGTCTGGGCATTTTTAAGTATTCTTGGTCTTCCATTTGCTGTTCCTCTTGCAGTAATTGCTGGGTTGTTGGAAGCAATTCCAAATCTTGGCCCAGTTATTTCAGCTGTTCCAGCGGTGATCATTGCTTTCATAGTCGGTGGTCCTGGCTTAGCCTTGATTGTAATAATCGGCTACATAGTAATCCAGCAGCTTGAGAATGTAATTATCGTTCCAAGGATAATGTCAAATGCAGTAGGACTTCGCCCTGTTCTTGTCATTATTGCTGTTACATCAGGTTTCACTCTTGCAGGTCCAATTGCTGCCCTTCTTGCTGTTCCAATTGCAGTCCTTTTGCAAATTGCCTATGAATTCTATATTGACTTGCAAAAGTTGAAGGCAAAAGGTATTGTTTAAAAGGAATTGTAATATATAGAAACTGCCCAGATGTCTGGAAATCTGCCAAAAACATCAGATCAAAATGTTTATCTCTTTGATGAGCATGAGCTCACTTCATTAAGCGAAGCTGCGGTTGGCCGTAAAGGACTTAGCCTTTTTGGCTTAGTTAATATGGATGTTCCCACTCCAGACTTTTTTGTTGTAGCTCCTCATGTGTCAAAAACCTACTTTACTAAAGTTTTCACTGCTAAGGCAGGTCAGTTGATTGATAAAGGTAGGAATCCGGAAGGTAGTGAAATATCTTCTGCACTTCTACGATCAGACTTTGATGAGAAAGTTCAAAAAGACCTCCTTAATGCATATACAAAGATCTCAGGATTTACTGATTCATGGGTTTCAGTCAGATCTTCTGTTTCATTTCCTCAAAGGCCAGAAGTTTCTTTCAGTGGTCTCTTCTCTACCCAATTAAATGTGAGAGGTTTTGATAATTTGAAGAAGGCTGTAAAACAGGTTTACGCAAGTATGTTTACTGACGCTGCGATTGCTTACGCTGTTAATGAAGGAATTGAATTATCTGATGTGACATTGGGAGTTGTTGTCCAGAAGATGGTTCAGGCGGAAGTTTCTGGTGTTGCCTTTACTCTTGATCCAATAACTCAGGATGAAAGCAGGATGAGTATTGAAGCTGTGTACGGGCTTGGAGATGTAATTTCTAAAGGAGAGATCACTCCTGATACCTATGTTCTAGTTAAGAAAGACCTTTCTATAACCGAAAAGCATATTGCTCCTCAAGAATGGATGAAAGTTAGAACTTTAGGTGCAGGTCGTTCTGATGATGTTGCGAAAATCCAGATTTCTACTTCCTGGAGCCATAGACAGAAACTCGAAGATAGACATCTTCAGCAGGTTGCTAAAATTGCTTTAATACTTGAGGAGAAATCTTCTTCTGCACAAGATGTTGAATGGGTATTCAGTGGTGGAAAGGTTTGGGTATTACAGAACAAGCCAGTTGGGAATATGAATAAGCACGAGCCTACAATTTCTGTTGGAGGGTTTATGGCTGTTAGTGACTCTTTGGGTGCTGTTATTAAAGAGTATTTACAAAGTGGTGAAAAAGAAAGAAGTTTGGCTAGGAAGGCAATTGATGCTGCTAGAATGGCGGTTAAGAAGGATGTTCAAGGAAATCTAAATGTGACTAGCGAAGCTGAAAAAGAGAATCGTCCAAAGGTTATGGTCTCAGATGAGCTTGTTTTAAGTGGAGTCGGTGCAAGTTTCGGTAGTGGAGCTGGTCCTGTGCGAATATTAAAGTCCGTCGAAGAAGCTCAGAAAGGAGATATATTAGTTCTTTCCAAGTTTGAACCTGCTGGTATGACTGGAGCAGTTTTGAACAGCTCTGGAGTTATAAGTGAGATTGGTGGGTTAACTAGTGACTTAGCTATACTTTGCCGTGAGGCAAATGTTCCTGCTGTGCTTGGTGCTATTGGTGCAACTTCTCTTTTGAAGAATGGAGAGATGGTGAGGATTGATGGAAATTCGGGGGGTGTCTTTAGAGTTGGAGACGGTGGTGAGGTTGTTAACAGTGCTTCATTGGCTGCCGAAATGGAAGAAAAACTTGTGCAGGAGAAGATTGTTGAGCATGAAACAGAGAAAAAAGAACCTGAAGCCGAGGTAGAAATTAAGGAGTCTTCTGCTTCTCAAGTAACAGCTGATACTACCTTGCCAAGGAGTGCTACAAAAGTATTTGTGAGCGGAGGAAGTGCACAAGAAATCGTTAACAGTGATGGAGTTGCTCTTGTTGATTTGGATGCAATTATGATTGAAGATGGACGCCACCCTCTTGCATATGTGGAAGATGGAAAATACAAGGAGTATGCAGATTCAATTGCTAAGAAGATTGATGAGATTGCTGATGTTGCAAATCCAAACGAGGTTATTATCTCAATTGGTTCTGCAACAGTTGAACGGTTTAAGGAGTTGACGCGAGGTTCTGGACTGGAATCCGATTTGGCTGAAAATGTTGGAGGTGTTACTAGGCTTTTAGCTTCTAAAAAGATGCTTGATACCTCTTTGAGGATTGTTAGAAGAGTGAGAAATGTATTTCATAATAGGAATGTGAGTATTGCACTTCACTCTCCAATGAGTGGTGCTAACATGCGTGATATCAAAAAGGAGATTTCAGGAAAGGGATTGAGGAGGACAAGTACTTTCAATATTTATGCAGTCATTGAAAATCCTGCGGAGGTTCTTTTTGTTGATGAGATCCTTAATGCTGGTATTGATGGGGTGATTGTAAATACTCCTGTGATTGCTAAAAGCCTTCAGGGAATTCCTTTGAGTCAAAAGGAAGGTTACAAGATGGAGGCTGATTCTGTACTCAAGATTGTTGAAAACATTGTTAAATTGGCACGGACTTCAGATTCTCGCTCTATTGTAATGGTTGAGAAAGATTCAAGCCTTCTTAAAAAGGCAGTTAAAATGGGGGTTTACGGTTTGTCTGTTACTCCTGAGTTTATAAAAGAGGCTCGCAAGATTGTTGCGGATCAAGAGGCTAAGATTATACTAGGGGTTAAATAGGGCTCTTTCATGTTATACTAGCGCATGAAATTGACGCCGATGATGGAGCAGTACCTTAGTTTTAAGGAACAGTATCCAGACAAAATTCTACTCTTTCGAATGGGTGATTTTTACGAAACCTTTGGTGATGACGCTAAAGTTGCTTCTAAGGTTTTAAATATTACTCTTACCGCTAGGGACAAGAGTACGAATTCAACTGCACTTGCCGGATTTCCACATCATGCTTTAGAGCAATATCTTCCCAAGTTGATTCATGCTGGTCACAATGTAGTTATTGTTGACCAGATTGAAGATCCCAAACTTGCTAAAGGAATTGTGAAGCGTGCTGTTACAAGAATCGTTACCCCTGGGACATTAGATGCGAAGGAAGCTGCCGAAGGTAAAAATTCCTACTTGATGTCAGTGTTTAGAAGCAAGAAGGATGTTGCTGTTGCATTCTTGGATATTACATCAGGTGAATTGATATACACACATGAAAGTTTTGACAAGGATGACCTCTCCTCTCTCATAACCTCATATGAGCCTGTTGAAGCTCTTGTTGTACAAGGAGAATCTGGAATTGTTTTGGGCAATCTTCCCATTCAAGTTTTGGAAAAGTCCTACTCTAACGAGAAGTTTGCACAAGAAATTATGAAGGAGTTTTTTGAGATAAAGAATATTGAATCTCTCGGTTTAAGTGGCGAGGGAGTTGTTAATGCTTTGGCTATGGTTCTTAAGTATTCACAGGAAACCCAACGAATGAAACCTGAGCATATTAGGAAACCAGTTAGATTTAACCGAATGGGTACAATGGTGTTGGATGCCTCTACTGTGCGAAATCTTGAGATTGTTGCCGGTTCACAAAGTGGAAACATCAAGGATTCTCTGCTTGGAATCCTTGATGAGACAATGACGGTGATGGGAAGAAGGAGACTCTACTCTTGGATTCTTAATCCTTTGGTAGACAAAAAACAGATTGATGAAAGGCTTGAAGCTGTTGATTATTTTTTTGATTCCGTAGAAAAATTGACTGGAGTTCGTGAACTTCTCGAAGGGATTAATGATATTGAAAGGATTGTTGGAAAGATTGGTTTGAATAGAGTGAATGGAAGGGATCTTAAGGCTTTGCAGTCTTCTTTAGAAAATGGTCTTAAACTTATTGAACAGTTAAAAGGAGTAAAAGTAGTTGGTTTTGTACCCAAGGAAGTGAAGAAAATCTATGAAATTATATCTCTTATTGATGAGGCGATTGCTCAATCACCTCCTGTGACAATAACTGAAGGTCATATTATTAAGCTTGGTTTTAATTCTGAGGTTGATGAGCTTAGAGGTGTAACAACAAATAGTAAAGGATGGATTCGTGAATTTGAAGCTAAGGAGCGTGAAAGAACAGGGATCCCATCTTTGAAGATAAGTTTTAATAGAGTGTTTGGATATTACATTGATGTTACAAAAACCCATCAGGAAAAAGTTCCGTCTGATTACATACGAAAGCAGACTTTGGTCAATTCGGAGAGGTATATAACTGAAGAGTTAAAGGAGAAAGAGTCAATAATTCTTGGAGCTGAAGAAAAATTGTTTGGGCTTGAATATAAGTTATTTTTAGAAGTCCGAGACAGATGCCTACCCTATCTTTCGCTTCTTCAAGATTTTGCATACCAGATTTCATTGGTGGATGTTCTTTCTGGTTTTGCGTATGTAGCTAAAAATAGGAATTACTGTAAGCCTGTAATTCATGATTTTGGTAAAAAGAACGGTGTTTTGAAAATAAAAGGTGGGCGGCATCCTGTTGTTGAGAGTCTAACTGAGGAAGAGTTTGTATCTAATGATACTTTCATGAATACTGCAGATTCCCGCATGTCCATTCTTACTGGTCCGAATATGTCTGGTAAGTCTACATATATAAGGCAGGTTGCAGTTATTACTTTAATGGCTCAGGTTGGGTCTTTTGTTTCGGCAAAAGAGTGTGAAATATCTTTGGTAGACAGAATCTTTACAAGAGTTGGTGCTTCTGATGATTTAAGTCGTGGGCGAAGTACATTCATGGTGGAGATGGATGAGGCTGCAAATATTATAAATAATGCGACAAAGTATAGCTTGATAATTCTTGATGAGGTTGGGCGAGGGACCAGTACATACGACGGTGTAAGTATTGCGTGGGCTTTGGCAGAGCACCTGACTCTTGAAGTTAAAGCAAGAACACTTTTTGCGACCCACTATCATGAACTGCTTAAGCTTTCTGAAAAAATGCCTGATGGTGTTAAAAATTACAATGTGTTAGTGGAGGAGGATAAGGAGGCTGGAGTTGTAATATTTTTGAGAAAGATTGTTGAGGGTGGTACAGATCGAAGTTACGGTATCTATGTCGCTCAGATGGCTGGTCTACCTAAGAAGGTCATACAGCGTGCAAATGAGATTTTAGAAGGGTTCGAGCAGGAGTCTATGTTTGCAGGAGAAAATGATGTTCGTGAAATTGGGGTCTCAGTACCCAATAGCACTCCTAAAATTATTGATGGTAAAGAGAAGGCATTGCAGATCGCCCTTTTTGATACTCAAGATTCAAAGCTCCAAAAAGAACTTGAGGAGATTGATATTGATTCTTTAACTCCGCTTGAAGCTCTTAACTATATTGCCAAGTGGAAAAAGGATAATAAAGAATAAGACTTCTTCTTCCTACTACTTCACTTTTTCTCTAAATGTTGTAATTTTGTTACAATCATGTCGGATAATGGTTGATGTATTTCTTGCCTTGTACAAAAATGCCCGAACAAGCAGATACCTATACATTCTTTGACTACGTCTATATTAATTATAGAAAAGTCGTTATCATCCTCGCTTACTGCCCGAGTTTCCTTCTGACTATATCGATGTTGTTTGTCTTAAAAGAGCATTCGTATGATTTACGGCTGCTTGTATACATAGGACTTGTTATATTACTTATTGTCGGTATCCTTGTCTTTTTGAATCGCGATTTGATGGCAAGCGTACTTTTTGTTACGGTAATGGCGATTTCATCTCTTCTAATCATTTATACATGGGGGTTGTCTGACCCAATAGGTATTCTCCTTTTTATTCTTTCCTGCCACTTGTGCTGGCAGCTTTGCAAATTTCCTTTTTCTACAATATTCAATTCTATAATGTTTGCTTTGTTAGTTTTTATTGTTCTTCTTGAGAGGTACGGTGTGATTGGTCAAGAGTGGGGCTTACTTCCAAATATCGACTTCTGGAGTACACTTTCTG
>CAZCMQ010000011.1:0-11863 GCA_964500025.1 uncultured Candidatus Saccharibacteria bacterium | reverse complement strand
GAAGCGACAAATAATACCAATATAATGGACTTTTTGCAATCTTTACTCTCACCCTACCCTCCACTTTATCGGCACAATAGATTTAATATACACACCTATAATTGGAATGTATAGAAGTAGGACAAACATTCTAAAGAAACTAGGACTTTGTTGAAAGACATATGTCGATAAAGAAAACCCTACAACAAGAGCTAAAAGTGCAAAGCTTTTTACAAATCCAGCCTTTCGGCTTTCCCACAAACTAACCTCTCCAGGATTTTTAAGATTAACAGGATCCAAAGGAACAACGATGTTAACTTCCTTATTCTTAGAAACATTGAAGTACTCACCCTTATATACATTCCCAAGCTTTCTATCCTCTTTCCCTTTAACCAATTGTGAAGGGTAAAGGTAACTAGATCTGTGTACAATAATTCTGTAACGCCCTACGTTCAAATTACCGAAAAACTCTCCAGCTCTATTTGTAATATCTTTCCGAACAAGCCTATTCATACTGTCGTAAATATGGACAACTGCCCATTTGATAGGCTTCTTGCTTACTGCATCATAAACAATACCAAGAGGCTTTCCATGCCCCCTAATTCCAAAGAAGTTAAGTAGCTTCAAAAAGAGAAGAAGGATCAAAGTAGGCATAAGCATAAAGCTACCAGTAAGAGCAAATAGGGTAAGAAAAACAAACACAAGCATGAGGAGGAGCGAAAAGATGTCTAAAATTATAAACCTTGTTGATGAAAGTATTGTAATCACTCTATTCTCAAGGTTTTGGAGTCCGTCATTAATCTTCTTAATAATACTATTTATAATATTCGTAAAGACCGGAACAGGGGTATCAATAAGTTCTTCCAAAATAACCCTAGCATCACAGTTCTGAGACCTATTCCCTGCTTTATCAAAGGCCTCTACACAGAACTGATACTCATCAAAAAGCGAAAATAGAGGCCCCCTTTCTAAATCACTCAAAGGTACACTTACTGTATATACAGAACCGGAATTTTCAACTGTGCCACACTCCTGCCACACATCATTACTGCGCACACAGAAAAATGAGATTTTTTCCAACGCAAGATCGTCAGTTATCTGAAACTTAATGTTTAAAGACACAATATTTCCTGAACTTTCGAGTTTCCCTACACTGATAAGCTTTATTAATGGTGGCACATCATCCTGCACACTAAACTGAGTGGAGGACCAGGAGCTCTCACCACCTCCTTGATTTCTGGCCTTAATGCGATAAAAATACATCTTACCTGTTTGTAAATTCTGAAATTCATAATCCAAAGAAGCAAGCCAACCACTATTTGACACAATATTCCCAAACAGAGAGTCTGTTGCGACCTCTAAGTAGTACTCATAATCTCCATCTCCTGAAATTGCATCCCAATACAATCTATTATTTAGTCCTTTTGTATAATATGGTTCTTGTGACAACACAGGAACATGAAGAGGGAAAGCATAGAGAGTGTCTGTACTATACAAGGAAATATCACCCTCGGGATACGTCGCATCATAAGCTCTTATAACATATACACCCTCCTGCATGGCCTTAACTTTCCCTATCGCATAACCATCAGAATTTGATACAGATGGTTGTACAAAGACTACATTTTCACTCGAGTCTAGAGTGTAAAAAAATATTGTATGATTTGGGAGAGGATTCCCATTCCTATCAAGGATTCTTGCAACAACATCACTTTCCAAACCTCTTTCATTATTTGAAGGCTGTACTTGTAAAGTTGAGAAATTATCAATATCTACAAACGCTTTAAGGGAAGAATCAAATTCAGCTTTAACCTCACCTTGTGCAAAAGCATATCCCACACCTGCAAACCCGAAGGTGAGTGAGAAAAGGGCTAGAATTATGAGCAGTTTTTTCATTATGCTTGTGCCAATAAATTGGTAATGTATAAGTCTAAAGCAGCAGTGAGTTTCTTACTTTGATAGAGAGACTCATTAATTGGCAATACCACCTGCGGCTTAATATCCTTTTTAGAGTAGCAACTTTCGCAGATCAATTCAAAGGTTGTACTGTCAATATAGTTAAGATCTTCCTCCCGTCCACACAAAGAACATTCATTGCCGGTGGCTAAAAAACCTTCCTGATTTAGAAATAGCACCCTGAATTTATTCACATTTTCGGTATCAATTCCTTTCCTAACAATACTCTCAAGTGCCTTGAATATCTTTTCATTTGGCTCACCTTCTGCCAAAAGCTTATTTAAAACAAGAAGGACCCTTTGCAGATCTTCCATATCTTCGTTTAAAAAATCTATGTATGCAATGTTTTGAGTCTCCATCAGAACAGGCATTCCCTGCCCTTTATAATATGAAATTGCGCTTAACGAGAGAGTCTGCATATTCCCCCTATTCTTACTACTAATTTTTCTAATTCCTTTAGCAATTAGACTAAACTTCCCACCTTCCAAACCAAAAACAGTTAGAATCTTATCTGTCTCAGAGTAATCTAAAGATTTTAAGACAAAAACTGTGTCTCTATATGTCCTCATGGCTATTCGTATACTCCATATCTTAAGATTACTGCAGGAAGAGTCCTAACAATGATGTAAAAATCATAGAGCAAGCTTTTACGTTGAGTATAACGCGCATCAATTTCAAATCTTTCAAGAAATGAGAACTTGTTTCTACCCAAAACCTGCCATGGACCAGTAATCCCTGGCTTTACACTCTGAATCTTAGGAATATACTCTTTGGCCTTAGGATATTTTTTATAAGCAATTTCAAGTTCCTCCCTAAAAAATGGGCGTGGCCCCACTATACTCATTTCTCCCCTTAAAACATTTAAAAATTGAGCCGTTTCATCAAGATCAGTTTTACGAAGTATTTTCCCTACAACTGTAACTCTTGGATCTTCGTTCACTTTTAACTTTCCATTGTTTGCTGACCAATTTTTAAAAGCTTTGCTTAAACCAGGATCTGTCTTGATTTTGTCATGAGCATTTACAATCATTGATCTGAATTTATACATAACAAATGGTTTACCATTCCGCCCTATACGCAAAGGAGCATCATCAAAGACAGGCCCACCATCATAAAGTTTGATTGTAATCGCAATCAAAAACATAACTGGAGCAAGAAGTATTATGCACAAAAGAGAGATTGTAATATCTAGGATCCTCTTAATTACCTCGTAAAACATCTTCTACAAGGTTTCTAAACTTATAACGGAAAATAGCACTGTCAAATTGACTAGCCTGTTTTCTGCAATTATCTGCAGTGATATTCTCATTGCTAAATTCTTTCAATACTTTTGAAAGACTCTCAGAAGAATATTCATTAAAAAATACACCAGTCTTAGGATTTTTCTGTGAAATTGTTTCCTTTACACCACCACTTCTGTAGGCGATAACGGGGGCACCAGCAGCATTAGCTTCAACAGCAACTATTCCAAAATCTTCCTCTTTTACAGGGAAGATTAATGCCTTACACCTGAAAAGAAGATCCTTTTTCTGATCCTGACTAACAAAACCGAGAAACTTAATTAAACCTTTTGCATTACTTTCTTCTACAAGTTCCTTCATTTCATCCAAGTGTTTCCCAGTCCCTGCAATTTTAAGTGGCACATGATTTTTTATACACGCCTTTATTGCCAAATCTACACCTTTATATGTTTCCACCCTTCCAAGATACAGATACCAATTCTCACGGCTTTCAACATCTCCATTAAATTTAAGAGAAGTAGTATCAACGGGAGGGTACAAAACATCGGATTTAATACCCCAGAATTTTTCCGTTCGAGAGGCTACTTCATGTGAAATAGAAACAATCTTATCTACCCGGCTTGCTGCGTTCCTGTCCCAGTTTTGCCAAATCTTTTCTAAGAATGTATCCATGAAAAAGGAATAAAATCTATATGAAAGTCTTTTCATTTCTTTTATTGTCCTACCCTCTTTCATCCAAAAAAACTTCGGAGGGGTGTAACAGTAGTGAATATGTTTAACCTTTTTTCCTTTTGGTCTAACAAACTTAGCAAATGCTGTCCCAGCAGAGATTACAATATCGTATTCTTTGAATGAGAAAAGACTCATCGCAATGGGATATAGAAGGTATAGTTCTTGTCTGAGAGATTTTTCAAAAGGGAAGTATTGAATAAATGAATTCTTAAGATTTATCTTAGGAAAAAACCTCTTAACAAAGTCAGGATCTGAAATTGGGGTATAAACAGTGGCTTCAGGGTAAAGGGTTAGAAGTTCTTTTAGTACTTCCATCCCACCTCCCCATCCGAGCATATTATCAACAACTATTGCAACTTTTATCTTTTTATCTTCGTTTTTCATTGTTCCAGACATCACTTAAGTATTGCATAAATTCCTTCTTAAATCTCTTTTCATCAAAAAGTCTTGCTTGGTTTTTAATTTCTGGTTTTTTATACTTCCTCCACTCTTTCCTTCTAAGTAGCTGTTCAAGTTCCGCTATTGAACCAAAGAATTCACCTGTTTTTCCCTTCTTAACGGTTTCAGTAGGACCACCTTGTTTAAAAACTAGTGCAGGTGTACCACACGCCATAGCCTCAACAGGTACGTATCCGTAATCTTCAATTGCTGCAAAGAGAAATACATCGCTTAGGGTGTAGAGGATTCTAAGTTCTTCATCAGGTACAAAACCAACAAACTGTATGTTCTTGGCTCCTTTTGCAAGGTCTTCAAGATATTTTCTGTCTGGACCGTCACCAACAACAACTAATGGTGTATTACTAATTAAACAGGCTTTAATAACCCAATCCATCCTTTTATGATCGTACATTCTAGAAACAGTAAGGGCGAAAGTTTTAGGAAGGTTATATTTTTTACTAACTTCAGATATTTGAGGTTTTGTAACAGGCTTGAACCAAAATTCACTCAAACCCGGATATATCACAGCACTCTCTCTTTTATACACTTTATCAACCTTCTTCTGGATGAATTTGGATATGGAGATTAAGTAGTCCGCCCTTTTTACGGCAGCAATATCCCAAAGTCTCAGATAGTGTCCAGTAAAGTTTGCTAGAAATCCATAGAGGTTTTTAAGTGGAAGAGATCTTGAGTTAAGTTCCTTTTCCCACTGGTGACGAGGTGGAGTAAGGATTATGAGCACATGCGGTTGGTCAAGGTAGGTTATGACGCCTTTCCCAGCTCCTGCTGAGAGTGTGAGAACCAGGTCAAAGCCTCTAAGATCAAGCGTTTCAAAAGCTACAGGTGTAAAAACATTTATATGCCTTGGAAAGAAGGTTTTAAATATGGGATTATCAAGAAATGAAGTCCTTACTTCATGTTTCATATCAGGATAATTCTTGGGATTGTAGGAGGATGTAAAAACAACAGCTTTCGGAAAAAGTTCAAGAATTGAAAAAAGCATCCTGTCTGCACCACCTCTATTCAGTAGAGAATCTGTTACAACAGCAACATTATCAGGTAATTTCATGATACAAAGTTTACCACTATGGGTAAAATGCTACAACTCAGGAAGACCGTCAGGACCTAAATCATGTAAGTCATCCACATCCTCTTCCTCATCAAGCTTGTCCAAAGCCTCCATAAAATCGATATCTTGAGAAGGGGTTGAAGGAGAATCTTCATCTCCATCATCAGGGAATATTTCACCAAGTCCTGCTGGTTCATCATTCTCCTCCTCAATACCCATTATAGGAATATCTAGGCTGTCTAAGTCATCATCTGAGATACTTCCATCATCTGTAGCCTCAGCCTTCTTTGGTGGAGTAACTGAGCTGCCAGACCAATTACCATCCTTTTTAAGCTCTTTTAAATACTCATCTGCTTCTGAGCCAAACTTCTCAATCACCTGAATAACTTTCATTGGAGAATCACATTCCGTGCAAAGCTTTAGCTCTTCGATCTCTTCACCGCAATGTGTACAAGCATAAACAACAATATGAATACTGTTTACAGGCTTCACTATTTTCTCTCCTTTATCGTTTGCCGTAGTTTTCCTTGTCTTTGGGGCAGCCATCTTAAAACACAAAGATTATCCAATTAAGTATATTTGAGGATATATTGTTACTAAGCCTAGTGTCAATTGACCTATAGGTTATACTACACAGAATTGGACATAATCTTTTGATTGATACTAAAGAAAAGTCTTATTCTCAACCCAAAAATATAGTGTTAGCCGTATTGAGGATAGTGACACTTCTTATATTTCTTTCCGCTTCCACATGGGCAAGGGTCATTTCTTCCTACTTTTTTTGTATTTTTTACAGCAGTGGGCTTTGAAACCTGTCCTGGTCTTTGATCATTGCTGATACTTGGTACATCCTCTTTAGTTGCTCTACCCTGTATTGACTGAGCAGGAGCCCTTTCAACCATTCTGACCTTAAAGAACCTGCTTACAACCGATTCATCGACACTGCCAAGCATTGCATCAAACATTCTATACCCTTCATTTTTATACTCTACTAGCGGGTCTCTTTGTGCATGACTCCTCAAGAAGATTCCTTCTTTGAGATCACCCATTGTATCAAGGTGCTCCATCCAATACTGATCAATTGTTTGCAGCGCTAAAAGCTTTGAAACTTCTACAGCAGCCTGTTTCGAAAGGGCATACACATGGAAAATGAAGGCAGTAGTCACAAGTTTTAATAGATGGTCTGTTTTTTGAGCAATATCGCCTTTCTCATTCATCTTTCTAAAGAACCCTTTCTCATCCTTAAAACCAAGAAGCTTTACTGCAACTGCAATTAGTTCTTCACTAAGAATAGATTTAATATGTGCTACGGTCTTTCTCTCTTCAACATTATCCACTTTCATATCATCCTCAAGCTGTGCTGAAACAACAAACCTTACTGATTCAAGAACCTTTTTAAGAACCCAGATTAAAAGAGGATGGTTGACTGATGGGAAATTCTCAAGTTGTGCAATATCCCAAGTTTCCTTATTTGTCAGAGTAAAACCAGAAAGCTGTGAGAGAAGACTTTGAATATCTAAAGCGGCTACGTCTGACTCTTTAAGCTTCACAGCCTTCTTAGAAGGTTTCTCATTTAATTCACTCTCTGATACGGCCAAAACTCTTCTTCTGAGGGCATAAATAACGTCTCTTTGCTTATTCAACACATCATCATACTCAACCAGGTTCTTACGGATGTCATAGTTTCTAGCTTCAACCTTTTTTTGAGCACTTTCAATTGTCTTTCCAAGAAGATTAAGGGAAATCGGAAGGTTATCATCGAAACCAACACTTCCCATTATTGAGCTCATATTATCACCGCCGAAAAGTCTCATCAGCTCGTCATCAAACGATATATAGAAACGAGACTTACCAGGATCTCCCTGTCGTCCAGATCGCCCTCTAAGCTGGTTATCAATTCTTCTCGCTTCATGTCTTTCTGAACCGATCACGTACAAACCTCCAAGCTCTTTAACACCGTCCCCTAGTGAAATGTCTGTACCTCTACCTGCCATGTTTGTAGCAATAGTGACCTGACCTTTTTGACCAGCCTCTCTAACAATGCTTGCTTCCTTTTCATGCTGTTTTGCATTAAGTACGTTATGTTTTATCCCTTCTTTTGAAAGTAGCTCAGAGATTATCTCGGACTTTTCAACGGAGGTTGTACCAACAAGAACAGGCTGACCCTTCTCATGATGCTCTCTTACATCTTCAATTATTGCCTTAAACTTGCCGTTCATTGTTTTATAAACTGTGTCTGGGAGATCCTTTCTAACAACCGGCTTATTTGTCGGAATTACAACAGTATCCAGATTGTAGATTTTTGAAAACTCTTCAGCTTCAGTTAGAGCTGTAGCAGTCATACCAGCAAGATGTGAGTAGAGTCTGAAGTAGTTCTGAAGCGTAATTGTAGCCATTGTTCTACTTTCTCTTTTAACTTCAACACCTTCCTTTGCTTCAATAGCCTGGTGAAGTCCTTCACTATATCTACGGCCAGGAAGTGCACGACCAGTGAACTCATCAACAATTACAACTTCACCATTTCGTACAAGATACTCCTCATCTCTTCTGTACAACTCCTTTGCTTTAAGTGCATTGTCCAAGTGGTATGCAAGCTGAGCATTTTCATACACATTCTTTATCTTTAAAGCTTTTTCTACTTGATCAATACCATCATCATTTAACGAAACTGCCTTTGCTTTTTCATCTACAGTGTAATGTTTTTCAGGCTGTAATTGATTGACAATACTTACAAACTGTTTGTACATATCGTTACTTGCCTGTGCGCTTGTGGAGATGATCAGAGGTGTCCTTGCTTCATCAATGAGAATAGAGTCGGCTTCATCAACAATGGCGAAATGTAGTGGACCTTGAACCATATCATTAAGACTTTGAGACATATTGTCCCTTAGATAATCAAAGCCGAACTCATTATTTGTTCCGTAGACTGCATCGCATGCATATGCCTCTTTTTTAGTGCACTCAATCAAGTTTACCCCACTCATATGGTCATACTTCAACCTTCCCTCTTTCTTTCTCCTCTCATCTCTTTCTTTAATGAGTTTTTTGGCTTCTGCACCTTTTAGCTTAATAGCTTCTTCATCAGTAATGAAACGATATTGTGATCCCGAGTTTATAGCTGCAACTGAAAGTCCGAGCGAATTAAGTATATGACCGTTCCATTCAGCATCTCTTCGAGCCAAGTAATCGTTAACTGTAACCAGGTGTGCACCTCGACCAGTAAGGGCGTAAAGATAAATGGGCATGTTTGCGGCTAATGTTTTACCTTCTCCTGTGAAAAGCTCAACAACCCTTCCTTCAAAAAGATAGTAACCAGCCATCATTTGGACATCAAAGTGTCTGTGATTTGTAACTCTTCTGGAAGCCTCACGGATAACTGCAAATGCTTGCGGTAGTATGTCTTTCAAAGACTCTCTTTCTTGTACCAGAGTTTTTTCTAAGGTCACATTGTCCATTCGTGCCATCTCCCCTCTAACCTTTTCTCGATCTACTCCAAGTTTCTTTCTAAATTCTAAAGTTTTCTCAAGAAGCTTCTCATCTGAAAGCTTTGCAACACTCTCTTCCAGAGAATTAATCTCCTTTATCACTGGCTGAATCTTTCTTAACTGCTTCTCATTTGAGTCAAAAAGAGAAGATAGTAGTTTAAACATATTTTCGAAGATTAAGTATCTTTGCGATTATACACCAGTTTACAGTTTACGGGGGCTACTGACTGGTGATTGTAAATTCCTTAACTACAGTTGTTCCTGTTTTGTCTCTAAGAGAAAGGTCTAACCTATAATTTCCTTCTAACCAACCCCTTGTTGGAGATTTTTCAAGCTGTAGTTGTACAAAACCGTCTTCAAAGATTTCTACTTCGTCTTCAGCAAGAACACTCTCCTCACCATCTAGAATGTATATCCATTTAGCCTTAAGCACTGATACTTCAATGTTTTTCATATTTGCAGTGGCATATACATCTCCTGTATCAGGGTCAAAGGATACTGTGTCACTAGAACACTCACCAGAGGAAGGGACAAATGTACATAGCTTAATATTTTCAATATGTGCAGATTCTTCTCCTACAGTATCAGCTTTTTGAAAGAGTTTACTGGCGAAAACAAATACTAGCGCAAAGAAAAGTACTACTACAACAAGCATCTTTTTATCCATGATCATTCTAAAAAATTTACTGTTTATATTGTACTACATTGGACAATTTTATGTTCCTAAAAACAGTCTTTATTTAGTTCAAACATATTTCATTTTTAGAGAGGACAATGGAGATAATAACTTAAAGATACAAAACTTTGAAAAACATAATTTCTTCCTTATTTATAATTCCTATACTTTTCTCATTAAGTGCTAAGGAAGTGTTGGCACAAAATACTCTTGAGTTGAATATCATTGAGGACACTTATACTGACTCTATCCGCTTTTATCAGGACCATTCAAAATTTTCTAAATTACTAATCGGATTTGGGAGCACAAGTCAGAACGGAACGGGGACAGCGTTTCTCAAATATGATATCTCTCCACTGGTAAACATAGAGGAAGAGTGGGAAGTTGAGATGATTGAGAAGGTAGAGTTGATGATGTATCAGTATAGAAATAGGTATATGCTACCTTTAGAGGTAGTTGTTACTCAACCACTTGAGGATTGGAATGCGGGCGCAGTGTCATGGATAAATCAGCCGGATATCGATCCTGCTTTTACAAGTACACAAACTATCGAACCTGTACTAGGCTGGAGTTCACTTAATATCACAGAAATTTTCTTTAATCAGATAGCAAACTGGGAGAACAGTTTTGGCCTTGCAGTAAAAACAATAAGCGAGGATTCCCCTGCTGGGGACTTTTGGTCAATTGATTGTTTAATTTCAGATCAGATTCCAAACTGCACACAGCCTCTATTTCCATATATATTAGTTACTTTTAAAGAAACTACCGAGGATGGGGATGAAATTGAAGTACCGGAAGATAATACGGAAGAGAAAGATCCTGAGGAAGAAAGATATATTGAGGAAGAGGTAGATACACAAGAGACCTCAAATGTAGAAGAGATAATTAAAGTTAAGGTTGATATAACAGAGACACCTACCAAGGCGAAAGAAGTGGTAGAAACAGTTCCTGATGAAATTCAAGAAGATCCAATATTTATTCCAGAAGTTTTTGGTGAGATTGGCAGGAGTGAAGACAATAATACAGGTATAGGAGGTACTAATGGGGTTTTGGGTATAAGCGATTCTAAAGAGGATGTTGGGTATTGCAGATATAAATATAATCTGACTCTTGAAACTCTCGTGAGAGAGAGGTGTCGAATGAAAAATCCTGTAGTTTCAAGGATAGAGCACCCTCTAGCGGAGAGAATTTACTGGATTGACGTTGATATTACAGTCCCCCAATCAATGGATATGTATGTACAGATTGTTAAGTGCAAAAAGGGGGAGCTTTTTGACCCACAAACATGGTTTGGGAAATGTGCCGAAGAAAAAGTCGAAGAATATTCTGAGAGAGTAAATGGGGAGATTCAGATCCTTAATGCATCTTCTGGAATTCAGATAGATATTTTTAGGACTGACTTAGGAGGAGGGAGATACAAAATAAGTATCCCAGTGAATGAAGATATGTCTGCAAAGTATTTTAGGGCAAGGTATATTTTTCAATACGATGCTGTAGTCCCAAAAGATGGTAAGACCTTTATGTTCTCTGAAGTCTCCCCTCTATCTGACAAGGTTAAAATTCCACAGTTGAAGCTAGTTTCAAATGCAGATCTTAAGCCACTAAGTTTTCCATTTAACAAAGTTATTGGAGTTACTCAATGGTATGGAAAGACCGCGTATCAAAACCCTCATACTGGAATTGATTTCGGCGCAAAAAAAGAGCCTGTGTTAGCTACAAACGATGGGAGGGTGATATATGCTGGGTGGGATCATGGAAAGAATAAATGCTTGAGTGGTGGGAATTATCTTTTAATCCAGCATAAAGATAATTTACACAGCCTATACCTGCATCTGGATTCTTTTACAGATTCATCTGGTATTAAGCTGAAGGTGGGAGATAAGGTTTATAAAGGACAGCAGATAGGAATTTCCGGAAATAGTGGGTTGTATAACTGTGAAGCACTTGGCTACCATCTTCATTTTGAAGTCAGGAAAAGCAGTGAATATGGCTCTCATACTAACCCTGTTCCTCTAGTTAATGTTGAATGGAATAAGGTTCACACACTCGGATTTACTACTCACCCTGGGAGGCTAAGCGGTGAAAACCCTCATCCTGGGAAATAATCTAAATTGATTCAATTTTATTTCTATGCTCTTAATTCTTTTTACTAATCTTTTCTTTGTGCTCACCTTGTTTACTTATACGAGCTGGAATGAAGTTTGGGATATGTCTGAAAAAACAAACTCTTTAAATAGTCAGTATGAAATTGAAGGAATTCGCTATCCTAAAGATATTCTACAAATTG
>CAZCMQ010000010.1:0-12409 GCA_964500025.1 uncultured Candidatus Saccharibacteria bacterium | reverse complement strand
CTAAAAATGAAAAAGATGCGAACAAAGAGTGGCAGCTTGTTCTTTACTGTATGGCGGTTGAAGAATTGATGGGATTAAAGGTGGGGGATGTATCATATATTTACTTGGAGAATGGTACAAAGGTTGTTGTTGAAGTTAATGATGCTAAAAAAGAGATCGTTAAAAAGAAGGTTTTGGACATTGTGGGGAAAATTCGCGCCGGGGATTTTACTGTCCCAAGAGGGCATACTTGTGACTACTGTAATTACGGTCGTATTGGTGAGGGTGCTATATTGTAGTATAATTACGCTGAAATGATTGAGAACCTTGTTTTAAAAATTAGTAATCTGTTAGTAACTCCAGTTTCTGCTGATAGTTTAGGTGGGAGACTTGTTAGCGGTCTTGATCAGGCAACTAGTTATACATGTGATGCGACAGCTGAGGGAGCCGCTTGTCTTGCTGGTTATGTGAGCATCATTTTGGACTTTGCTATTCCTGCTGCTACTTTAGCTGCTGTAGGAATAATGATTTATGCCGGTTATACAATGGTTACTAGCCAAGGTAACCCTGAAAAACTTAATGAAGCAAGAGAAGCTATCACAAATGCAGTTGTTGGCTTTGCTTTGATAGCCCTTTCAATTGCTATTTTGCTTTTGATCCAGAATACTTTGAGAATTCCTGTACCTGCTGGTAATTAATTTAAAAAAGATCTGTATGAAAAAAATAAAAGAAAAAGCAATGCTTTTGGGACAAGGGTGGTTTGGAGTTTCAAGCTCATGGGGTGGAGGAGACTTTTCAACTTATGAAGGTACTGTTGGTAAGGTTGTTCAGGCTATTAACGCAGCAATTACTCTGTCAGCTCTAGTAGCTGTCATAATGATTGTTCTTGGTGCTTATCTTTTAATTACTTCAGGTGGAGATGCTGAGAAAGCAGAGCATGGTGGAAATGCTATAAGAAATGGGATTATTGGGATGATCATTGTATTTTTGGCAGGAGTTATTATAAGATTTGTAATGAATGCGATTATTAATTAAGTAGTATTGCACTAGTAATCTACTTATAATATAATCTTTTCAACCTATAATATAAATTAAATAGAATTGAAATGAAAAAGTTATCAAACGTTGTAGGAAAGATTGCAGGAACCGCAGCAACAGCTTATGCTTCACTTATTGGTGCAGCTTCTGTATTTGCACAAGGTGACCCTCTTCAGGGTGTTGGAGTTGGTGTTGGACAGGGTGGAGACCTTATCGGTTTCATTGGTTCAGCTTTGCAGCTTGTTATCACTCTTTCCGCTCTTATTGCTGTAGGTATTCTCGTATTTTCAGGTATACAGTACATTGTTGCTGGTGGAGATGAGGGTAAGATTGAGAAAGCTACAAAGGGTATTACATACGCTATTGTCGGTTTAGTTATTGCTTTCATTGCAACTCTTATCGTTAGATACGTAAGATCACAGCTTCTCGGAGCTTAAGACGAATTTGAACGGGCAGGCAAGCTCCTGCCCTTTTCTTTTTAAAAGATATGGATTTATCAGGAATTAGCCCAACAAGTTATACGGATTTAATGACCTGGTTTACTCATGCCATTAACCTGGTTATTTCTCTCTCTGCTCTTTTAGCAGCCTATGCTCTAATCAGAGCGGGTATTGAGTATATTCTTTCTGGGGGTGATGCTGAAAAGGCAGAAAAAGCTCAGAAATCCATTATTTATGGTCTTATTGGAATGATTCTTGTATTCGTCTCTCCATTGGTTATTAGATTTGTTTTAAATAGACTGCTATCATAGTAAACATGAAAAAAGCATTGTTAAAAATCTTCTACCTTTCACTCCTTTTTGCTCCATCACCTGTTTTTGCACAGGAGCCTCCTCAACTTAGTGAGGCTTATGCTATTCTTGCAAATGTATTTGGTCTTGTTATGCCTATTGCCCAGATTCTGGCTGTCATAATGATTATCGTTGGTGGGTATATGTGGATGATGTCAGGAGGGGACCCAAGCAGGATAAAGACAGCACAGGGTACTTTTACATGGGCAGTTATCGGGCTCATCTTTTTAAGTATTTTCCGACTTGTTCTCAATATCGTCTTCAATTTCCTTTTAGGTTAATAGATAATATTTATACCTATCCTAATGGCGAAAGACCGCAACGGTAAAAATCCAACCTACAAACCTCGGAACCACTTCCAAAGTCAGTTATACGCAATCACTGGCCTAAAACTCATCCTCAAAAACGAAAGAAATTTTAGATTGCACCTCCTTTTTGCATCTCTTGTAATAATTGGAGGATTTATTTTAGGTCTCTCTCATGATGATTGGATCTCTGTTTCGCTAGTTATTGGCCTTGTTCTCATCTCAGAGGCTTTCAATAGCGTAATTGAAGCATTAAGCGACACCATATCACACGAGTACAGAGTAAATATTAAATATGCTAAAGATGTGAGTGCTGGAGCGGTTCTCATAAGCGCTTTTGTCTCTATTGTTGCCGGTTTAATAATCTTTTTCCCATACGTTGTCCGTTTTGTCGAAACTCATTTGAAATAACGGTATAATTGGCTATGAACTCTGCCCTTGCCGTTACAACAAAATCAATAATACTCCTGTTTGTTGCATTTACTTTTTCAATGCTTTTTCTTTCACCTGTATTTTCACAAAGTGTAGAAGATTTGGAAAAGGAGGTTGATCAGAAGAATACTGAAATAAAGGAGAAGCAGTCTACAGTTGAGCAGGTAAAAAAGGAGATTGAAGAGATTAGAAAGAGTGGGGCTTCTTTGGAGGAAAAGATTAAATTGATGGAGAAAGAGGTTAACCAGGTTAATGAATATATCTCCCAAAAAGAGAAGGATGTTGCTGCTCGTGAAAAACTTTTAGAAGAGAAGCAGGGTGAATTAGCTTCAATGTCAGCGGTTTTGTACAAGAGGTCTAGAAGTAGTCTCGTTGAGCAGGTTCTTTCCCGAAATGAAGGTGAGGATTTTTTAACTTCTTTGCTTTTTAAAAGGCTTGCAGTTGTAAAATTGGTTGAGGAGATGAAAGGGATTTCAGCTGAGTATGCACTGATGAAACAGGAGAAGTTGGATCTGGAGCATGAAAGAGAAGGGTTGGATGAAATTATGGCTGAGCTTAAGGAGGAGATGGAAAGAACTAGGGCTGAGATTGCAAGAAGAAATAGTTTAGTCGGTAGGCTGGGTGGGCAGATTTCGTTGTTGAAAGAGCAGATTTCTGAGCTTCAAGCGACAATCCTTCTTGCCAAATCGGGTGGAACCTATATTAGTGCAAGTGACATTCCAACAGGTGGGGCTGGTGGGTACAACGATTTCACGTCTAATGCCCCTGGCGGTTACTTCGGAGTGTTTTCCATTGGAGCCTTTACTCATAGAAATGGAATGAGTCAGTGGGGGGCAAAAGCTAGAGATGACGCAGGTCAGACATATCTACAGATTTTAAGTGCCTACTATCCTAATGGATCAATCAGCAATGGAAAGGTGTGGAATCAGGATATTACTCAGAATATCACTGTTCAAGGGCATGGAACGATGCCTTTAGAGACCTATCTTTTGGGTATCCGTGAGATTAATGGTGCTTGGAATAATGTGAATGATATGAATGTGCTTAAAGCTCAGGTAATCGCGGCAAGAACTTATGCTGTTAGGTACACAAGTAATGGGCAGAATCCAATTTGTACAACTCAAAGCTGTCAGGTTTATAGCTCAAATCATTATACTGGAGCTTGGGCTACGGCTGTTTCAGAAACAGCTGGTCAGATCCTTGTAGATTCTGCGAAGAATCCAATTTTAACCCAGTATGCGGCTGTGCATGGTGGGTGGGTTAATGGTGTTGGTTGGGATACTACGGATGGAAATGGAGGGCAGAGTGGTTGGACTGCAAATGCTTGGGAGAGTAAATCGGGAGTTGGTTGGTTTTACAAATCATGGCCAGGGTATCAGTTAAATAACGGCTACACATATGGTGTTGTTACATGTGGAGCTCATCCTCATCCATGGCTTTCAAATGAGGAAATGTCCGATCTTGTTAATACTTTCCTTGTTCTAAAGGGCAGCGGGTTGAAGGGTAGTGTAAATACTTCAAAGATCCTTCCTGTGACTTTAGCTGCATGTCCGATTTCTGGGCTGTCTGGAGGACCGTACTCAATGTCAGAGATGAGGGGATTACTTAATAGTCCTGTTACCTCTGTTTCTAGTGTGACTACAAAAACAACTTCTGGGAATACAGAGTCCGTCTTCTTTAATACTAACAGGGGAACAATAATTATGTCTGGGAGTGAGTTTTATCAAACTTACAATATTCGTGCACCAGGCTATCTTTCTGTAAACCCAGGTCCAAATAGTTTCATACATATAGACATTAGAAAGAAGTAGGAATATCTTGTTACACAGGAATCTTTGTGATATCTTGAGATATATGCCAAGTTCATCAAGAAAGTCTAAAATCCCAGCAAAATACACAAAAGCAGGAAAGTCCTTTATCGGGCGTATTGAAAATGATGTCCATGCAAGTGCCTTAGGTGCTTTCTGTGCATTCCCGTCTGATATCTCTTTTAATGGTCAGGATAAAGGGGAGGATGTGATTCTTGTTGTTAGACAGCACCCAGCAGTTTTTATTCCAACAGCACTCTTAGTTCTCTTTTTATTGATTTTAGCTTTTCTTCCAGGTGTCTTTTTCAATTCAATCGGCCTTGAAGTTGAAGCAACTCTATCAATAGGGGCAGGGCTGGCATTTCTTCTAGCTGCATTTACCCTTGCTGTTGACGGTTTTTTAAAGTGGTTCTTTTCTGTGAATATAATTACCAGCTCAAGGATAATTGATGTGGATTTTGAAAACATTCTTTATCACAGATTTTCTGAAACAAAACTTGAAAATGTTCAGGATGTTACTCACACACCAGTTGGTTTTTGGAGTTCATTCTTTGATTTTGGTGATGTTCATATACAAACAGCAGCAGCGCAAGGGGAATTTGAATTTCTCAGGGTTCCAAGACCAAGAGATATTCAAGATACTCTTTTTGACTTGCTAGCGATGAAAAATAAGGGTCAAATATAATTAAAAAGTAAACATTATGGATGTATTAGACGGAATAGGACCAGGAGAAGTAGGAATATTTGGAGTAGGCATTATATTCAAGGTGCTCTTCATTCTCATTTTCACCGGTTATCTTGGATATGCATTCATGCTCACATTAAGGATTAGGATTCTTAATGATACTGTAAAAACAGATACAAACGGATTTGTGAGGCTACTTACATATATCCACCTTCTAGTTGCATTAATTGGAAGTCTATTCGGAGTAATTTTAGTTCTTTTGGGCTAAATCTCATGTTTTTTAGAAGATACACCTCTGCAGATATAACTACTGAGGCTATAACTTCGGCCTTCAGATATGTTCCCTCAGATATTAAGGAGAAGTCATTTAAAGGAGAGATTGCTGCATTAATTACAGTTTCAGGAGACGGTTCATTTCAGGCGGATAGGGCGGTAAAGTTTGTATGGGATGGTATTTTGGACGGCTATCTTTACTCAGGAGAATCTTCTGTAATTGAGAGCTTGAAAAAGGCTATTGCTTCTGGCTCTCGCAAAATTGTTGAATTGATGAAGCATGACAAAGAGCTAGAAAAGAAGGGTATAAACCTTAGTTTTGCTGTTGCTGTAATTAAAGACAAGACTGGATACCTTGGAGTTTTTGGAGAAGAAGAGCTTTACCTTTACAAAAGCAGCGGCTTTGTAAACATTGGGGCGGTTTTAGCAGAGAACAAAGTTACTGTTGCAAGTGTTGCACTTGAGGACGATGATCTTGTTCTTTTGGCTTCACCTGTTCTTCTTTCAGCTTTCACTGATGTTGTTGAGCCTGGTGTAGACTCGGTGGAGCTTGTCTCAAGGATGGATTCTTTCTCAGAAAGCCTTATGGGAAATCAAGGAGTTTTGGTTTTAAGTAGAAATGAATCTTTGGTTAAAGAGGAGACTGTGAATGTAAGTAACATGGAAAATGATGCGGATATTGTTGAAGTTATTGATGAGGAAGTTGAAGAGGTTGTTGAAACACCTGCTGAAGACGTTTCCACTTCTGAAATTAAGGCCAAAGGAAGCGAGGCTTTAGAAAAACTATCTAAAACTGTTTCTGATTTGAGAGAAAAGCTTCATCCTGCTCTTGAGAAAGTTTCTTTTGCATTTTCCAACCTAGGTGGAAAAGTTAAAGATGTTGTTGAGGATAGGTATGGAAGAAAAATCTGGTACAAAAGGATGCTTTCTAAATTTTCTGTATTTAAACTTCGTGGTGGCCCATCAGCACATGGAATGAAAATTGATGGGTACAAGATTTCTAGTTTAAGAAGTAAGAGATTTGCTACAGTTGGTATTGTTCTTTTAGCTATTCTTGTCATTTTTGGAGGTGTAAAGTTGATTAATAGCGCGAGAGCAAGTCGTGAACTTCATAGAGAGGTTGAAGCTGTTGCTGCGGTGGTTAATACTCAATTGGAGATTGCAGATCGAGATATTTCTGTTGATAGGGGGAGTGCTGAAAGTGCTATCTTTATTGCACAAGAGGAACTTAAGAAGCTTGATGGAAAGGACTTTTCTGCACCTGACTTGGTTCGTGTTAATGAGCTTAAGAAAAAAGTTCAGGATTTGGATGATAGGTTGAACAAGGTAAAGGTTTTGGTAGAAGGGCAGAATCTAGAGAGGTTTATAAATACAAAGTTGGAGATAGATAATAGGTCGAAACCTTCTGATATGACAATCTATAGAGATGAACGAATGAATGAATTTTTGATCATTGCTGACAGCGGATCTAGAGCTGTTTATAGAGTAGGGCTTTTTAACAAGTCCTCCGTTCTTACTGTTTCAGACTCGGACGGAATAATTACTGAGCCTCGACACGTAAATATGGGAACAGAGGGGATATATGTGTATGACACTAGAAGTGGGATTGTAAGGTCAAGATTTGAAGGGGAGGGACAAGCATCGTTTACTTCGCTGGTTGGTTTAAGCGCTGATGATATTAATGTCGGAGGTATCTCTAATATGGCTATATTCTCAAACAGTGATGAGGTGTATCTACTTTCAAACAGTTCTACGGCAGTTATTAAATCTGCAAGAACGGGAAGCGGTGGTTACGGTCTGCCTTACTCTTTTGTTACCGGAGGCACTCTTTCTAGTGCGACAGATATCTTTGGTGACTACAGTGTTTATGTCCTTACTGATGGGGATAACGGTCTTGAGAGGTACTCCTTTAATACAGGAGAGCTTGTTTTAAATCCTGTTACTATCGTAGGTTTAAGTCAGGGGCTTCAAAAGCCTAAATATGGTTATACTGGTTCTTCTTTGGATAATTACTTATATGTTTTCGATGAAACGCAAAAAAGAATTCTTGTTTTTGAAAAGCCAAATGAGGCATTCGGATTGATTAGACATCCAAATGAGATGTGGCTGATTAATCAGTATGTTTACAGAGGGGATAAGGATAATATGTTCTCAAGTGTGAAGTCTGTTGTTGTTGACCATGCTGAGAGCAATATGTACGTTTTGGATGGTGAAAATGTTTGGAAAATCTCCTTAAGATAGGAATGCTGTATAATGGCTTACTATGGCTGTTAACAGAAAAGCAAGAAGAAATTATGAAGTTAAGGATACCCTTGAAGCAGGTATTGTTTTAACTGGGGCTGAAGTTAAGTCTGTAAAGGAGAACAGGGTCGTTTTGTCGGATGCATTTGTTAAGGAGATGGGAGGGCAGTTATGGCTTATTAACGCCGATATTGCGAGATATAAGTATATGGGTGATGCTGATTACGATCCTACTCGTTCAAGAAAGCTTCTTGTGAAAAAGAGGGAAAAAGAGATGCTTGTTTCAAAAACAAAACAGGGTGGATTGACTATTATCCCTTTAAAAATGTATGTGACTAGAGGGCTTGTGAAAGTGGAGATTGGTATTGGAAAGGGTAGGAAGGTCCATGAGAAGAGGGCAGTAGAAAAAGAGAGAGATCTGGAAAGAGACCTTCATAGAGAAAAAAGGCGTCATATGATACAATAAGAAAATGCAGAATATGCCGACAGGACAAGTTAAATCAGAGTTAGAGCAGGGGTCAAATCTTATTGAAGGGATTCTTCATAAGTTACCTGATGAGCTTTTAGGAATTATCCCGGAGTCTGTTTGGGTAGGCTTAACTCTTGATCAAAAGAAAGATGTTTTAAGGCAGAATAATCTTTTGGAGAAGTACTCTTCAGAATCTCAACCTGTTTTGGAGTCTGAGACAATTGAGAATCCTTCTGAGGTTAGAGCGAACGTTGTCGTTGAGAGGGTCCCTGAAAGTAAGGTCGAAAGAAATCCTGAATTTGCTGGTGTTCTTAGTGAAATACAGAAAAATGAAGAGAAGGTGAAAAAAAACCTTTCTCAGGAAGATCTGAACAGAATAGAGAGTGAGAAACTAACATCCCAATCTAGCGGTAAAAGCAGCTGGGGTGCTAAAGTTTTTGGATATAGTATTTCTGATGATGTCATTCAGGGTTCAGAAGAAGTGTCCAAGACTGGAGATTTGGAAGATGGAAGGACATGGGCCTCAACCCTTATTCGTAAGATGCTTGCTGTATTTGGGTAATAGATATAAGGCTTTCTTTGTGATATCCTGTTTTTGTAAATAATACTTTGTCTTGTACTGCTCTATGCGGACTCAGAGTCACCAAAAAGAGGTTTTACTAGCTCAATTTATTGGTCCTGTTGCACCTGAAGATGTTACCCCAGGGGAGTCTGTCACATATCCTAACAATTCTTATGGACCACAGGAGCAGGGACTAGATTTTGCAGGTGTTTTCACATCATTATTCATTTTTCTTCTTATTGCCGGAATTATTGGCGGTGGGATATATTTCTTCCTTCAGTTTCTAAAGAAAAAAGATAGGGACAGGAAAGCTGAGAATGGCGTGCTTTTTGAAGTGAAGGTCCCAAGAGATAATGAAACTGAAATCGGAGTTGCTGAAAGCATGTTTGCTAACCTGTATGGTATCGGCGGGGCAGGAAAGGGTATTGAGAAGTTTTTCACTGTAAATAATAGTATTAGTTTTGAAATAGTTGGTCTGCCTGGCGAAATCCGTTTTTATGTCCACTCCCCTAGAAAGCTTGCCAACTTAGTTGAGAAACAGATTCTTGGCTCGTATCAGGATGCAGAAGTGATCGTGTCTGAAGAGCATAATATTTTTGATGAATCCTCAAAGGTTGCTTATGCTAGCCTTACTCAGACAGACGAGCCGTATTATCCAGTAAAAGTGGCAGAAGACTTTACTGGGGATCCTTTAGCAAATATCCTCAGCACATTAAGTAAAATGGAGAATGGAGAAGGTGCTTTAATTCAATTTGTCATAAGTCCGGCTGGAAGTAAGTGGCAGAAAAATGGGAGGAAATTTGTAAATAAAGTAGAGGAAACCAACTCGGATCCAGAGAAAAAGAGGATAAGTGTGAGTCAGGAACAGCTACAGTCTATTGGTAAAAAGGTCTCTAAGATAGGGTTTCAGACTGCGATAAGGGTTGTCGCAAGCGCTCAAAGCTTGGAGATTGCAAATATGCATTTAAATAATATTGTTGGGGCTTTTGATCAATTCGGAAACCCAGGTATTAATGAATTTAAGAAGGAGAAGTTGAACAAGTTGAAAGGGAGGGAGTTTATGCATGATGTTATTTACAGAAGAACCCCAATCAAGGGGGGAGCAATTCTGAATGTAGAGGAACTTGCTTCGTTGTATCACTTCCCCAACAAAGACGTTAGGGCGCCAAATATCAACTGGCTTTTGGCTAAGGATGCTCCTGCTGCAAACTGGATAAGCTCTGATACCGAATCAAAAGACACTATCTGGATAGGGGATAACATATATAGAGGAGTTAGAAAGAGAATATGTTTCCAAAGAGATGATAGGAGGAGGCATGCATACCTTCTTGGTCAAACAGGTTCTGGTAAATCTTGGATGCTTGTAAGGATGATTCTGCAGGATATCTATAATGGTGACGGAGTTTGTTTCATTGATCCTCACGGTCAAACTGCTGAAATGGTTTTGGAAAGAATCCCTCATGAGAGGATAGAAGATGTGGTGTACTTTGACGCTTCTGACTATGAAAGACCGATTGGTTACAACATCATGGAATTTAGTAGTGAGCAAGACAAGCACAGGATTATTAACAGTTTCATCGGTTTGCTTAAAAAGATCTTCGACCCTAACAACCAGGGTATTGTTGGTCCAATTTTGGAAAGGTCTGTAAGAAATGCCATGTTGACCGCTATGTCTGAGGAAGGATCTACTATGGTTGAGGTTTTGCGTATTTTGACTGATCAGAAGTGGGTTGAGGAGAAGTGGCTACCTTTGATTAAAGACGATATGGTTAAGAGGTTCTGGACTGATCAGATTGCAAAAACAAGCGATTTCCACAAGTCTGAGACACTTGGTTACTTGACTTCAAAGTTTGACCGTTTTGTTACCAATTTAGCTGTGAGAAACATTATTGGACAGTCTAAGTCATCTTTCAACATGAGGGATATTATGGATAATAAGAAGATTTTGATTGTAAATTTGTCTAAGGGATTAATTGGTGAAGAGAATATGCAGTTTTTGGGTGTTTTGCTCATTCCTAAACTGATTGCTGCTGCACTTAGCCGTGAAGATATTCCTGAAGATCAAAGAAAAGACTTCTTCTTCTATGTTGATGAGTTTCAGAATTTTGCTACTGAGGAGTTTGCCTCTATTTTGTCTGAAGCGCGAAAATACCGTCTTAATCTGACTGTTGCAAATCAGTATATTGCTCAGATGGAAGAAACGGTTAAGAATGCTGTTTTCGGAAACGTTGGTACACTAATGATTGCACGAACTGGTCCTGAAGATGCTCAGTTTCTTGAGCCTCAGTTTGAACCTACTTTAACTGCCAATGATTTGATTAATCAACCCAATTTGCATTGGTATGTAAAGATGATTTCTGGTGGGAAGTATCCATCACCATTCTCTCTTGATTCTTCGTATGGTCCAAAGTACCCAGAGAGTGGCTTTGATATTGCGATGAATAAGGATATTTCAGGTATGATTAAACAGCTTTCAAGGACTAAGTATGGACGTGATGTTAAAGTTGTTGAAGAGGAGATAAATAGGAGGTCGGATTTAGCTGTTACTGAAGGTACTCAACAGGGTGGGGGAGGAATGCCTCCATTAACATTGAGTTAATAGTATATTCCACAAGTTCTGGTATAATTAGGCCATTATGGGAGTGTAGCTCAGGTGGTTAGAGCGCGGTTCTTATAAAGCCGTGGTCGGCGGTTCGAGTCCGCCCACTCCTACCATTTCCCTTTGTTTAGTATGAGCTTGGATTAGAATTCGTTTGGAATAAGGGATTTTATTGCTAATCCGATCTCATTTGCCATCTGAGAATGTAAGCTAGATCTATCTCCTTCTCGTACTGATGTTATTTGATTAGATAGTGACTGAATATTTCTCTTATCCAACTCTGTTATTCCAATAGGGTATGAAGTGTGATCTTCGGGTATTATCCTTTTTTGTGTAAGTGCTAGCTGTGAAAGATTAAACCCAAATTCTTCAACATCAAGCCTTACGAAATGTTGAGTGTCCCTGTTTTCAAGGTTTTGGGGGATTAGTTGGGTAAGAGCGTATGTACTAGCTTCTCTACTCAATGTTTGGTCGTATTTCATAAGGTGTAGTTTTGCATATCGCCTTTCTACCATGTCTAAATAATAGACGACTTCGTATTTTTTTAGTCGACCCTCAGAAAGGTTCGTGAAGTAGTCCGCTAATCTCCCAAATGCACGGTTGCCAAGGTCAATTTTTTCAAATTCCCTAATTATTGGTAGTCTGTTGAAGCTTTTAAGATATGGTGGCATGAGGTTTATTTGGTTGGGATAAAATTACTTGGAGAAGTATGATCCCTTGTAACATAAATATCAAAAATTTCCCTCATAAGTCTCACATCATGGTAGATCTTCTCTTTTATTGGTTGGTGTATTTGATTCAGTTCTCTATCTTCGATTATGATCCTTGAAACTGACTTCATAATTGGTGCTTGACTTTCAGCTATTCCCACTGGCCTTCGATCCGATCCGTAAAAGCCGAGTTTTTCTGCATCTGTTTTCTCTACATTGGAGACTTTCTTCCCTCCTAGCATATTTGTAATAATGGACTTCTGCGCGACCTGTCTTCCTTTGTCCGCAAATTCTTGAGCGAAATTCATTACTGGCTCCTCTAGTCCCTTAAAACACTTAGATGCCTTTAGCTGATAGGCTGTTAAGTATATCAGTCCTAAAGTTAGAGCTTCTTCACTAAGTAGAACTTGCGGTTTATATATTTGTCCGTAAATATATGTGTAGGATTGAGGGAATACGTCAAATAGGAAGTTAATAAACTCGTTAGATATGGCTACCGGCTCCTCAGTTTCAGTTGG
>CAZCMQ010000009.1:0-13722 GCA_964500025.1 uncultured Candidatus Saccharibacteria bacterium | reverse complement strand
GTGGCTACATAATCATCTCTCTCCCCAGTATGTATAGTCTGGTGCCCTCCGACATGTACTGCTCCTCCGGTTGTTGGGTCGAACTGTATATCATCCATAGCTGAATTTTCACCAGGATTAGGGCTAATAAGAGGTATGAGAGCATATTCATGACCTGCTTCCATTGTATAATTCACCAACTCCTGATTTGTACTTCCATATGCATATACATACTGTCTTAATTGTACTGATGTATTTTCTTCTGGTGTGACAAAATATATTCTATTTAGGTGTTGAGCTGTTATATATTCCCCCTGACTGTTTGTGCCCTGATTTATGAATGTAACAAAACCATCTGAAAAAGGATTGTTGTCATAGTCAAGTGTTATTTTAGAGATTCCCCTTTGCATAATTATTCCACCTTGTTGTATTGCATTAGGGTAAGATTCTCCTACTCCAACTTGTTCTGGATTTACAGAGAGGTTCTTGGGTTGTGTAAGTAGGATTGTCCCCAGATTTCTGGCGATCTCTCTGGCTTGAGTTACATATAGTGACTCGTTTAATATCCTTACTTGTGGAGTTGTTTCTGGATTAGAGTTTTCAACTAATCTCGGGCTATCAGCTTTACTTAGGCCTAAATATGCAGCGGCACCAACCGCAGCAAAGGCAAACAGTGCCGTGAGTTTTGCTGCATCTGATTCTCTTCGTTCCATTCTACCTTGTTCATTTGGATGTGTATGTAGCGGACCTGTTTCCATTTTTATATTTTACTCATTAAGATTCTTCTACAGTATTAACTTTACATCTAATAGTGTCAAGCTAGTGGTTATGGTAGTGCTCTGTGAGGTCCTTATTTCTTAAAAGACTAACCGCAAAGTATGTAGATGCTGGTATTGAAAGAACTAGTCCTAAGCTGCCTACTACGGTACGTATAATTTCCTCTGCAAAAAGATCGATATTAATTACTTCATAGAAATTTGGTGTGTAAATTGACATTAGAATGATGAGTGGGAGTGCCGATGCTACGTATGCAAGGAAGAGTGTATTCATTAATGAACCAATATGGCTTGATCCCACCTGCATTGCAGACTTAAAAAGTTCTGGTTTACTCATTTTGCTATTGTTTTTCTTCAGTTCTGATACTACTGATACCTGGCTTACTGTTGCATCATCTACTACTCCCAGAACACCAAGTATGAAGCTTGCCACAACTAAATCTCTTACTGAAATTGCATTTGGAGCATTGAGAGAAAGAAAGCCGCTGTTTTCATCACCAAATCCGCTAATTTTTCCCATATTTGAGAATATTTGAGCGAAAATGACTGAACATAAAACTCCAACTGCAGCCCCTAGGATCGATAGTGTTGTTGGTCGGTTGATTCCATTTGTTATGTAGAGCTGTATTGCTAGCATTACAAAACCTATTCCTGCTGCTACAAGTATGGGATCTTTTCCTGAAATTATTAGTGGAATAATTACTTTACCAATAATTAATACTGAAAGGCCTAAAGAAAACATTGATCTTACACCCTTTTTGCCTGCAATGAGTACTACAACTAGAAGAAAAATTATAAATATCCAGAAGTAAGTGATAGTTCTATCAAATCCAGTGAATACAAATAATGGGTCTTCACCATCAACTTCTATTTTATTTATTCTTATAATATCTCCTTTTTCAAGTTGTGCGCCTTTACCTACCTGATAATTCTTTGAGCTTATTGTTACAGACTGATTGGTATTGGTTGTTGGATCAATAAAAGAGACCTTAGTACAGTCTGCACTTTTGTCCATCATCTCCATCGGATTTTCTACACATTCAGTGCTTTCTGTTTCAAGGATAATTGTAGAAAATGATTGATAGCCTTCCTCTTTGTGTATTCTAGAAAGTGTGTAATTTTGTAAAGCTGTGTAGCAGAAGAAAATAGTTGCTACAGCGAGGATTGAAAGTAGAATTGGGGAGAATTTGAATTTTTCTGTGTCCATTAACACAGTATATCACTATATTACCTGCTTGGATTGGAGAGAGCCATGATTACTTTCCCATTTATTAATCCGTTGCTGTATTTATCAAGATAAATTGGTGTATGCGCAGGATTATCAGACTCAGGGTAAAGAATTATCATATCTTTCTCTCTCTTGAAAGACTTTATTGTGGCAGAATTGTCTAAAACTGCAACAACTGCATCTCCATCACGAATTTCGGCATTCTTTGAAACAACAACAAAGCTACTATCCTCAATTTTGGTTCCATTAATTTCTTTCTGATTCATAGAATCACCTTTTGTAACAAGAGCAAAGACATCACTATCTCCCTTTAATAATTTCTTTTCTATGTGGAGAACACCCATCCTATCCTCTTCCGCAACTGCAAGAGGAGTGCCTGCATTTGCATAACCGAATATTGGAATTCCTACTAGATATTCATACTCTTCTTCTTCGACAATCTTTATACCTCTTGCCTCGCTTGTTCTAATTATGAACCCCTTTTTCTCTAGAGCATTTAAATGATTTACAACACCTCTTTTAGTATTTATACCTAGAATCTTTTGTAACTCTCCTAATGAAGGAGCATATCCATTATCTAGATAAAAATCCCTAATCACAGACATAACTCTCCTTTGTTTTTCTGTTATATAAGGGTTCATCATTTAAATTTGTTAACTTAGTATACAGAGTATACATCCTGGTTAGATCTCTTTCAAGAGAAATTAGGCTAATTTATTCTACAAGCCACTTCCCTTGAAATGTCTCTTGCATTTTAAAGGGACAGTTAATATACTGATTCCGTTATATAACTTATTTTTATTAAATGATGGCAAAAGCTAAAGTTAAAAAAGCTCAAAGGCAGGTATCTCTAAAGGATATTAGCTTTAATAAAGAGAACGCTCTTATGGCGGCTCTTTCATGCATCCCTCTTGTTGGTGCAATCGTTTTCTTTGTTGAAAAGAAAGACTTGTTTGTCCGATATTATGCTGCTCAGTATGGTTTAGTTCTCGCAGCTTCTATTGCATTAGGCGTGTTAAGCGCATTTGTCGCTATTATCCCTCTTGTTAATGTTATTTATGGACTTGTTGCAGCATGTCTATCACCATTCCTTGGTCTAGCTGTTCTAGTACTCGTAATTGTTGGTGCTATGAAAGCTTATAAGGGAGAGAGATTTGATATCCCAGTTCTCTCTGATTGGGCTTTGAAGTTAATGAGTCAGTATTAATCTGATTCTTCAAAGGAGGCTCCCAGTAGAGCCTCCTTTTTTGTTCTTTAATGTGGTAAAATCGGCAGATATTTAGCGGGGAGTAGTTCAGTTGGCTAGAACGCTGCGTTTGGGACGCAGAGGTCGCAGGTTCAAGTCCTGTCTCCCCGACCAGTATTTTATTGTAAACAGATTTCATGAACAATAAAGTTTCCGTTTTGGATATACTTGGCTATCTGCCTCAAACTGAAGGTGTTTTGTCTTTGGAATCCTATCGCAGTACCATTAGTTTTGAACAGAATGGCTTGATGATTGTCAGCTGGAGTGATAACAATGGTAACAGTGTTGGTGAAATTCGTGTCCAAAATGCTTTTCACTTTGATTTGCCTGAACCATTGCGTGAGATTATTCACGATGAATTTAATGCAGGTCATGAGACTTATGTTACAGATATCTCTGTTTCAGAAGATTACAGGGGTAAAGGAGTCGGCTCTCAAATTCTTGCTCATGGTGTACTATTCCTTTCACGTACTTTCAACAGCTTTAATCACCTCATCAGAGATTCCTCAAATGGATGGGCGATAAGTAGGTTAGAGTATTTGAATCCGCTAATGGAAAGTAATGGATTTCAATCAAAAACGATATGGGAAGGAGATATTTCAGGGAGTCTTTCTGTTCTTACAAATTATACGGAAGGGCTTACTCGCGAACCAACCTCTATTTGATTAGGTTATTGACTATGAACTCTAGAGTTTCTGTTTTATCCTTCATTTGAGTTTTTGCATGATCCTTTCCTCTTGACCAGTCAATATATGCTCCCCCAAGAAATATTATTAATTTTGTATTGAGCTCATTGCGTATTAGTGTTTTAATTAGTGCTTCCTTTTTTAACAGTTCTGATTTATTCATACCCTTCACTCCACCCATTCTGTCTGTATCAAGAATATCAAGACCTAAATGGTAGATGATAAGATCAGGTTTAAATGCGCGAATGTCTTCCATTAGTTCATTCAATTTCAAAAAGTAGTCTTCTACATTTTCTACTTTTTTATGCCATATATTTCCGCCCTCTTTATAAAACTTCCATTTATCCAATTTCTGATTCCACAATGAATATACTTTTATACCTTCCCTATTTCTGAGTACGTCTATACATCCATTACTATAATGAGTATCAAGATCTAAGACTGCGACCCTATTGCCAAGCTCTACTGCTTCAAGTGCTGAAATAGCAATTGTATTAATTTGGCCAAACCCAAAGGCGGATTCTTTTTCCACGTGATGTCCTCCTCCAGATATAGCAATAGATGTTCCATTATTGTTTGCTTCCTGTGCAGCTAATTGGCTCACTATTGCTTGCTCAATCACGAAATCATAAAGTTTTGGTTGCCACATTGTCCCAGAGGAATTGGCAAGTGCTTCTGGGGACCCTGTTTTGTAACTTTTAAGCAAGTTAGTTGAGTGAATGTTGTTTATAAGATCTGCCGCAACAACTTCATTCTCTTTACTGTTAATCTTAATCACATCAATACTGCTATTTTTTGTAAAGGATTCTCGGAGTTGTACTAGTTTTTCAATACCATCTAATCTGTATGTATTACCATCTTTTCCTTTGTGGAGAATCTCTGGTGTTGTAACAGGGTAAAATGCCTTAATCCTGTATTTCATCCCTCTTTCGACTTTCTATTAAATGATGAATAGAAGGATATGTTTTCCATCCTATCAAGACACCAACCGCTAGTGTAACTGCAATGTATAGTATGTGCTCCATTTTTTAATCCTTTTTAACTTACATTTTTCTGAGCAAGCCATTTATCCACATCCATAGCTGCCATGCAGCCCATACCTGCTGCAGTGACTGCCTGTCTATAAACACCATCTCGTACGTCACCTGCTACAAAAACTCCTTCTAAATCTGTTCTGGTGTTATCCCTCACCTCTAGATACTCGTGTTCATCCATAGCTAAGTGACCTTTCAAAAATTGTGTGTTTGGGATGTGCCCTATCGCAAGAAATATTCCATCCACATTTAAAACTTCTTCCCCATTATCTTTATTATTAACTACTTTTAGCCCAGTTACCTTCTCTTCTCCTAAAACTTCTACAGCCTCTGTATTCCATAAAATTTCAACCTTGGGATGTTCTAGTATCCTTCTTTGCATTATAGGAGTTGCTCGGAAGGAATCTCTTCTATGAATAACATAGATTTTGCTTGCAAATTTAGTAAGATATGAAGAGTCTTCCATTGCGGTATCTCCACCTCCAATAACTGCTACAACTTTATCTTTAAAAAATGCTCCGTCACATGTTGCACAGGTCGATACCCCTCTGCCATAAAACTTGCCTTCACCAGCGATATTAAGGCGTTTAGGTGAGGATCCTGTTGCAATAATTATTGCTTTTGCAGAATATTCTTTCCCATCTGCCCACACTTTTTTAATTTCTCCCTCTAATTCAACTTTTTCGACATTGCTTCTTACTATCTGAGTTCCGTACTTTTCGGCTTGTTTTAACATATCCATCATCAGCTGCGGCCCCATTACACCCTCCGGAAAGCCAGGATAGTTATCTACAATTGTTGTTGTCATTAACTGTCCTCCTACCTCCAAACCAGTGAAGAGAATTGGTTTAAGTTCAGCCCGTGCAGCATAAATGGCAGCAGTTAATCCTGCAGGTCCTGAACCAATAATTATCAGCTGAGAATCCATTTATATATCAATTAAGTTACTTCCTAATATTATCACACTTGAAATGAACGACAAGGAGTGTAACAATGAAGATAATAAGTTGATGGCAATATTATTATGGCAAATATCCAATATTCACTTCCTGATCTTCCGTATGCTTATGACGCACTTGAACCTGTGATTTCAAAAGAAATTATGCAACTACATCATGATAAGCATCATTTAGCTTATGTGAATGGTGCGAATGCAGCATTAGAGCAGCTGGAAAAGGCTCGAAAAGGCGAAACAGAGATCAATATTAAAGCTGTCATGAGGGATTTGAGTTTTAATCTCAATGGACATTTGATGCATGAGATATTCTGGGAGAATATGAGAGCTCCTAAGGAGGATAATATGCCTGAAGGAGAGGTTCTTTCATTGATTGAGAAGAATTTTGATTCTTTTGATGCTTTCAGAAAGGAGTATTCTGAAGCTGCTAAGGCAGTTGAAGGTTCTGGATGGGTGGTTTTAATGAAAGATGAGAAGAAAAACCTCTTTATTGGGCAGTTAGAAAAGCATAATCTTTTGGGAATCAATGGATTTACTCCTGTTCTGGTAAATGATGTTTGGGAGCATGCCTACTATCTTGATTACAAAAATGATAGAGGGGCGTATGTTGAGGCATGGTGGAAAGTTGTGAATTGGGAGAATGTGGCTAATAGAATAAATGCGTAAGTGATATCTCTAGGATATAGTAATCTGCTATAATCTGCAGATTTATATATGTTGCCTCATTAAGTGCAAAATTCTGGTGAAAAGAATGATCCTTTGACTCGGGGTGAATTTTTAGATTTCTCTGGTCTTGTGATTGGGTCAATTGCTGCTGGAGGTTTCTTAGGATCTCAAGAGGAATATATACCTAAGTCCGGATTTGTATCTGAATATGAAGAGGAACCTCTAGATCCCTACTCCTTATCACTTGTTGAGAGGATGTCCCCTTTACCAAGGCCTGATTTTGTAACTATAGAAAATGGTCATAAATATTCTCTCCGTTATGTTGTTTTGAATTCTCCGATTATTCAGGAGAATATAGCAAGGGGATATAATAACCTGTTTAGGATGGAAACGCCACCTACAATGAAGGATATGTTTATCGAGCAGATTAATTATGCAAGGGAGTCCCTTCAAAAAGAATTTGATCTAGATTCAGTTCCACCCTATTGGCAGATGTATCAATGCCTTTCATTTGCAACATATGCTTTGACAGGCACCCTTGGTGCTTGGATAAGCATGGGGGAGCTTAGAAATATGGGTGTTAACTTCCCTAGGGACTATATGGATCCGGATGCATATGGAACGGCTCCTGTGTATCGGCTTTGGTGGCTTTTTCCATCACTATTTTCATTAAAAAGAGATGATTCTGTCGATTATGGTTCATCTGCACACCTTTTTTTAGCGTCAGGTAAAGATAGATCTGTTCACTTTATGCACCATTTCTTGCTTGCTTTTAGATATATAGCACTGTATCTCTCAAAGAGTTCTGATTCTATGAAGATTCCTCGTTTTATAGATACAGGATTGGATCTAGTTAAGGGCATAAGTGATGTATATGGACGAGCCTTACTTCTTTCAGACTTAGCTGGTTTTGCTTGGGAAGTAAAGGAAACTATAGGAGATGAAGGTACGGTTGCCAATTTTATTGACCAGCCTGGTTTGAGGGACCCTGTTGTGTTTTTTGACTTTAAAGCAAATAGCTTAGGATCAAGATCAGCTGTTAAAGTTTTTTCATATTTAACAAATAATACAGATAAAAGCTTTGAAGAATTGATGGAAGGTCTTTCTAAAATATTTTCTGAATTAGAGAAATTTAAAGATACTGGTATGACACTGTGCAAAAACCGCAGAGGTACATACTATATTAGACCAAATATTTTAGGGCCTAAATAATCTATTCGTATCTAAGTGCCTTTACTGGATCTAATTTTGCTGCTCTTATCGCAGGATATATACCAGCGATTACTCCTACAATGATGCTGATTAGTACAATTGTTAAAGCTATCGTCCAATCAATCACAAAGAATCTCTCTGCATTAGCGAATCCAACTGTTTTTAATTGCTCAACAATGAATCCGTCTGAAACTGTCATTGCAAATAGAACAATCCCAATTCCCAGTGCACCTCCAAAAAGGCCAATAAATCCTGACTGAATTAAAAAGATCATTAGCACTTGCATATCTGATGCCCCTATGGCTTTTAAAAGTCCAATCTCTTTTGTCTGTTCATAAATACTCATTATCATTGTATTTACAATGCCAATTGATGCCACAACTGCAGAAACAAGTCCAAACATTACAAGAGCAACTGTTAGGCCTTGTGTAATAGTGTCTAAAAATGAAATAAGATCATCTGAGGAAAGGGCTGTGTATCCGTATTCTTTATTTACAAAAGTTTTAAATTGTTCGATCTTTTCTTCATCATTTACAGTAACATAGAAAGTATCGTAACCAAGTGAATTAAGGTAGTCTCGTTCGTCATCAAAACCTCCTGTGGTTACTAAAACATCCAAAGCGTCTGTTACTGAAAGTATTACATCATTTCTATCCTGTCCTGCATCTGTAACGCCAATTACTTGATATTCAAACTTCTTTCCGATCAAATCTTTTGATTTGCCTGACAGGAAAGAGTTCTGGGAGGCTTCAATTACAATGTACCTGTTAATCATTTCTTCTGGATTAAGCTTGTAAAAACGGGCAACCGCAGATGATACAAATACTTTTCCTGCTCGTACAGAGCCTTTCTCGCCAGTATATTCAATGAAATATGGATTTTCTGAATCAATATTCCATCCTGACATAAATGCATCTGGATATGGTTTTTCCTGCCCTTTCATGGTTACCTGCATTCCAGTAACAAGCATTACAGCATCAACTTTTTCAACCTCTTCTCTATTTTCTATCTCCCTTTTTACATCTTCTGTAAGGATTGCTTGTTCAACTTCTTCTGAATCTACTGTTGTCTGTTGAGGTGCAAAAGTATTGAGAGAGAATTTACTAATTATTACCTCATTTGGCTTAAACTGAGAGCTGAACTGATCAACTAAGATGTTTTGTAATCCTTGCATACCGAAAATAATGAAACTGACAAGCATGACGGCAACAGTTATTCCTAAACTTGTTAAGAATGTCCTGAGCTTTCTTCTTAGTACTAATTGTGTTGCGTATTTAAACATATTTTTACTTTACTACTTTACCGTCTTTTAGATAGATTTTGTTCTTTATATTCTTAAAAAGTTCTTTGTCATGGGTAACGATTATTAATGTTGTCCCCTCTTCCTTATTTAATTGATGAAGCAATTCCACGATTTCGTCTCCAGTTTTTGAATCAAGGTTTCCTGTCGGTTCGTCTGCAAGTAGAATTTTGGGTTGTGTCATCAACGCTCTCGCTATTGCTACTCTTTGTGCCTGTCCTCCGGAAAGCTCCTTTGGCTTGTGTGAAGCTCTGTTTGATAGTCCTGTCTTTTCTAGTAGATATTCAAGTCGCCTTTTTGCAAATGCCTTATCAAACTGTTTCCCTAACGTCACTGGGAGCATTATATTTTCAGCAACTGTTAATGTCGGGATGAGGTAGAACTGTTGAAAGATTGTTCCTACAACATGCCTTCTATAGTAATTAGAATTGTAATCTTTAATATCCTTACCATCTATTAAAAGTTCTCCTTTGTATTCTCTGTCTAAACCTCCAAGAATATTTAGTAAGGTTGACTTGCCAGATCCTGATGGTCCGATTATTGCTGTGACTGAACCCTCTTCTATCTTGAATGATGCATTATCTAGTGCCTCTACGGAGACTTTCTTGCTCATCTTGTACACGCGTCGGAGTTTTCGGGCTTGAATCATATTTTCATTATCCGTTTACTTATATGGATTGTCAACGAAAAGTGAATTGACAAGATTCTCAGGTGTGTAAGAGGTAATAGATTTGTATATGTCAAATGGGTCTCTATTTGCATGCTTTAATCCTGTTGTAGTGTCTCTGGAGCACTCCTCAAAATGTAGATGAACCTCATCCCATGTATTTGGGGGCTGTAATAGATTTGGGTTTGTTTCTCCTTCCTCGTATTGTGGATTTCCATGGAAAACTGCTGATATCCCTACATTTCCAATATAGTCTCCCTGATTTACCCATTTAACAAATGGACTTCCTTGGTTGTATAAGTATTCTAATTCTGTGGGAGTGTATAGATAGCTTTCTTTCTCATCTGAATTCTCAGAAAAGCTGTATCCGTATTGTTTCTCTACCCAAGGATATTTTTTGATTATTTTTTCTGTTTCTTGAAGTTTTTTCTCTAGTTTATAAGGGCTTTTATTTGGATCTGTACTTCTTCTGAACTTATTAATTATTTTATAAATATGGTTGATTCTTGTCGGTTCTGTAACTTTGATGGATAAGTAATCGGCAACCTTTGAAAGATGTCCATATTGGGTTATTCTCCCTCCGGGTATTTTTGAAACTTTTTCGGGATGGAATATCTGTACGAAGTATCCTAAACCATTACCCATTGGCTCGGTTTTATATAATCTTAGAGTTTTGTCTTGATTTCTAAGCACATATCTGTGATATCCAGCAATAGCAAATCCACTTGCTGCAGCATATACAGGCGCTCCATAGGGTGCTTCAATGTCAATCCCTCTATGCCAGAAGTTACCATGTAGAGCCCTTTCTTCTTGCGAGTAGATGTATCCTTCTGTAAGTTTGGAGTGCTCTTTTACGGGGAATATTAAATATGGTTTGAAAGGGATATCTGGTGAATACCTTTCTCTAATTGTCATGGTTAGTATGTCCTCTCAAAATGAGTATCAATTTCTTCTAACCTTAGCTTCCATAGCACTGGCCTACCATGCGGGCAGCTGTATGGGTTTTCGCATCCTTTTAGGTCTTTATACAGTTGAATACCTTCTTGAGGTGTTAAAGGTTGTCCTGAACGGATACTTGAGTGACAAGCCATTGTCGCCAGTATATTCTCTTTAGCTTTTTCAAAACTGTCTTTCATGTCTCTTTCCTCGTCACTTAATTGCCACAGTTCTTTAAAAATCTCTTCAATATTTGATGTTTGGAAGTATGCAGGAGCAGATTTAATTGAAATTTTCTCCTTGTTTACTTCAATATTAAATCCAAGCTTGCTAAAAAAGTCTAGATTTTCAGAAATGAAAGAAACTTCTGCTGGAGAAGCATCTATCTTTACGGGAACGAGTAAGTTCTGAACATCTTGAGGTTTTGAGTTGTAATTATTTGAAAGTTTCTCAAATGTTATTCTCTCTGCAGCTGCGTGTTGATCCATTACCCATAATTCTCTTTCAAACTCAAGAAAGATATATTTGTTAAACATCTGAAAAGCACTTTTGATTTCACTTTCTTGTTGGTCTGGAGAGTTAAGGAGTTCTTTTGAAAAGGCTAGGCTTTTACTTACATCAAACTTAGATGAGTTTTTTGAGAAGTTTATTTCTTTCGTTTTGCTTTGGTAGTTGGAAACCGGAGTATCAAATAATTTCTGAGTGTGTGGTTGCTTTGGAGTTTCTGGAAGTGTGTAATCTTTATTTGTAGGTGCCTGAAAACTAGTACTGTCTTGTATATGAGTTTGTGAAGAAAGAGCTTTGGCTACAGCATCCTCAACTAGAGAATATACTCTGAATGGGTTAATGAACTTAACTTCTTCTTTTCTAGGATGTACATTCACATCCACTAATTCTGGATTTATTTCAATTGAAACTATGAATGGCACTCTCTCACCTTGCGGAATTAGCCTTTTGTATCCAAGATATATTGATTTAGCTATCCCGTTATCCCATATTGATCTTTTATTAATGAAAATGTATTGATGCGAGGTTTTACTTTGATGAAGTGAAGGGTGTCCAACAAATCCTGTTAATTTTGATCCTGCCCCTTCTCCATTTACTTCAATTAGGTTGTCAGTAAGTTTGTTTTTTAATGCAGATTTGATTCTTTCTAGTTCCAAACCTACCTGCTCAGATGTTTTAGGAAGATTGTAGATTTCTTTTCTGTCCTTTTCTAATATGAAATGGATATTAGGAAATTGAAGGAAATATGGGATTACGGTTTCTAAAACTTTTCTATATTCTGTTTCAGGAGTTTTTAGGAACTTCTGTCTTGCAGGAATATTGTAAAAAAGATCTTTTACTGTAATTGTTGTACCCTGATTCCTTGCACTTTTGCGCGTATCTTCACCTTCTTGAAGGTTTAGTGAATGAGCCACTTCAGATTCTTCGTACTTGGAATTTATAGATACTTTTGCAACAGACTTGATGGTTGATAGGGCTTCTCCCCTAAATCCCATTGTCATAATTTTATTAAGATCTTCTAAACTTGAGATTTTGCTTGTTGTGTGAGCGTCAAAGATTCCTGCAAGGCTGCCTGAGTCTATCCCAACCCCATTATCCGAAATTTCTATCAACGAAATTCCTCCCTCCTCCACTCTGATTTTTATCTGGTCTGCGCCTGCGTCAATAGAGTTATCTAAAAGTTCTTTGACAACACTTGCAGGTCTTTCGACGACTTCTCCAGCTGCAATTTGATTTATTAACTCTTGTGGAAGTTTTTTAAGTTGCCTTTTCATTAGCCAATTTTAACACAGCATTCACTTTATGTTTAGCAAAAATGAGAGTATACTTGGTGTACAATTATGCCAAATTTCATTCTCAAAAGTGAATACAAACCATCTAAGGATCAGCAAAAGGTGATTGATGAACTTTCTACTAGCCTAAAAACTAAAGAAGATAGATCCACTCTTCTTGGTGTGACAGGATCCGGAAAAACCTTTGTTATGGCCAATATAGTTGAAAAGTTAAATAGACCGGCCTTAATACTTTCGCACAACAAGACTTTGGCTGCTCAGCTTTATGAAGAGTTTAAGGAGTTTTTTCCAGATAACGCTGTAAAGTACTTTGTATCGTACTACGATTACTATCAACCTGAAGCATATATTCCGGGAAAAGACCTATACATTGAGAAAGAGTCTGAGACTAATCAACAGATTGAAAGACTTAGGTTTTCTGCAATGAATTCTGCTGTAACTAGAAGAGACACAATTGTAGTTGCTTCTGTTTCCTGTATTTACAATATTGGAAGTCCAGAAAACTACTCCAGCAAGGCGTTGCCTCTTAAGGTTGGGGATAATATTAAGCTTTCTAACCTTTCTTCTGAGTTGACCTTTTTGAGATATAACCGACATGGCGAGGATTTTGTATCTGGTTCATACAGAATCAAGGGCGATGTCGTTGATATTTTTATGCCTTATGACGATTTTCCGGTTAGACTTGAATTTTTTGGTGATGAATTAGAAAAAATTTCATATATTGACCCATTAACTGCTCAAAAGCTGCAGGAGAAAAAATCAATTGAAATCTTTCCAGTAACCTCACTGATCTATGAAAAAGATGTTTTGGAAAATGCGATAACTATGATTGAGAGGGATTTGAAGGATAGAGTTGACTTTCTTAATGGTATTGGGAAAAACCTGGAAGCACAGAGATTACAGCAAAAAACAATGTATGACATAGAGATGATTCGTGAAGTTGGATACTGTAAGAGTATGGAGAACTACTCAATATATTTTGATGGCCGTAAATCAGGGGAACCTCCATTCACCCTTCTTGATTACTTCCCCGATGACTACCTTCTTTTTATCGATGAATCTCACATAACTGTGCCACAGGTTGGTGGTATGTACAATGGGGATAAAGCAAGGAAGGAAAATTTGGTCGATTATGGGTTTAGATTGCCAACTGCAAAAGACAATCGACCTTTGAGATTTGATGAGTTTGTCCAAAGGCAAGGCTCTACCGTCTATGTTTCAGCAACTCCAGCGGAATA
>CAZCMQ010000008.1:0-13790 GCA_964500025.1 uncultured Candidatus Saccharibacteria bacterium | reverse complement strand
CATAGTAATTTCTTAAAATATTTCACAGATTAACTCTCCACCAACTCCTTTTGATTTAGCATGTGATCCGGTCATCAAACCTTCTGATGTACTAATTATTGAGATACCTCTACCGTTCATTACAGGAACAATCTCTTTTGCTCTGATGTACAATCTCTGTCCTGATTTACTTACCTTTTTAAACCTACTCACGACCGGTTCGCCAGTTGGCCTGTAAAGAGGTCTAACAGTGTAAGCACCGTTAACTCTCTCGTAATCAGCGATCATTTCTTCATTCTTAAGGATCTCAAGGATTCCTGTACTCATCTTATTAACAGGCACAACAATCTCTCCCTTTCTCCTCATTATTCCATTTTGTAGTCTTGCCATAATATCGGCAATTGTATCTGTAACCATAGTTTTATTACCAAATAGCTTTCTTAACTCCAGGAATTTTTCCTTCACTGGCTAATTTTCTTAAACAAATTCTGCACAAACCATAATGTCTCATATATCCCCTTGCTCTACCGCAGTTTTGACACCTATTATACACCCTTGTAGAGTATTTTGCCTTCTTTTTAAGCTTCTTTTCTTGTACTTCTTTTGCTCTAGTTGCCATCTTTCCTGAATGGGAATCCAAATTTATCTAATAATCTCTTACCTTCTTCATCTGTTTTAGCTGAAGTTACAATAGTAATCTGAAGAGGTCTGATTTTTACAACATTGTTTGCGTCAATCTCTGGGAAAACGGTATGCTCAACAATTCCAAATGAATAATTACCTACTCCGTCCATTGACTTGGTACTTAAACCTCTAAAATCCTTTGTTCTTGGCAACACAACATTTATTACTTTGTCTAAAAATTCCCACATTTTTGCACCCCTCAATGTTGTTGACACACCAATTTCCAAACCTTCTCTCAACTTGAATGCTGAAACAGCCTTTTTAGCTTTGTTAACAACGGGGCTCTGACCTGTAATCTTCTTAACAATATCCACCATCTCATCGATTGCACCTTTGTTATTTACAGCCTCACCAACTCCTGAGTTAATAACAATCTTTGTAATTGCTGGAACCTCCATTACATTGGAGTATCCGCCTTCTTTTAGAAGCTCTGCCTTAAATCTTTTATTGTATTGCTCTTGTAGCCTTGCCATTATTATTTCTTATCTGTTTTCTTAGACTTAACTTCAACTTTTTTATCTAAACTTTTTCCACATTTCTTACAAACTCTTGCACTTTCTTTAGATCCAATCCTTGTTGCTTTTGAGCAATTTGGACATACAATCATGACTTTAGAAACTGGAATTGGTTTTACAATACTCACAATTTCAGATTTCCTTGTTTGACCGTCTCCCTTAACATGCCTTTTAAACATATTCACACCATCAACAACAATCATGTCTTTCTTAGGATTTACAGCTAAAACTGCAGCAATTTTACCTGCATCTTTTCCGTACAATACTTTAACTGTGTCTCCTGTTTTTATTTTCATATTTATAGTACTTCTGGTGCTAATGAAACAATTTTGTCAAAACCATTGTCTTTTAACTCTCTAGCAACTGGTCCGAAGATTCTAGTTCCTAGTGGGTTTTTGGTTTTTCCATTTAGCAAAACTGCTGCATTATCATCAAATCTTAAGTATGATCCATCTTTTCTTCTAATCTCTTTTGATACTCTTGCTACAACAGCTCTATGAACCTGGTGCCTTTTTACATTTGCATTAGGAACAGCTTCTTGAACAGCAATAGTAATCATCTCTCCAACTCTAGCCCACCTTCTTCTTGAAGATCCTGGGATACCAATTAGCTTAGCAATCTTTGCTCCGCTATTGTCTGCTACTTTTAGTTTAGTATTTAATTGAACCATTTTTATACAACAACCCATTTAACATTTTTAGAGTAAGGACGAGACTCCTTTATTCGCACTCTGTCACCCTCATTAAGAGGTTCGTTAGTGTGAGCAAAAAAGACTTTCCTTATTTTAATAACCTTTTTGTATCGAGGATGTGCAGCTTTAGACTCAACAGCAACTTTTACAGTACCCTGCATCTTATTGCTTACCACAATACCTTCCAATACTCTTCTTTTTACTTGAACTGCTTTTTTCATTATTTCTTTTTATCTTTTGACTTAGACTCCTCACTCTTTGTAAAGCTGCCTTCATTCAAAACAGTCAGCATTCTAGCAATATTTCGCTTTATCTTCAAGCTTTTTGTACTATCCTTCTCTTTTCCAGTCCTTAGATCGTTACCAATATTTTTGAGTTCTGTATAACCTTCAATTATGCTTTTTGAAAGTTCCTCTTTGCTCATTTTTCTGATTTTAGCAATTTCCATTATAGTTCAGTCCTTTTTACAAACTTAGTTCTAACAGAAAGCTTGTGTCCACCAAGTCTTAAAGCCTCTCTTGCAATCTCTTCAGTTGTACCACCAAGCTCAAACATAATAGTTCCTGGCCTTATTACTGACACATATCCTTCTACATCACCTTTTCCACCGATCATTTTTGTGTTGTTTGGTCTCTTTGTATATGACTTGTGAGGGAACACCTTTATCCATACCTTACCTTTTCTCTTAATATGGCCCGTGATTGCTCTTCTTGCTGCTTCAAGCTCGCGTGCATTTACCCATCCTCGAGTCATAGCTTTAAGTCCGAATTCACCAAATGAGATGAAGTTGTTTGCAGTAGCAACTCCTGCCATCTTTCCTCTAAACTCTTTCCTATGTTTTGTTTTCTTAGGCTGCATCATGGTTATTGAGCATTCTCATCTAAATTATCATTCTCTTTATAAACCCATACTTTCACACCAAAAAGTCCAGCATCACCGCTTTCTGCAACTTCTTCTGCATAATCAATGTTTGCTTTCAAAGTTTGAAGAGGAACAGGACCCTCAGAATCTTTAATCGTCCTTGCCTGTGCCGCGTTATTGATTCTTCCTGAAACTTGAATTTTAATTCCTGTTGCACCAGCTAGCATTGCCTTTTCTTTTGCTGCAATCATGAGCAACTTCTGTGGTTGCCTTCTTTCAATTCCATCTGCAATTGTTCTTGCGATTACTCTGGCAGATGTATCTGACTTTTTCACCTCTTTAATCTTTACTTCCACATTTGACTTTGTGATTCTCTTTAATTTCTTTTGAAGCTCATCAATTCCTGCTCCACCTCTTCCAATGGCAACGCCTGGTCTTGCAACATATACTTCAACTTCAACTCTTCCAGAGTTTCTGTGAATCTGAATTCCATCTACTCCTGCCGGTTTCATTGCCTTAGTCACCTCTTTTCTAATCATAAGGTCTTGACCAAGAACTTTACCGAAGTCACTTTTTTTGGCGTACCATTTGGCACCCCACTCTTTGTTTACTCCGATTCTAATTGCGATTGGATTTACTTTCCTTCCCATTACTTGCTCCTTAATTCTAAATTGATATGTGATTTCTGTTTGACAAGCACTCCTGCCCGCCCTTTAGATACTGGCCTGTAAGATCTTCTCTTTAATCCTTCATCAATTGATATGTGTGAAATTACAAGGGTTGATGCGTCTGAAGTATTAAGAACGGTCTGTGCATTTGCAACACCTGACTGGATAGCTTTCTTCACATACATTGCAGCCTTTTTATTCAAAAACTCTAATGTAGCTAAAGCTTTATCTGCCCTCATTCCTCTTACAACATCAGCGACTAACCTAGCCTTTTGTGGCGAGGATGGAACGTTTTTAATTTGTACTTTTACTGTTTTATCCATTTTTATTTATTAAAATTACTCTTCAAATCTTCCACTGCTTCCATAAACCTTAGCTAGTTTACCTTTCTTAGCATGCCCCCTAAAGGTTCTTGTTGGGGCAAATTCTCCTAACTTATGACCAACCATTGATTCCTGAACCAGAACTGACTCATGCTTCTTACCATTATGAACTGCAAATGTAAGACCAACCATTTCAGGTGTAATTGTTGAAGCTCTTGCCCATGTTTTAATAGGTGAGCGATTACCGGTCTGAAGTGCTGTTTGCACTTTCTTCATCAACTTTTCATCTGTATATGGTCCTTTTTTAATCGATCTTGCCATTATTTATCTTTTCTAAATTATTTCTTAGCAAATGGTCTGTTCTTAGTTCTCCTTCTTCTTACAATAAACTTTTCGGTTCTCTTGTTCTTTCTTGTTCTAGTACCAATCTTATTTCCCCAAATATCTTTAGCTTTACCAATAACACCTTTACCTTCACCACCACCGTGAGGGTGCTGTACTGCGTACATAGCTCGTCCCCTTACTGATGGCCTCCATCCTAAAAGTCTCTTTCTTCCTGCTTTTCCAAGCTTTACATTCATTTTGTCTTCATTACCAACCTGTCCGATTGTTGCCATACTATCAGCAAATACAAGTCTCAATTCTCCAGATGGCAATTTAATCTGAACGAACTTTCCTGTTGGATCTATACCCTGAACATATATTGCCTGTCCTGCAGATCTACCAAAAACAGCTCCTTTTCCTGGATGAGATTCAACAGCGTGAACAACAGTTCCAGAAGGAATATTTTTGATCATCATTGCATTACCAACCAATGTATCTACCTTCTCACCTGAAACAACCTTATCACCTACTTTAAGACCTCGTGGTGCGATTATATACCTTTTATCGCCATCTGCATATTGTAAAAGTGCAAGATGAGCAGATCTATTTGGATCGTAATAAAGGCCGGCAACTTTTGCTTCAATTCCATGCTTGTCTCTTTTGAAGTCAATCTTTCTAATTCTTCTTTTAACACCACCACCTCTATGCCTGATTGTAATTTTACCCTGGTTGTTTCTACCTGAAGTCTTTTTCTTAGGAAGTGTAAGCGACTTTGGACCGGAACCTTTTTCTAAAAGTTTCCTGTCTTCCAATCTTGTATGTCTTCTTGTAGAAGTTGTAGCTTTAAATTTTCTTACAGCCATTTTATGTGTTTAAAAACTCATTTATCTTATCTCCCTTTTTCAACTTTACAACAACTTTTCTTGCGTCTTCTCTTCTATAAAATCTGTATGTAGTCCAATCTCTTTTAATTTTTCCTGGTTTTGTAATTGTATTTACGGAAACAACCTTTACTTTGTATGTTTTCTCAATGTCATTTCTAACATCAACTTTTGTAGCCTTTCCATTAACTAAGAAAGTATATTTATTCTCAGCATTAGCTAGTGCATAGCTCTTTTCTGAAATTACAGGTTGTAGTGTAAATTTACTTTTCATCTGCAAATTGGTTTTCAATTAGTTCTACCGACTTACTTTCAACAAGAATTTTCCTTGCCTTAACAAGAGAGTATGCATTAAGGTCAGACGGCTTAATAATATCGATTTTCTCAACATTCTTAAGAGCCAATCTTACATTATCATTATCACTTACAATAAGTGACCTAGTTGAATTCACTGCCTTCAAAACTCCTTCTCTAATCTTTTTAAGATCAGTGTCGGAAGCCATGTTAGCGAACTCAAGTAGATCATTTTTTAATCTATCTGAAAGCATTATGCATACAGCCTTTTTAGCCATTTTCTTATTAATCTTTCTCTCCCAGTTTCTCTCATTAGGTACGAATACAACACCACCTTTTCTCCAAAGAGGTGATCTTGTTGAACCAGCTCTTGCTCTTCCAGTACCCTTCTGCCTAAATGGCTTTCTTCCACCACCTTCAACCATAGCTCTGGTCTTAGCATGAGCACTTCCTGCTCTTGCATTAGATCTTTGTACATAAACAACCTGAGCTACAAGATCTCCATTATAAGGAACAGACCAAACTGATGGGTTAAGCTTAACCTCAGCCTTTGGAGTCTTTTTCGCAGCGCTCTTAGTTGTTTTTTTAACTTCTTTAGCCATTTTAATCTTGTTTAATTACTACAACTGAATCCCCATTACTACCTGGAATTGGTCCAGACACTAATAGATATCCATTCACAACATCAATAATCTCTTTATTTTTCAAAGTAACTGTCTTACTACCCATTCTTCCTGCCATTTTCTTTCCCTTAAGAACCCTTCCAGGATCAGTACCAGCTCCAATAGAACCAGGAGCTCTGTGCCTGTCTGATTGACCGTGTGTCTTTGGTCCTCCTGCGAAACTCCACCTTTTAACAACACCTGCAAATCCCTTACCCTTACTTATGCTTGTAGTTTGAACCTTTGTTCCAACTGCAAACTCCTTAGCGTCTACATTTTGACCAATTTCAACTTCAAAACTTCCTTCAAAAAACTTCCTTATTTTTGGAATATAGCCTAATTGCTTGTACTTACTTTGCATAGCCTTATTCCCTTTAATCTTCCCAATTCCAAGCTCAACACCTTTCTCTGTTTTAAGTGCAATAACGCAGTCGGAAACATCAACAACAGTTACAGGAATTGATTTCTCATCCTTAAATAACCTTGTCATTCCTTTTTTTGTTCCAACTATCATTTTCATGGTTTAAAACTACATAAGATTTTCTATTTCTATATCTACGCCAGCAGCCATCTGCAAGTGCTGCAGAGAATCAATCGTCTTTGGCGTTGGGTCTATAATATCGACAATTCTTTTATGTGTTCGAATCTCGAAATGCTCAATGGAGCTTTTGTATATAAATGGTGACCTGTTAACCGCTACCTTCCTCCTTTTTGTTGGAAGAGGGATTGGTCCCACAACTTTGGCACCGGTACTAACTGCAGCCTCAATGATACTCCTTGCGGATCTATCAAGTACTGTTGGATCATATCCTCTTAACTTTACCCTTATTCGTGCAGTCAAACTTGCCATATTACTAAAAGAGCTAAATAAATTAATATCTTAAACTTGGGGAGAGGCTAACCTCTCCCCAATTCTAATTCTTACTTCACAATCTCAGTTACAACACCCTGTCCTACTGTTTGACCACCCTCACGGATAGCAAACCTCATACCCTTCTCCACAACAACTGGAGATACAAGAGTAACGTTGAACTGTGTGTTATCACCTGGATTTACCATTTCTACGCCATCTGGGAGTTTAACCTCACCAGTAACGTCAGCAGTTCTAATGTAGAACTGTGGCTTATATCCTGAAACAAATGGAGTGTGTCGTCCACCCTCTTCCTTGTTAAGAACGTAAACCTCAGCTTTGAACTCAGTTTGAGTACTTGTACTGCCAGGAGCAACAAGAACCTGACCTCTTTCTACATCTTCTCTCTTAAGACCTCTAAGCAAAATACCAACATTGTCACCTGCAAGACCCTCTTGCATTGACTTGTTGAACATTTCAACACCTGTAACAGCAGTTTTCTGATCTTTCCTACCCATACCTAATATATCAACTTCATCACCAACCTTGATCTTTCCTCTCTCAACTCTTCCCGTTACAACTGTTCCTCTACCTTCAATTGAGAATACATCCTCAATAGGCATCAAGAATGGTTGGTCGACATCTCTTTCAGGAACAGGGATGTACTCATCCACTGTCTTCATAAGATTCTTCATATCCTCAATACCTTCTGCTTCACCATTGAATGCCTTTAATGAATCACCAACAACGATTGGTGAGTTCTCATCGTATCCATACTTCTTAAGAAGGTCAGCAACGTCTGACTTGATGAGCTCAAGGATCTCTTCGTCAACATCACCAAACTTGTTGATGTAAACAACGATCTTTGGAACACCTACCTGCTTAGCAAGAAGCAAGTGCTCTCTTGTTTGAGGCATTGCACCGTCAGTTGAAGAAATAACCAAGATTGCACCATCCATCTGTGCTGCACCTGTGATCATGTTCTTAATATAGTCTCTGTGACCTGGGCAATCTACTAAAGCGTAGTGCCTATTATCTGTTTCGAACTCAACGTGAGCAACAGAGATTGTGATTGCTTTGCTTCTAGCAACTGGATCTTTGTCCAGCTTATCAATCATTTTGTCTGCGTCACTTGAAAACGCACGCAAAATACCACGAACAGTAGTGGTCTTACCGTGGTCAACGTGACCAAGGGTACCAATGTTCATGTGCGGCTTTGATCTATCAAAGTCTGCCATGTTTATAAAATATTAAAATTAATTATAACACTGCTGTTTCTTATGCAAGGGCAGTTTCAAATACACCCTTATAAAACGAAACTGCAACGTATGTTACCAAAAACACACTCAACTTTCAAGCACTTTTTACTATAAACTCAACAATAGCTACTAGTTCTTACCTGCTGCTGTCCCCGCGATCTGTTCTGCCACATTCCTTGGTACCTCAGCATATTTTGCGAATTCCATTACTGAAGACCCTCTACCACTAGTAATTGAGCGTAATTCTGTTGTAAAACCGAACAATTCTGCAAGTGGAACGAGCGCACCAATAATATGCAAATTACCTTTAGCTTCTGTTTTCTGGATCTGACCTCGCTTGCTATTCAAAGTACCAGTAACATCACCCATATATTGAGTAGGAACTGTTACTTCAACATTCATCATAGGCTCTAAAAGAACAGGGTTTGCTGCTTTAGCTGCTTCTCTGAATGCCATAGAACCAGCAATTTTGAATGCTGCTTCCGATGAGTCAACATCGTGGTAAGAACCGTCATAAAGCGCAACCTTTACATCTACAACAGGATATCCTGCGACTACACCGGTTTGCATAGCTTCTTTAATACCCTTTTCAATTGCTGGTATATATTCTCTTGGAATCGCACCACCCTTAACTTCATTAATAAATTCAAATCCTTTTCCAGACTCATTTGGCTCAATCCTAATAACAGCATGACCATACTGACCTTTACCACCCGACTGCTTAATATATTTACCTTCTCTCTCAACAACATTTTTAACAGTTTCTCTATATGCAACCTGAGGCCTTCCTACATTAGCTTCAACATTAAATTCTCTTTTCATTCTATCAACCATAATTTCTAAGTGAAGCTCACCCATTCCTTGAATGATCGTCTGCCCAGTTTCATGGTTGCTCGAAACAATGAAAGTTGGATCTTCTTTGGTAAGTCTTCCAAGGGCAATGCCCATCTTTTCTTCATCAGATTTAGTAACAGGCTCGATAGCTTGGGAGATAACAGGCTCTGAGAATTGGATTCTTTCCAGGATTACAGGACTTTTCTCATCACAGAGGGTATCTCCGGTTGTTGAGTCCTTAAGACCAACAATAGCACCGATATCACCAACCCTTAGCTCATCAACTTCCTCCCTATCATCTGCATGCATAAGAACCAATCTACCAATTCTTTCTCTCAAACCCTTTGTTGAGTTGTAAACATAAGAGCCAGCATTAACTTTACCTGAGTAAATTCTAAAGTAAGAAAGAGTACCGATGTGAGGATCGTTAACGATTTTGAAAACCAATGATGAGAACGCCTCTCCTTCGGAGACTTTTCTCTCAATCTCTTCTCCTGTTTTTGGATGAACCCCAACAATAGCTGGGACATCAACTGGGGATGGAAGATTATTAACAACATAGTCTAAAAGTCTTGTTGCTGTAGCAGTTCTTGAGTCACCACCCATAACTGGGAATAACTCACCAGAAAGAGTTCCTTTTCTTAAAGCCATCTGCAATTCTTCAATGGAGATTTCCTGACCATCAAGATACTTTTCCATTAAAGCATCGTCCTGCTCTACAAGTCTTTCAACAAGAACCTCTCTAAACTTCTGAGCTTTTTCCTTCATATCATCAGGAATTTCACCAACAGTAAGCTCTAACTGCTCAACAGTCTCATACGTGTATGCTTTCATATCAACAAGGTCTACAAAACCACGCAGCTTCTGCTCCAAACCAATTGGCAAAGTGATTGCAACAGCTTTAGGACTTAGCCTTTCCTTGATTGAATCCAAACTCATATAGAAGTCACCACCGAGAAGGTTTAGCTTATTAACAAAACACATTCTTGGAACTTTATACTTTGTTGCCTGCCTCCACACTGTCTCAGACTGAGGCTCTACACCCATCTTTCCATCGAAGATAACAACAGCACCGTCAAGAACACGTAAAGACCTTTCTACTTCAGCTGTGAAATCTACGTGACCTGGGGTGTCAATAATGTTGATTCTGTGAGGAACATCCTTATATGTCCAGAAACATGTAACAGCAGCAGACATGATTGTAATTCCTCTTTCTTTCTCCTGCGCCATGAAGTCAGTTGTAGCCTCTCCCTCATGCACTTCACCAATCTTATGCTTCTGACCTGTGAAGAAAAGAAGTCTTTCAGTTGTTGTAGTCTTACCAGCGTCAATGTGCGCGATAATACCAATGTTTCTAATCTTATCCAGATCAAACTTTACGTTATACGATTGTGCAGCCATATCTAAAAATATAAAATTAATGTAGTAAAAAGGGATTGCCTGAAAGCTTTATATCCGCGAGGATTATAACAGACTAATCAATCCTAGCCAAGACTCTCTTTGCCTCCTGGGTAACAACTCCATTTAAATCATACTCAATTGCTCTCTCAAGTGCAGCCTTTCCATCCTCTTGATTATTTTGAGAAAGCTCAAGCCTACCAAGTAGGAAGTAATAATTTGGATTGTACATATCAAGAGATCTAAGCAATGTAAGATTTTCTCGCGCTTCATCTCCTGAATCATTTTCAATCTCATATGTTATGAGCCACTTTAGATACTCTTTCTTCTCTTCATCGGTTAACTTGGACTCATCAATTTCTTCAATGTGAAATCTCATTTTTTCATAATTTCTCTGGGCATAGTAAACTTGGGCATTTTTAATGCTTACCCAATACGAGGAATCCTCATCTGACAGAAGAGTTAAGACTCTAGTGTATTGCTCCTGAGCAATCAACATCTCTACATATTCTTTAAGGATTTTTTCTTTCTCTTCAACCTGTGCAAATGTTAAAGCTCGATCAAAATACTCAAATGCTTCGTTGTGCATATCATTTATATAATGTGCTTTTGCAAGGAGTGTATATATCTCGCCTGTATAAAAACCAAAGGATGTCGCTTCCTGCAGCGTTTTTATCGCACTCCCGTACTGGCCGTAGTCATAGTACGCCCTTCCTAAAAAGTAGAGACCATCAGCATATTCACTCATTTCTTCTTTGTGAGGATCAAGAATTTTAATTGCAAGGTAAGGATATCCTGCATTTATATATTCTCTTGCCAAAAGAGCTCCGTTATACAACTTATCTGATCCTGCTTTGTTTAAAGCGGATAGGAAGGATTCAAAAATTTCGTTCATTTCTTCTGAGACGGAGCTTGAGTCTAAGTTTGAAATCTCACTTTTAGCAGCCCCAATATTGTCCAATTTTAAGAAGGCTTTGATAATCGCTGCTTTTGAGTAATCATCCTCCCCCTGTCCAATATCTAAATATGATCCAGCTTTATCTAACTTCCCACTTTTTATATAGACCTGGGCAAGTCCAACTTTCACACTACTGTTATTTTTATCTGTATTGTTTGCCGAAAGATATTGCTTTTCAGCATTTACTAAATCATTTATTTTCAAATATGCTTGTCCGAGTGTCTCATGGAGCTTAGCCTTGTCTTGAGAGCTGATTTTTCCTGCTGACTGTTCAATAATCTCTGAGGCCTCCCCAAGCTGTCCTTTGTCTACAAGAATTTTTACTATTCCAAAAAATGCGTCAGATTGACTTGGGGCGAGATCTGCAGCTTCCGAATACGACTTCAAAGCTTTTGCATACTCTCTCTGCTCATACATTTGGTCACCCTCCCTTACCAATGACGCATAAGAAGTGAGATCCTCTTGAACAAGTGTACATCCGGAAAGGAAAAGCGAGCTTCCTATCAAGATTAGTGCAAATATTAAACTTTTAGGAAATGACTTTAAAAGATTCATTAATCAATGTTAGTTTAGAGGTGCATTTCTGTCAATTATCTGATAGACTGACCCGTCTTGTTTAAGGTATGTAATTTCAGCTTATTTTTGGTACTATATACCTTACAGGAATAAGTTAAGGTCCAACCTAATGAATGATTTGCTCCGTGCGAGCAGACGCCATAAAAGGTTGAAAAATTTAAAAAGAATCAGAAATATTCTGATTACAATTCCCCTTGTAGTGCTTTGCATGCTTTTAGTTGACTGGGGGATTACTTTCTCACATGCTTCAACCTCGCAAGAAGAGGATACTTCGTCAATTATGTCTCTTGTATATCCTAAAGAGATTGCGGGCACAAAAGAGAAGCTGGCTCCAAAAGTTGTTACTATTAAAACAGCGGAAGGATCAACCAGTCACTTAGTATATTCAACAAAAGTTGAGGATGTTTTGAAGGAGGCAGATATGCAGATCAGCTATCATGATATTGTCCTTCCAGAGGACCTTGAAGTTGTTGTTGATGGTACAGTCCTGCAGATAGTAAAAGTGGACATTGAACTCATGGTAAAGGCCGAAACCGTACCTTTTGAAACTGTGCAGGTTGAAAGCAACAATGTCGCATACGGTCAAATTGAGGTTGCCCAGGAAGGTGTTTTAGGAGTAGCTGAAAAAACAATTCGTGTCATTTATGAAGATGGGAAGGCTAAAAAATCTGAGGTTGTAGAGACTAAATTGATTAAAACCCCTGTTCAAAAGATTATAAACGTAGGTGTTGCAGCGGTAGGGATACAGGATTGTGCTCACTGGGACAGTGTTATTGACGAATACGCTCCTCTTTCAAAAGATCCTACAAAGAATAAATGGATGAAATATATTATGAGGGCTGAGACGTGGTGTAATTCAGGAAAAGTAACCAGAAATACCTACTTTGGCCTTTTCCAATTCCTAAAGTCCACATTTTTAAGTAACGGAGGTAATCTTGCTAAAATATTTGACGGACAGGAGCAGATCAAAATCGTTTCCAGAATGTATGACCGATGTCAGCAATGGCAGTGGGGCCCTCATGAAAAAACAAACTCTTCGGGATCAATCGTATCATTCAAAGAGAAACATCCTGACCACTACCAGATTATTAAGCAGAAGTGCGGTAGATAAGCTTAGACTTTTTAAGCGTTCCAGCTATAATATTCGCACAACTCTTCCGGGATTTCAGTCAAAAATCTTGAAGGGATTTGCTGCGCAAAACCTCCTATCGTATTTCTCCCCTCCGCAAACGTCATCCATAACCTCTCTCGTGCTCGCGTGATTCCGACATAACAAAGTCTTCTTTCCTCTTCCATCTCTCTCTCTTCAACAAATGAACGAGAGTGAGGCAGTATACCCTCCTCCATTCCAACCATAAACACATTTGGAAATTCCAATCCCTTGGAAGAGTGAAGAGTCATAAGGGTTACCGCATTCCCTCCTTCATCAACATTCTTATCCTGCTCCTGTTCAATCAAGGTTATCTCCTGCAAGAAAAGCGCAGTTGAACTTTCAGGTGACTTTACAACATAACTTGAGGCTACATTTTTAAGCTCTTCCAGGTTTTCAAGTCGTGATTGTGCTTCTTCTGTGCCATCATCGATGTAATTTTCATAATTCACTCTATCAATTATGTACCTTACCGCTTCTAAAACGTTCATTTGGGAAGTTTTACAGTACAACTCTCCGAAGAGATCTGACAACCACAAATACTTACTAATGCCCTCAATCTCTTTTGATTTTTCTACCATATCTTGAGTTATAGATTCTGGAAGATCAATCCATTCGTTATCACCAACATACTTCGCAACAAGAAGTTGCCCAGCAGACATACTGTTCTGTCTTGCAAGAGAAAATAAAGTCGCAACAGCTTTGGGTCCTGCTTTTCTTGCAGGCACATTTATAATCCTATTCAAACTCAAATCATCTTTAATGTTATGAGTGAAGCGAAGGTAGCTGATAATATCTTTGATTTCTTTTCTTTCGTAGAATCGAAACCCCCCAACAAGTTTGTACGGGAGTCCTCTTCTGAGAAGCTCCTCTTCAATAGCAC
>CAZCMQ010000007.1:0-17737 GCA_964500025.1 uncultured Candidatus Saccharibacteria bacterium | reverse complement strand
CTGCTCTGCGGCAACCAAAGCATGTTACACGGCGAAGAGGTTTATTACGACACTGGCGGGCGCATTATGGCGTACCTGGCCGGAATCGAACCGACAACCTTTGGTTCCGCAAACCAATGCTCTATCCAATTGAGCTACAGGTACATTATACGTTGCCGGACGGGGAATTGTTATAGTGGCGTACCCGGGCGGAATCGAACCACCAACCTGCTGCTTAGAAGGCAGCTGCTCTATCCAATTGAGCTACGGGTACATTTCAACGGCTATTATATAACAAAAAACCCCATCCATAAACCGCAAAGTACCTGCGATTTAGGGACGAGGTTTAAACTCGTGGTGCCACCCTACTTCACTTAATATAGAAATATTAAGACTCTTAGCTGTTTCTTGCATGGTCGCTAACCATTAGACTCCTACTTGTCGCTTGGACTTTCTTCGGTTCGCTATCTAGAAAGCGCGTTAGGGTTTCTTTTGATATTGAGCTCACACCAAGATCTCAACTCGCTTAATCTTCCAAAACCTTACTCCTCTTTCGTTAAAACAATAGGCAAATTTTTAAACAGCGATAGATTGGATTTTACACCCAAATAGAGCTTTTTTCAATTACCCTTATACATCAAAGCTCGGATCTTTTCCTGCGTCCTAAATAACAAATAAGGAAACGGTTTGTAAACAAAATCCTTCCCTCCGACATATTCCTCAACCCCTCCTCCAAACCCTCGTTTGAAATTACTGTATCCGAAACCTGGATGACCAGGATGATAATCCTCATCCTCTATTACCCCCCAGAAGTTATACCTTTCAATACCAGAATCTCTTGCATCTCTAATCGCTTCCCACTGTAAAAGGTATGGAGCTTGAGAATCTCCCAGTCCTTCCGAAGCACCATGTAAGTAAGAGGCCTCATTACCCCAGAAAGAAATAATTGCCCCTGCAATTACCTCACCATTTTTCTTTGCAAGATACATTTTCAAAAATCCATCATTCCCTCCCAGAATCTCAAACTGCTTTTTTAAGTACTCAGTGGACATTGGAGCAAATTTTTTAATCGACGACATCCGACCCAACATCTCTCCCAACTTCTCAACTTGATCAATATTTTCAGAAACTTCAACCTCAATTCCACTTTTCATTGCTTTTCTAAGATAATACCTTGTGTTCTTTCGCATGTCTCTTAAAATTTCTTCATCACTCTTCTCCTTAATTTCCAAAATCCAAGCCCTATTTACTTGCCAAAGGCCAATAGAATCGTGAAACCCAACTGCTCTAAATGTTTCTAATAATTCCCCAGTGGCATCAACGACCGAAGGATCAAGTCGAATAAAGATTGGTGAACAAACATCATTTACATATTTAATCAACTCTTTTAAAACCCCTTTGACATGTGAAACCCTCCCCCACTCAATAACAGGTCCTCTAGGGCAGTAAATAATCTCTCCAAACTTGGATCTTTCAACAACTCCCAAACATATACCAACCAAATCATCATTTTCATATATTCCCCACCTATAAATTGTCTTTCCCAAAGCCCGTTGAAACTCTCCCCACTGCCAGCTCTGCTGAAATGGGCAGTATTCCGAAGACTCTACAAACACCTTCCAAACTTTTTCTGATGAAACTTCTAAAATACTAATCATGAAAATTACTTATTACTATTTAAAACAACATTACATATCATCTCAACATCTGCCCTTGTAATTCCTGCACCGGTTGGAAGGTTAACGATCCTCTTTGAAACATCTTCTGCAATCGGACAACTTCCCAGCACATATTTCATACTAGCGATATTAGTAGAAGAAGGATAGATAACTGGACGATACCAATCACCAATTCTATACCCCTTCTTACCTAAGGCTTTTTCAATTTCATTAGCAGTAATTAGATCTTTAACAACATATGGATATCTAACAAGAGCAACTTCACCATATCTTTGACCTAGATACTTTTCGTACATACCAACGACTTCTTTTCTATTAGAAATATTCTGAGAAAGGGTTTCCATACTCGCAGCTGCTACAGATGCAAGCGCATTTGAAAGCTTCCTAGGATAGTTTTTTGGCTTTCTGCCAAGTAATTCAGGATCCTCAAACCCCATATTTAAAAGCTTTATTCTTCTCAGAAATTTAGCACTCGGGAATTGGAGTGCTCCCAAGAACCTTAAAATCCTCCAGAACAAGGGGTTAAGCAACCATACAAAAGTTTCTAGAAACCCCATCACTGGAATTTTTGCGTATTCTGATTCAAATGCTTTGATCAGTTTACTATTATTAAGTATAAGAGCACCCCCTACGCGAGTCTGCAAAACTTTTTCTATGCCAAAACTAATAATTGCAGCATCTGATTTGCCTCCAAGTGAAGCATTACCAAGCGAGTGAGCACAGTCTTCCAATACATATATATCGTTTGCCTTAGCAAACTTTAAGATTTCATCGGTATTTCCTTCTATCCCAAAAGTATGCTGAAGAATGATGACCTTTGTTTTCTCATCCGATCTCTTTATCACATCCTCAATGCTTGCGTTGAAATTTTCACGGTCTATGTCTACATATCTAATCTCTAAATCCAACCAAAGCACGGGATTAGGAACGGCATTACAGGTAAACGACTGGATAATGACATTTGAGTCTTTAGGAAGGTTAAGAGATTTCAGAAAAAGATATTCTGCACTCCTTGCATTTCCCAAAAGATACACCGGTTTATCGCCATAGATCTTTTTTATATGACCTATCAATCTTTTCGTGTAAGGGCCTCTCCTATATTCCCAGAATTTAAGAAGTGTTTTAATGTATTCCAGCATATTCATACATTATATAGTACATGCAGTTATAAATTAACAATTATATCCCCTTCCTTGGAAGTTAATAGATATTTAATCCCCCTATCTTGAAACTTTTGAATTGTTTCAGGGCTTGGATGTCCATACATATTACCCTCTCCCACACTACAAATAGCAAATTCAGGATTAACAAGATCAAGGAATTTTTCACTGGTTGAGGTTTTAGAACAATGATGCCCAGCCTTTAAATAATCAATATTTAAAATTAGAGGGTTATTTAAAAGCTTAGATTCGAGTTCTTTCTCGGCATCTCCCATAAACAGAAAGCTTTTCTGTTCATAATCAAACCTTAGAACTACCGATGCGTTATTAATATTGGGCGAAGCATCACAAGAGTCTGAGTCCATACTATTAAAGGAAGGGTTAAGAATATTAAGCACCCAGGCGCCTTCTCTGCCAGGGCCGTCAGATAAACCCCTTACTATAACACCCTTGTCCAGATTCGGCGGAAGCGAGAAATTGCAAACCGGATTATATAATAGCCGCTCAATTTCATAGCGTTGAGCAAATTCAACCAACCCATTCATGTGATCTGCATGAGGATGAGTCAACACAACCAACTCAATCTTTCTATCCCAAACAGGAATATATCTACCCAAAGATTCAAATAACTGACTTCCCGGACCCCCATCAATTAAAATTTGGTAATCTTTCTCTGGAAGTATTAATGCAGAATCACCTTGCCCAACATCCAGAAATATTACCCTAGGACGAAACGGATATGCTTCATAAAATGCCAGACAAACAATTAAACAAATTAGCATACGCACAAGCACTTCGCTTAACATACTAGAAATGCCCCTTTAAATTAATCATAGACCACGAAATAGATCCAAAAAACTGGACAACTATTTCAAAGAATTTCAGTTGGACCCATACGGCCAAGAATGCCAATTTACTAAAAATAGGTGCAATGTTGGAAAAAACAAGAGCCAAGACGCCAAGTATCAACGAGGTATCAATAAATGGTAAAACTATTGTATTAACAAGGACAGAAAACAGAGGAATAGTTTTAAATGTATAAATTGTTATTGGCAATGTTCCCAAAGTACACGCAAGAGTCGGCAGAAAAACACTTTTCCCAAGTGATTTTAAGCCCAACTTCCTGAAAAGTTTTTCTAACATTGGTGCGATATACATTAAAGCCACTGTTGAAGCGAAAGATAGCTGAAATCCTATATCAACGATAATGGATGGATCAAAAAGTAAGAAGATTGCTAGAGTCATAAAAAGAATATTCACAACCGGGATATGCACTCCCAACATTACAAATACACCTGAAAGGGAATACATCAACCCAGCCCTTAGAATCGATGGTGACAGACCAGATAAAACACAGTAGATTAATACAAGAAGTATATCCATAAAAGCCCTTTTTCTCCTTGTAAGAAACCCAAACAACCGCGCTGAAATACCTGCAACAAAGGATATGTTGTAACCAGAAGCAGCGACAACATGAGAAACACCAACATTTTTAACCGCACTATCAAAGCTTGGAGAAAAGACTCTTTTTTGCCCGAAAATTATCCCTGCTAAAAGCGAAGCTTGAGGTTCTGGGAGATTCCTTTCCAATTCATCTATGAGCTCACCTTTAAATTTTAATAATGAGACTTTAAATTTGAAAAAAGAAGATCCATACTCACCCTTCTCACATTTAAACTGACTCACTCTCATTAATCTATAGATACCTTTTGACTGAAGATATGCGGGATAATCAAATCCATCAAACGGGTCAGGCCTGTAAAGGCGGCCTTTTAAGACACAAACATCCCCAATCCTTACGTGAGAACTTTTCGGTAGTCTAAACTGGATATGAAATTCTTCATCCTGTAGAATGACACCCTTTGAGAGATAGTTTTCAAAGTACTCAACAGGCTCATCATTAACTAGAACCTCAATTTCAATCACCCTATCTGTGAAACGAGCCGCAGAATCCTCTTTCAAAGAATCAATTCTCCTGCTTTTAGACAGCAGACTGATACAAAAGAATAATTGTAAAGAAAGCAAAAGAGTCACCATAAACACTTTTAAAAGCCATTCTTTAAAATGTGAAACTGGTTCGACACCTTCTAAGCGCCCCTTTGCATCGCTCTCTAGGCCGCTCTGAGCCGATATAATTATTACTAGGATGATGAAACTCAATATTCCGAAACCCATAGAGACTTCTTTAAGATTTTTCACCACCTCTTGACCACTATTCCTAAAGAAAATAAGAACCAAAATTGTAAAGAGCAAAAGAAGCAGAGGAAAGTCCGAAAAAATTCTTACAAAGAGAATGTGCAAAAATGAAAATATCTTTCCTAAGACTTTACTAACAAACCTCATAGACAGATATGAGGTTTAAATTTTTCAAAGGTCGCTTCTCCTATCCCACTTACATTTTTCAAATCTTCAACAACTTTATACGGACGTCCATCCATAATCCTTTGCGACATACTCTCTCCCACACCAGAGATCTCCATCAAGCGTGACTTAGATGCAGTGTTTATATTTACACACGCACCGCTACCTTCCTCTTCAGAATCAATTTCAAGATTATCATTCTTAGAACCATTATTAATATTGTCCAAAACTTCCCTTTCAATCTTTGCCTCCAAAGCAAAAGGAATAACTGTACAAGAAAGATCATTCTGGTAAGGAATATATACCTTCTGATTCTCCTTTAAAGGAAGGGCCATGTTGAGATAACGCGAAACATACTTAATGGCATAAGCTCCATCAATAAAGCCGCCAGCCATATTTATAGCATCAACTACGCGATCACCTTCAGGTAAGCAATAAACACCGGGTTTTATAACAGCACCTCCAACATCAACAAAAACAGAACACTCTTTCTCATTACCATTCTGTGTTACCCCAAAAATATTCTTCTCTTTTGCGACAGGCGCCTGATCACCTGTCGAATCAAAAACAGGAAACCCTTTAAGCCGAAGGAACAAAATTCCACCAGCAATAAGAAGCAAGATCACTGGAGCAAACTTTTTTAATTTGGGGAGTACTTTCTCAATTTCGCTCATACCTCAATGCTAAAGCATAGAGATGAAATCGAGATTAAATTACTTCTTTACAATCTCAACAGTTGAAATTGTCACATTATTTACAGGTCTATCCGCCATATCAGTATCAACACTCTCAATTGCATCTACTACATCAAAACCTCCAGTAACCTTACCAAAGATAGTATGTTTTCCATTAAGGTACGAGGTCTGTGAGTTTCGAGATGTGATAAAAAACTGGGAACCGTTAGTACCAGGGCCGGCATTTGCCATAGCCAAAACGAAAGGCTCAAAGGTGAGATTTGATTTAATTTCATCTGCAAATTGATAGCCTGGACCTCCACTACCCGTTCCAGTAGGATCACCTCCTTGAATCATGAAATTACTGATTACTCTGTGGAAGATAACTCCATTGTAGAAACCTCTCTGCGCTAATGAAACAAAACTATTCACGGTTACAGGAGTCTCAACCTCATACAGATCTACAGTGATATCGCCTAAATTGGTTTTGATAACAGCGGAATAATCAACTCCACTTTCAAGAGTCATTGCGGGAGCACCCGAATTGTTTCCAACATTACCCATATTATTATTTCCTTTGTTGCCTAGTCCGCTCGCAGAGAAAGCAGTCATTATCACAATTACAACAACGACACCTAAACCCAAAAGCAGAATCTTACTATGCTCTTTAAATCCGTCTAAAAGATTCATTATTTAGTATAACAATATAATATCCAGTTTGTACAATCTTGGTGGACCTGATGGGAGTCGAACCCATGACCCCTTCTATGCCATAGAAGTGCTCTAGCCAACTGAGCTACAGGCCCCTAAGTAACGTCAAACAACACTAGCAGTCCCAATACCTACAGCTTGTTGAAAGTCAGCAAGACTTACCTTGTAATCTGGACCAGAATTTTGAAATGGTTCCAGTTCAGAGTTACCAAGCATTATCTTTTCCCCACTACAACCCAATACTACAACCTCATAGAATGCATCTTGTATTTCTGCCTGGGAGAGACTGGACAAAATCTGATCTAATACTTCATTACCTTCAGACCAATTGAATAGAACTAGTAGAGAAACAGCAAGGTTACTCCCAACCTCAACACCATATGGCCTAAGTCTGTCATTCGCTTCTGCAATCGAACGTTCTTTTATCATCCTCCTATCCATACGAAAAGGGATTTAAATAATTACAGGATTATACCTTAAAAGAAATCTTCAAAAAAGCTATTAGTCACCATCTTGAGCATCATCAAAAATAATAGTTCTATTTTCAACTGCTTCAATAAAGTTAGGAGCGAATACAATATAATCCACTCTACCCTCATATAACCGTCCCTTATCATAATAATTGATACTGACGCCTGTATTGACAGCCACTATCTCCATCCTGTGAGTCGGTTCTGGTTCGTGATACACGTCTGCAAAGTCGTTCCATCTATTAAGCAGATAACCAGGAACAAGCACAATCCTTCTAGGAGTTACACCTAATGCTTCTAGTCTTTCAGAAATACTTCCCTGTGCTTCATCTGAAGAGAAGCTATTTGCTGTTGTAAAAGCCATACATAAAACGCTCAAATTATCTGGACTCAGCCGGGGTCGAACCGGCGACCTTCGCAATGCGAATGCGACGTTCTACCAGACTGAACTATGAGCCCAGCTTGAGAGTATTATACACCAAACAAGATTGAAACTAACGCATGAATGCAAGTGGATTGTAAGCGGCCCATGTTCCTGCCCTTACCAACATGAAGTGGACGTGAATACCATAAGCTCTACCGCTTTGCCCCATTCGACCAATTACCTGTCCTGCGCTCACAGTCTCTCCTCTTCTAACAGTGATTGTATCCATGTGTGCATAAACAGTTTCGTATCCATTACCGTGATCAATTCTGACTGTCCATCCAAGATTATAATTTCCAAAAGCACGTCCTGAACCCTGAGGATAACAGATACCACCGCTATTACCGGTAAAACATCCCGCATAAGAAACAGTACCGCCAGCAGCAGCAACAAGATTTGGCATACCTGCTACAGCACCAATATCTACTCCATTATGTAAAGGAAGGTATGACCCGGTGAACGCTCCAATCACCCTACCTGCTCCACCAGCAACAGGCCATCCAAGAAATCTTGAACCGGAGGGAACCGAACTTTGTACAGTAGGTCTTGACGCAACCACTCCTGAATAGATAGGAGTTGCAGGCACTACTGGTGCAGGTGGCTTTCCATCAGGAATAAACAGTCTAGTACCAACTTCCAAAACAGATTCTGTTAAAAGAAGTGCATACGCATTATTGTCAAGAATAGCCTGCTCGGTAGAATTATATGTTCGAGCAAGAGAAGAAAAAGTGTCACCACTCTTAACCGTTACAAGAACACCATTTCCCGGAGGAATACTTAACTCCTGACCTGGCCGAATGAAAGAGCCTTCAGTTAGATTATTTGCCCACAAAATAGTATCCTGATTTAATCCATGTAACTGCGCAATTCCTCCAATCGTATCTCCAACCTTTACAATATATGTGGTACTTCCCTCTCTCGGCCTGTCACTAGGCTTTTGGGTTGTTGTAGAACCTTTAAGTGCAATCACATCGCCTTTAGTATTCTTCTCCGCGTTTGAAAAGTCATACTGAGCACGGATTGGCTCTGCTCTGTAAGCCATTGAGAATAGAAGAGTTATCATTACAAAAACAGATGCAAACTGAACAAACAACCTGAATAACCCTCCTCTTCCCCAAAACATGTTCCTGATTAAGAATCTTTTTAATCTATCTGTATAAACAGAGGAAACCTCTGCAGCCACACCGAAAAGAACGAAGATAACACGGGTCCTTTCAGCCATGTAAACAATAAGATCAAGGAGGAAAAGGGATGCAGATGTACTGGAACTATACTGCATTCTCTTGAAGATTTTATATAGAAAAAGTTGGAACTTGCTCTTTATCTCAGACTCATTAGATGAGAAAAAGGGAAGATAGGACTCACTTGACTCCTTTTCATCAAGAGCCTCTGCCAGGTCCCTAAAACTCAATCCAGATACGCTTTGTAACGACTCATCATCGTTGTTTTTCATAATCGGATAAATATTATAGCAGAAATCCAAGACCAAATGGCTAACTGCTTGATAAAAATATGGGCCAGTGCTATAATTTGTCGTTTTAACGCAGGCGCACGTATAGCTCAGTGGAAGAGCATTCCCTTGATAAGGGAAGAGTCAGTGGTTCGAATCCACTTACGTGCACCTAAGTGTGGTAGCTCAATGGGATAGAGCATTGCCGGTTTTTCGAAGGCAAAGGCTGTAGGTTCGAGTCCTACCCACACTACAAACGGCGTAGAGATGAAGACAATAGATTGTGTACTTGTTACACGCAAAATCTACTGTTCCCCCACTTCATCTCTCGCCGTCGCTTCTTTTTACGACCTCACTGTTTGAAATTTTACGAAACTTACGCCTCGTGAAGAGTTGCAAGGAACTCCTCGTTTGATTTTGTCTTCTTCATTCTTGCAACAAGAACCTCTGCAGGATTCTCATTACCATCGAGAACCTCAATCATTCTTCTAATTCTCCATGACTGATTCAAAACTTCCTTACTTAGAAGCTGATCCTCATTTCTAGTACCTGAAGATGTAACATCAATTGCAGGGTAAATCCTTCTGTTTGCAAGCTTTCTATCCAAGTGCAATTCCATGTTTCCAGTACCTTTGAACTCCTCGTAAACAAGGTCATCCATTCTAGAACCTGTATCAACAAGAGCTGTAGCAATAATAGTTAGACTACCACCCTGCTCAAAGTTTCTAGCAGCACCAAAGAACCTCTTTGGTGGGAAAAGCGCAACAGGATCAAAACCACCAGAAAGTGTCTTACCAGATGTTGGCATTGTAATATTGTATGCACGTGCAAGTCTTGTGATGCTATCCATCAAAATAACAACATCCTCACCCCACTCAACCATTCTCTTTGCCTTTTCTAAAGCCATTTCTGCAACTCTGCAGTTATGCTCTGGCATTTCATCAAAGTTTGAAGCAAAGACCTCACCTTTAACACTTCTTTGCATATCTGTAACCTCTTCAGGTCTTTCACCAACTAGCACAACCATAAGTTTGGCATCAGGGTGATTTTTAGCAATTCCATCTGCAATTTCTTTCATTAACCAGGTTTTACCAGTTTTAGGCTGTGCAACAACCATTGCTCTCTGACCAAAACCAATTGGCGCCAAAAGATCAATCATTCTTGTTGAAACAACATCAGAGTCAGTCTCTAGTTTAATCTGCTTATTAGGGAAGATTGGGGTAAGTCTATGGAAAAATGGCCTTGAAGCTGCTTTTACTGCAGGTTTTCCGTAAACAGTGTCAACCCTCAAAAGACTTAGGTATTTCTCTTTGTCTCTTGGAAGTCTGGCTGGACCAGAAACAACATCACCGTTTCTAAGGCTGAACTTTTTGATCTGTGAACCTGAAATATAAACATCATTATCACTTGGTAGAACACCATCAGTTCTTAGAACTCCATGAGAATTATCATTCATAATCTCAAGTATTCCTTCAACAAAGATATAACCATCTTTTTCGCTGGAAACCTTAAGAATTTCAATCATAAGCTCTCTTTTAGGAAGCTCCATGAAATCTTTCATATTTAATTTCTTTGCTAAACTGCGAAGTTCAGCAATTGTTTGTTGCTCTAATTCTTTGATACTTAAACCCATGATTAATAAGGAAAATAATTAAAAAATGCGAAAATCTTTCGGAATTTCTTCAATGTACAACTGCAGTATAGAAAACGGCATGAAATATGTCAAACTGAAAAATATATTGAAAGAGTGGGATCGGTACTGCCCCGACCGACCCCGATTTATTTGTACAAGAAATACAAATGAATCGGAGTGCAATTCCTTGCTAACTCAATCCTCTTTTCCGAGGGCCCAGTAAATGGGGACTCCATAACCAAACCCTGGGAGAAAAGGACTGCGTATATTTAGTGGAAACAGGAACTTTTCCTTTTGCCCAGCAATGTTTTTCACCCCAGACAAAGGGAAAAACTCCTGATATCCACACCCCTTCAAAGAACTAATGCGTAATTATACCCCATACCAAATCCGCCTGTCAACCCATAATCAATATCCACATTGAACACTCAACCCCACCATACTAACAAACCCTACTCAAACAGGCAATACACACCAAGAACACTTCTTGCTCCTGCCCAGTGTTACGAAAAGTCGAACTGCAGAAATATGTTACGGAAGCTGTGGATATAAGGCAGCAAAATAAAAATTACAGCTCTTTAACACTCTTAATCGACTTAGTTGAGATTTTGGAGGCCTTTTTAGAATCAGCGGAAACAATATTCTTATATCCTACCCTAGCAGCCTCTTTCAATACGGAATCCCCAGTAAACCCACCCCTAATCTCTCCAGTAAGGCCAACTTCGCCCCAATACAACACATCTTTAGACAAAACCTTATCCTCCACTGCAGCCTTAATCGCAGCACAAACCGCCAAATCTAGAGCGGGATCATCAACAGTAATTCCACCTACAACATTCACAAACACATCTTTATCACCCAAATAAACACCACCTCTTTTAGAAAGAACCGCACATAACATATCAAGCCTTGGCTTTTTAATACCATTTGCAACCCTTCTTAGAGGTCCGATATCAGCACCCCTGTCAACAACTAGAGCCTGCACCTCAACAAAAACAACCCGACTACCTTTCAAAACAGCACCAATTGCACTTCCTGGACCACTAACAGAGCCTTCAAGAAAAGCTTGAGAAGGATTCCCAAGCTCAGACAAACCACTTCCAAGCATTTCGAAAACCCCTATCTCATTTGTAGCTCCAAACCTATTTTTCACCCCTCTAACGACTCTAAATGCATTATATTCGCCACCCTCAAATGAAACTACAACATCAACGATATGCTCTAAAACCTTTGGGCCAGCGATATTCCCATCCTTATTTATCTGCCCAACCAAAATCATTGCAGTTTGAGCGACCTTAGCAGCCCTTGTAAGGACAGATCCTGAAACCCGTACCTGCCCTATACTTCCAGCGTAGCTTCTAGAGGAAGAAGAAACCATTGATTGTACAGAATCCACAATAACCAGCGAGAAGTCCTCTTCCTTGATTAACTGCGCAACATTCTCTACATTTATATCTTCCGTTACAATAAGGTTTTTGGAAATACCGGCAAGGTGCTTCAAATCTGATACTCGTTTCAAACGCGTATATAATTGAGAGGCCGACTCCTCACCACACACATACAAAATCTTTTGCTTCTTAGCCAAGTTGGCTGCCACCTGCAAAAGAAGCGTAGATTTACCAATCCCTGGCTCACCTGCCACTAAAACAACACCACCGGCAACAATCCCCCCACCCAAAACCCTGTCAAATTCCTCAAATCCAGTTGAAAATCTTTTACCTGCAGAATCCTCTTTTAATTTAGCAAGAGGCGTAGACAAAGCAGGAACAGGAGCAGAAGAACCAACCTTTTCTTCCCCCTTAATCTCTACAAGAGACTCCCATTCACCACAAACAGAACACCTTCCTTCCCAGGCAAGGAATTCCGCACCACAATTACTACACGCGTATTTCATAGTTGATTATACACTCTTTACAGCTACAAGCTCACCATCTTTGACACCCAAATGAAGCTCGGTAGCTCCACCAGAACCTTTTTCCAGAAGATAGTTAGCCAGGAGGTTTTCTACACTGTCCTGCAACGACCTTCTCAAAGGTCTTGCACCATACTCCTCGCTAAACCCTTTTGAAACAACATAGTCACGCACTTCTTTATCTATCAAAATCTTCAATCCTTGCTCTTTAATCCTGCTGTTCAAATCCTTCACAAGAAGATCAACAATCTTCCTAGCGTCTCTTCTTGTTAACGACCTGAATATTACAATATCATCCAGCCTGTTTTTTAATTCAGGCCTTAGAGTTTCTTTTAACTTCCTATCCAACTCCTCTTTCATAGTCTCATAGGCCATCTCTATCTCCCTATCGGACCTCTCTTCCTCACCCTCCACCTTATCCGCAACAAAGCCAAGAATACGATTCTTTCGTATCTCTTCCGCACCAATGTTTGAAGTAAGGATTACTACAGTATTTTTGAAATTAACCTTTCTTCCCTTTCCATCAGTTAGGTGTCCGTACTCCAAAATCTGAAGCAAGACATTCAAAACATCGGGATGAGCCTTCTCAATTTCGTCAAAAAGAATAACGCTGTGAGGTTGCTGACGAACCCGCTCTGTTAATTGGCCTCCTTCACGATATCCAACGTATCCCGGAGGAGATCCGATAAGCTTAGAAATGCTATGCATCTCCATCATTTCACTCATATCAATTTGAATAAGCCTATCCTCATCACCAAAAAGCTCTTTGGTTAGAGATCTTGCAAGCTCAGTTTTCCCAACACCAGTAGGTCCTAAAAATAAGAATGATGCCCAAGGCCTATCTGCATCTGCAATTCCAGTTCTAGCCCTCTTTATCGCCGAAGCGACAGAATCAACGGCCTCTTCCTGCCCGACAACCCTTCGTTTCAATATCTTGTCTAGATTCAAAAGGGAAGATCTCTCATCGCTTCCTAAAGTGGTAACAGGAATTCCTGTCCATTTGGAAATAACAGTTTTTACTGCTTCAATATCCACTTCATACTTCTCACTTTTACTTGCGCTATCCTTCTTCTTCTCAGCCTTCTTTATATCAGATGAAAGCTTCTTCTCCTTCTCCCTTAACTTCTGTGCACCCTTCATATCACCCTCTTTAATCAGATTTTCTTTTCTGATTTTCACCTGAGCAATCTCTGAACTCATTTCTGAAATTTCAGAATACTCGCCTTCAATCTCCAGCTTTTTAGAAGCTGCAGCTTCATCTAAAAGGTCGATTGCCTTGTCAGGCAGGTACCTATCACTCACATATCTGTCGGATAGTTTAACCGCTTGTTCAAGAGCCTCCTTATTAATTACAACATTGTGATGAGCTTCCAAAACAGACTTCATTCTATTTAATATTTTCAGTGTTTCAGGAACAGAGGTCTCTTCAATGTGTACTGGTTGAAACCTTCTTGCCAAAGCATTGTCCTGTTCAAAATACGCAGTGTATTCAGAAGTTGTAGTCGCTCCAATTACCCTAAACTCATCTTTAATTAGGGCCGGTTTCAATACCGCAACCATATCTGAAGGCATTCCAGGAATTCCAGAATTCAACACAGTATGAATCTCATCAATGAAAAGAATTGTATTAGGAGATGTAGAAACTTCCCGTATTACAGCCATCATTTTCTCTTCAACATCTCCTCTCATCCTACTTCCTGCAGTTATTGAAGGGAGATCAAGTGAAATAATTTTGGAATCTTTAAGAGACCCAGGAACATTCCCACTGGCAACTCTCTGAGCCAAAGCCTCTACTAGCGCAGTTTTTCCAACACCTGCTTCACCGACAATAACCGGATTGTTTTTCTTCCTTCGGCTTAGGATATTTATCATCTTCTCAATTTCCTCTTCCCTTCCAACAATCGGATCAAGCTTCCCATCCTTTGCCATCTGTACAAGATCTACTCCAAATGCACTCAATGCTGACTGTTCATTTTGGCCATCTCCTTTTCCTTGAGGTTTAGCGAGAATACCGGCTGGATATGTAGCAAAATTAAGCAGCTCTTCTTCAAAATATCCATAATCAAGCCCTTGTTTTTCCAGATCCTTAGTTATTTGAAGATCTTTTTTAGAAAGAAGTGCTAGAAGGATATGCTCTGTACCTACGTAAACATGAGCCATTTTATTGGCAATAACATAAGCTTCTCTAAGAATACCCTTTGCCTCTTTAGAAAGGCTTACCTCTACCTGGACAGAACCAATCTCTATTGAAATTGGTCGCTCACCGATAATACTGCGAACTGTTGCATTCACATCAACATCCATTGATTGCAAAGTCCTAGCCGCGAGAGAATTCCTATTTAACAAAATACCAAGAAAGAGGTGAACAGCCTTCACCTCTTTCGCAAACAACTGCCTTGATACACTTTGAGCAAGCCTGACAGAAACCCTGGCATTATCACTAAGTTTTGATAGCACACTGCCTTTTCTTTCCGCCATTCTCACAAAATTCCTAACCTTAAGTAATGATAATTATATCACATTACTCAGCCGGAACTTCCTGTTCAATAGCAGCATCAACAGCGTCCTTAAGCTCTTTCTTACTCAGCTTCTTAGCTTTTTTGACTGTCTCAGAACTTCCAACAGCCTTCAAGCTTAGACCCAAGTGTCTTTCAGTTGAAGAGATAGAAAGAATTTTAACTTTTAATTTCTGGCCCTCTTTTACGATATCAGAAGGATCTTTTACCAACTGATCAGACATCTCAGAGATATGAACAAGTCCATTTAGACCGTTACCAATCCTGACAAATGCACCGTAAGGAACAACTCTTTGAACCTCACCCTCAACAACATCGCCAACCTGGAATTTAGCAATTGCATCTGCCCATGGATCTTTCTGAAGTCTCTTGAGACTATAGGCAACTCTTCTCCCACCATCTGACACACCTATAACCATAACTTTTACAGGATCTCCGACTGCATATAGCGCTCCGACATCCTCAACCTTATCCCATGAAAGTTCTGAAAGATGAACAAGTCCTTCAAGACCTGCAGCATTAACAAATACACCGAAAGGTGCAATTCCGCTGATGTGGCCGCTAAGAACATCTCCTTCTTTAAGCTTTTTGAGAGTGTCTTCTTTCTGAAGAAGATCTGTAGCTTGAGTAACCATTTTCTCTGAAAGGATGATTCTGTTCTTCTCTCTGTCCAATTCACTGATCTTTGTCATAATCTTTTCACCAATTAATGATGAAAGCTTCTTTTGGACCTTTGAAGATATATCTTTTCCAACATTCCTTATTCCATCTGTATAAACTCTAGAAGCATCAAGCTGTGAAGTAGGAATGAATCCTCTTACATCTTCACCAAGCTCTACAATGAGACCTCCGTTGTTAGATTCAACAACAATAGCCTCAACGGCATCATTATTTTTCTTAGCCTCTTCAAGCTTGATCCAAAGACCTGCCTGCTGAGTTCTTCTAACTGAAAGGATAAGCTGACCCTCATCATCCTCAGGTTTTACAACATAAACAAGTAGAGTATCCCCTGCTTTCAGTTTCTCAAGATCAACTGCATCTGATTTAAGCTCACGCCCTGCAACAATACCTTCAGATTTATATCCGACATCAACAATCAACATGTCTGGCCTGATATCAACCACAGTACCTTCTAAAATCTGACCCTTTGAAAGAGTTCTTAACTGATTTGTAGAATCTGAAATGAAACTTTCAAGCTTTGAGTATAAATCTGAATTCTCTGCTACAACTTTCTTTGGGGCTTCTTTAACTGCTACCTTCACCTCCTTTTTCACTGATTTCTTTGCTGTCTTTTTGACAGGCTTTTTAGCTGCTTTCTTAACAACTTTTTTTGATTCCTTTTTAACTGCCATAATAAAAAATGGCCCGACCCCGTGCGAAAAGGTCATTGGCATACTTAAATATTAATTACCGCAACATGAAGATTATAGCACGAAAATTGCAAATATACAGCACTAAGCATCGCTAATTTCACCTTGCAATACTGCCATATATTCCACCAAATCATTAAAACACCATACGACACCAGACTCTTCATTAAGTTCATCTCCACGCTGCGCAATATATGCACGTGTCCCAGGGATGTGGCCAGACAAATCTAAGTAGCAAACATAATCGGGGATATAGTCAAAAATTTCTTTTGTCACTTCATTTAAGAAGACACAATGCGTCCACGGGTCTTCTCTTTCCTGTGCACAATTTGCCGCTCTCTTTAAAACATCCGTTATACCCGCAAACCGAGCTTTCGGAGGAAGAGACAGGACATTAAGTGGGTGATGAATTTCAGTAGTTCCAGGCATAAGATTATAAGTTTTTACAATAGCTGCAATATTCTTTTAAAATACACTCTGACTTGGTCATTCTAGCTTTACAAACATATCTACCGTAAAGAACGAATGTTGAGTTCACTTTATACCATATTTCTTTTGGATATAGATCTTCCAAGTCCTTCGCTATCTTATCCGGGTTGGTGTTTTTAGTTAGTCCCATTCGTTGAGCAACTCTTGCTACATGGGTATCAACAGCCACCCCTTCATTCTTTTTGTATAGGTCATTTAGAAAAACATTAGCAGTTTTCTTTCCAACTCCTGGAAGTGATACAAGGTCTTTTTCTGTATCAGGCACAACCCCACCATACGCTTCTTCAATTCTTCTAGACATTTGATGAATATGTTTTGCTTTGTTTCTAAAGAAATTTACAGATTTAATCATTTCTTCGATATCCGAAACTTCTGATTGAGAAAAGGTTTTTGAGTTTGGAAACTTTTTGAATAAATCACCTGTTATCTTATTCACCTGCTTGTCAGTGGTCTGTGCAGAGAGAATAATGCAGACTAAGAATTGAAATGGTGTTTTCCAGTTTGCAAGTTCCGTGGTTGCATTTGGAAACAGGGTTTCCATTTTTTCTAAGATGTATAAGGCCTTTTTTTGCTTATCCAAGTTTTGCCCTAGAGAATTCAAATAATTCCCTTAAGAATAGCAAATATCCCCTCCCGTACAATGGGTCTGGTTCAAAATTATCTTTCAAAACTTTCAACTTATTTTCGAAGAGGTAACGGTTGAAGTCCCAAAGCCTTCCATCTGTATAGTCAGTAAATAGACGAACAATCCCCTCAACCAAATATGAAGGGACCTTATCCAAGATCTCTGGGTTTAGCCTATAAAAACGAAGTTGATAATCAATCTTTCTGGCCACCCTAAATTCCTCTTCGTACAAGGCATCTTTCTTAATAATTCCATCTGGAAAAGTATCTGCAGGTCTCCTCTTA
>CAZCMQ010000006.1:0-18727 GCA_964500025.1 uncultured Candidatus Saccharibacteria bacterium | reverse complement strand
CTTCACAACTTTTACATTATTAAAGTCTTTTTCAAATGAAAGAATATTTTTAATATCAGCACCTCGCCAACCATAAATTCCCTGATCATCATCACCTACAGCACAGATATTCTGACTTTCCCCTGCCAACATCTTTATCATCTCGTACTGCGCCTTATTAGTATCTTGATACTCATCAACCAGAATGTATTGATACTGGTTCTGATACTTTTTAAGAACATCAGGGTTTTCTGTAAACAGCTTAACAACAAGGGAAAGGAGATCTCCAAAATCAACTGCATTCTGGCCACGAAGAAGTGACTCATATTTCTCATAGACCTGGGCAACAATATCTTCAATATATCCTGAGTGTTGATATGGGTAATCCTGTGGGCTAAGAAGTTCATTTTTTGCTGAGCTTATCATGAAAGAAACAATCTTAGGCTTTACCTGTTTTACGTCTATATTCATCTCAAACATAATCTCTTTTATGAGATTTTCACTGTCATCAGAGTCATAGATGGAAAAGTTTGTAGAAAGGCCTACACTTGTAGCTTCTCGCCTGAGTATAAGTGCTCCGATAGAGTGGAAAGTTCCCACCGTAGGTACGGTCAGCCTCATAATCTTCATTTCACTCATGATTGAACGGATTCTTTCTAACATTTCTTCTGCAGCTTTTTTCGTGAATGTAACTGCAAGAATATTCTCTGGTTTAACACCTTTCTCGGAGATGAGATACGCAATTCTATTTGTAATGACACGAGTTTTTCCTGAACCTGCTCCAGCAAAAACCAGAAGCGGACCTTCAGTGTGCATTACAGCCTCTCTTTGAGGCTCATTTAAGTTGTTCAGTATTACTGATGAAGACACTTAGCTACAGCTCTTTAATATATGGTCCGTATACCCAACCCTCTTTCTCTCCTTCATATCTGACCTTGTACCAACCTACACTTCTCTCAAGCATTATCATAACCTGACCTTCAACAACCTGAGCAATCGGTTCACAATTTGGAGAAGGACATCCTCTCGCATTCAACACACCTCCTGGAGTTCCAACAACCTGTACAAGATTTAAATCCCCCTTATCAATGGCAAATGCTACCTCAAAATCACTTTCCGAAAAAACTCTATCTGGCAATTTCATTATATTAAACTTCTGAGAATGATTACCAGGAAGTAGCAGGGCATGCATTTCAAACTCAACCTTAACAGTCTCTCCTGGAAGAACTGTTTTGTCAGAAACACTTACAGGTTTACTGAAACTATCCCAAACTCCATTTACAGCAAAAACACTGTTCTCTCCATCTTCTGTAGATACATATATGTAGTCCCTGTCTGTAAACCATGCAAAATTATTTTTGTTGATGAATTCAACAGTTACAGGCAGCTTTTCTCCAAGCTTTACATTTTTAGGGTATTCAACCTTTGAGATTTCAACATCATATTCTAAGTGTTCAATTGAAGAAAATTCTATTTCAGGAAGTAAGGTTGACAAACTTTCTGCAAAAAGATCTGCAATTTTTTCGTATCTGCTTTTAGCAGTAAGTCTTCCTTCTCCCGATTTAAGATGCGTTAATTTAACAACTTCTACATTTTCTTGTGCAATACCGTATTTATACGAAATATCTTCAAGCAGAGACTTGAACGCAGTATTTGCGTTTAGAGTAATATCTGAACTGTTTGAGAGGTATCCAACAAGTACGACCCCACTGCCACCTTCAACTTCAGGGAGTACCCCTACACCACCCTTACGTCCTTCGTAAACATTGCCGTTTCTATCTACAACAAAGTTGTATGGAATGTCAGCATATCCGAGTCTTGTTATTGTGTAGTAGTAGAGAGTTTTAAACCACTCTCTTGGACTAGTACTAAGTGCATGTGACTGCGTCTTTATCTGACTGACCAGAATTTTTGTTGGTTGCGCATATTGCGTTGCCTCCTGTTCTGAGAGAGCTTCATCAATTTCAATTGCGTTTCTTGAAATAGTTGCAGCCCAAGTTTGAGATGGGATGGCAAAAAACAATATTAGTGCTAGAAAAAGTTTCTTCATACTCTCAACATTGTAAGTAGTTGAGGCAAATTTATCAAGAGAAATCTATGATTGATCTAATCCGGTATGTAAACCCTGTCAGGAATTAGAGCGTTTGTGTAAACAATAACAGGGATTGTTATGCTCTGTCCTTTAAATACAACTGATCCCTCTCCTTCAAGTTTGTATACAGGGGAGAGGTGTATTGCACCAGAATCTGTAAAGAGATATACGAGTTTTGCGCTTTCTGTATTTGAGGAGGTTGCAATTGGGAAACTTGAAGATTCTTCAGTTACATCTCCATGTGTCTCACCCTCTTCATCGGTATGAGGCTCTTCATCACTCAACTCTCCGATGATGGGATTGTATCCTTGAACAACTGTTTTTGGATAGTCAAGACTATTCATAGCTCTTTGAAGGTTTGAGATATGCACCAGCTTTATGACATCGGGATTGCTCATCTCATATTCTACAACAAGGAGCTTACCTTCAATCAGATTTCCATTTGTATCTATCACAACATAGTCTGTGTATCCTTCATATGTTGAAAGGTTTAACGGGAGCTCGTTAACAACCCTGCTTGCCTGAATCCTAATCCTATTGCCTGTTTGGACTGCACTCACATCAGTAAAATCATAGTCTCGTGAGAAAAACTTTTGGTAAAATTCTTCAAGATATTGTCTTCCTGACTCCGCATTTATTACTCGTGTGTTTATTCCTGTATCAGCCGCGTCTGTAAAGTTAAAGTATAGGGTTTGAAGATTAGGGATATATTCAACATATTCCTCCCCTCTTATCCACGTGTACAATCGTCCTTGGACTGATGACTTAGTCATACCTCCCTTGTTCAGTTGATTGAGGAAAGTATCTACTGTTGATGAATAATTTCGTTCAATAAGTTTATAGACTGGGAGGGCCTCCGGGAATTGAGTGTTTTCAACAATATCTCTGTTGATAAAAGGTCTGTGATTTACACGATTATTCAAAGGGACTTCAATCAGGGTAACTGGGGTCGGTTGGTTATTCTCTCTAGAAGAAAGGATTGCCCAGATTAGTAAGGCTGACACTATAATGATACTAAGGCCAAATATGACCCAAAGCTGATTCTTCTTTGTCCATGCAATGACTTTTTCTAACATCCTTGTATATTACACTGCAGTTTATTATTGTACCAATCAAGAGCATTTTGGTTTACTCCAGCAGAACTTACATGAAGGTGGAAGTGAGCTCCTGTCCAACAATCAGATTTAGGCAAACCAGTTTCAACTACTGCAACTGCATCCCCTTTTCTAACAGAACTACCGGCACTAACCAGAGCTTTCGCATGCATAACCATGTAATTATTTCCTATGCTGTCTATGAAAACAATTTCGCCTCCGTAATTAACACCACCAGAAGCAGTACAACTTGTTACAGCTTTGTATGATTCCACCCGTCCATCGCTTGGCGCATGCCAAACACCTGTTCCTGTACCAACGTCAACAGCTTTTTTTACTTGGTGGTAGTGGCTTACATTACCAGTAGGTCCTTGGGTACACCTTTGAGGGCTAAAGTTTAGGGGGCATGTTGAATCTGAAGGAGGATACTCTCCACCTGTTTCTGCAGGGGGTTCTGGGTAAAGACCAGCATGGGGGTTTTGTGCAATACATTCTTCACAGGGGCCTGGAGGAATATGTAAGAATTGTGAGGTGAGGGTTGAACGGCCAAAGATACTAGTCACGGTACCCAAAAGTGGGATTAAAAATAGTATACCAAGTATAACAAGAGTTATTATCTTAATAGTGGGTTTTATAAGCTTGTCACCCAACCACAGTATCCCTTCTGAAAGAACCCAAACAATTGGAGTCATAATTCCTCCGGTACTTAAATTTAAAGAAGCAAGAAGAGCACGAATACCTGCCCTTACAACTTCTCTCAGGCCTTGGTTACCCAGCTTAAAAGCATTAACAGCATTTTGCCAAATACTATTCGTTGAAAGACTTAACATACGGTCTGCAAACCAACCTCGCAACCTGGCTGCCATACCAACTTTAGAATCAAACAGGCTTTTATATAATTTACTATTGACAAGTTTACCGGATAAAAAGCTAAATCTCGCTACTGTACCTGCAAAAAACTGAGTTATATTCTGACTGCGTATAGCAAGATTAGAAATATCCCCTAATTTATTTTTAGTCAGAAACTCCATAAATTCATAATATTTTTTTGGATCCATCAATAATCCCTTAGTATCTAAGCTTCCATGCAAGAAAAATTCTTTCCAATCGCCCTCAGGAATTCCTAGCACTTTAAAAGTAGACATTAAGTTACCGTTTTTTAACCTATTCAAAGTTCTTTTCTTATGCAGCCATCCAATGTAGGCGAATCCCTCTCCATTCCATAGCAATGTTTTTACAAGACTTGCAGGAGTGAGATAGTAGGCATTCGTAAGTAATGCATAAGCAGGATTTAGCTCCTCTCGAGGTAGAACCATTCCATTACGAATAGTTTCGTACCCAACCTCTGCAGAAAACCAAGGACTGTCTTCAACCTTCACTCCTTTTCTATACCAAGAAGAGAAAGCCCAATTCCCAGGCGCACCAGGCCCAGAAATTGACTGGTTATAAAATGTTCCATTTAACATCCCACCTATAAAAGCTCCAGAAAGCAAATACTCTCTCGTATACCTGACTCTTGCAAGAGTACTTGCAAACGCCAATCTAAAGTCTCTATTTCCCAAAGTTTTTAATGAATCCAACTCTAACTGTGCAAGGTTATTTTTTCTTAATTCTTTTTCAATTTCACTCTCAATCCGAGCCCTTTCTTTCGCAGTACCAGCTTTAGATAATTTTAATCCAAGTTCGTTCATAAGAGCTTCCCCATGACTTATCCTCCCTTGTAGACTCAATGTCATGGCCTCTTTAAGACGCCTAAAGTCTCCATCATTTGTATAGTCATTGCCTGGGCTAGAAAACCTCACCCAACGACCGCTTTCATAATCAAACTCTTTATCAAGCTTCTGATATTTTTCTTTGTATTGATGCAACCTTTTTAAGATGTCATCATCTCCACTTGTCCATTCTCCTCTAGTTTTCCTATCCTCCATGCTGTCAATCGCACCCTGCAGATCTTTACCAACTTCCTTTATATCTATATCCTTCGCTCCTGACTTGAGCCTATTCATGACCTGAACTGCAGTAAAGGCCTTCTGCAACTTAACCCTTTCCTCCGGAGTTTCCTCAATTCCTGCTCTGTGATAGAAATTTTCTCCTAAAAGCCTTCTATAGCCCAACCCAGTGAAACCAGAACCATCCCCACCCTTAAATGCATCCTTGCCTATTTGATCACGAAAATCAGAGAGTATTTTATTAATGTCTGATCTGTCAATTAAGCCTTTAGAAGCGTGAACAGACAATATCTTCTCTAGCTGCTTATCATTAACTACTCCACCTTGCCTCACTTCATTTGCAATAGCCTTGGCAGTCTTACTATCGAGTTTTTTTGTTATTTCGGAAAGGGTAACATTTTCAGCAACCAATCCGTGAGCATCCGCCTGAGAAATGTATGAAGGAGACATCATGGTGCTCCCTGCAATTCTATACGCATCTTTATTACTAAAACCGTTCTTTTTCGCCCAAACACCAGCTGCAACAAAATCTATTCCAATACCAAGCCCAGTATATCTTGCCCATTTTCGTTCTGCATCAGCTTTTTTGAAGGCCTTATCAATAGTCGCACCAGGAGCTTGAAAAAATCCAAGAAGTTCCCTTGTTCTAACTCTCACCCTACCCGCACCATCATCTAGATATGGTCTCTTAGATTCAAGATAGCCTTTATGTTGTTCCATCTTATCAAAATGAAACTCAATAAATGACTTATTCAGAGCTTCATCAAACACGGCTAGTCCAGCAGCATTCAATTGACTATGCGGAGCAGCAGCAATTTGAGCCAATGTTGCAGTAATGTCATCTGAAGGGCTTTTGCCCGATGGACGAACAGGTTTTAGCCCTTTACCTTTCTTCGTTGAATTGGTGAATATAAAATCAAAGATGGATCCTAATGCATCTTCATATTCAGGTTTCTTACCAGCCATATGATATTAGCATTATGTTATTCACCACCAAATAGCTTTGTAATACCTTTCCTTACATTTGCAGCTGCGTCTGCAGCGCCTTTACCACCATTTGCAGGGAGGAAATCATTAAGAAGATTTGGAGTTTCAGCGGCAAGGAACATCAGCATAATTGGCAGGAAGAATTTAATTGCGAGTCCTGCAAATCCATCAGTTGGCGCTTCACCCCCAACATCTGCACCTGTAAGCTGGCCTGGGAAGCCAATAGTCATATCAAGTGTTAAAAGATACAATCCAAGATTTATGAAGAAGAATACTACTGGGAATGTCAAAACATTCTTCGCTATCCTTCTAAACCACTCTGTTGGAGCAGAATTTCCAGGGATTGCACCAATAGCCCAAACCAAAGGTGAAAGAACTGTATCCATCAAGATTCCAAGATATGCTCTCAAAAGAGTCCACCAAACTTTAATGGAAGCCATACCGATTACAAAAACAAGAATAATCATAACAATCACACCTACTAAACCAGAGACACTCAAACCAATAAGCAGGAGAATTGCTTTAACGATACCGCCAAGGAGGTCAACTCCAGAGCCAAAATCAATACTGGATAAGAGCGAATCCCTCATAGCTTCTCCAAATATTTGGACATTGTTTGCAGTAAACATTCCAAATAAAGAGAATGGATGAGAAACAACTACCATATCTCCACCACCACCTTGCAAAATTGAGGCAATGATTGCAGTCAATACACCTCCAATATCAATCATTACACCTACCAATGCGAAACTGAATGTTGCCATGATCAAACCAATCACAACATTGGGTAAAGTATTAAAAATTGTAATAGGTAACTGACCACCAATTTTCTTTCTAAACATAATCATAAATCCAGCAGCAATTAGTACTACTACAAAAAAGATATATGCAATTGTTCTTACAGTGTTCCAAAGAGATGTAATCCCAAGGCTTGAAAGATAAGAATATCCGCTTGCATATGTACTTGCTGATGGAGAGTAACCAGGTACCCATTCTTGGGCAAGATGTCCAGGGATATCAACAAGTGGAGGATTCATTAACATCGCATTAACATTCTCATTAACAATTCCTAACATTCCTTTTCTTACTGATGGAGAAAGCTGACTTAACGCCTGCTCGTCTTTTACCTCAAAACAAGACTCTACTCCACACAAGGTTTTAAGTAGTGTGTGGCTTGAAGCTAACCATTGGTTCTCTGTCGTCTTATCTACATTGTTTTCAGGATCCGCAGTAACAGCAGTACCAGAGACATCAACCTGGTTATAATTTTCAACAACATCTATCTTTCCGGACTCAATCTCCTCCTGGGCATACGCGTTCATAACGCTCAATGTAAAGAAAAATGAAAGGACAAGCATTGAAACTTGTTTTACTTGTTTATTTTTTACAAAAGAGCTAGCTTTTTTCAAAAGAATTACTGAAGATCTAACAATATTCATGTTGTATAAGTTTTATATTAATTATTGACTACACAAAAGCCCTCTTCGATCCACATCGACAAGAACAGACTCTAAGTACGACTCAAAAGTTGTAGGAAAATCTGGATCAGAAGGACCCGTTGTTTTCCTCTGCCTATCATACCACTCTCTTAAAGGAGATACATCCCACATACACGGAATACTCTCAATTCTTCTACCATCTATCATAACTTTGCAAGGAGTAGAGACATAGAAAGGCTCGGAGAATGAAGTATTTATATCGCCTTTAACCCCAGCAGGAGCAAAGCTTTGAGTAGTAGGTGCGGACCCAGATCTAATTACGTTTGAAAACCAACTATTTCCGCAGTCACCTTCTCCACATTGCGTTTGTGTTCCAAAAAGAGAATCCACTCTAATTGCAAAAAGCTCTGTCTCTTCGCATCTGTCTGCGTCCTCTAAGCACTCAAACCACTGTGTCACAGCAATACTGGCTGATGTAATAAAATCAACAGGACTTACCGGATTAACGCAGTTTCTGTAAGCACTTCCACTTGAAAGAGCTCTTGTGGGAGCACTATCTTCACACTGCATAGCTCCAAAATTTCGAGATTTAACGTGCCCACCCGGTGTTTGAAATCTTGGTTCCAAATTACCTGCCAATTTATTAGTCCTATCCGGATTAGGGTTTGAATCCTGTACAGTCGGACAGTATGACTTAGTTGTTTCTCTTAGAACTACTGGAGATCTTTCGTCAGCACTAACTTCAGCAATATCAACTCCAGATGCATATGCACCAACTGCAAATGGGCCTGTCTGCACACCTGCGACAACATTATCTAATGCCTCACAGTCTTTGCCTGGAGCACATAAACTCCTAGCCATTTTAGGATCAATATAGCTTGAAGCGCTAGGAACCGTTGGAAATTCTTTACTGATGGCCTTTCGATCATTTTTGACAAAATAGCTTCCGACATAAAAAAGAGGGGAAGTTATTTCATGAATTGTTATACGAGAGTTCTTTTTAACAGTTACCCTTTCACCTCCTGTATCTGCATCCCCATCTTTATAGTCAACTGTAAACTCACCCTGCGAACAGAGAGGCTGAAATGAAATCATTCTTTGAAATGATCTGCAGCTCCCATTTGAATCACCGTCAACACAGATTTCTGCAAGAACCTCTCCACTCTCGCTAACAGGCTTTACTTCAACTACCTGTGATCCTCCCAACCTTATCGTATTACCCGAAGTTTCTTCAAAAATAGGTGAAAATGTAGGACTCTGGGCATGGACACTAGCACCACTCACAAACAAGAGAAAAATTGAAAGGACAGATACAACAGCTAATTTATACTTACTAATAGAGGTTTCCATCGCAAACATTTTACACAAATAGTCTAGAAAATACTATCCATCATTGATTTTTCTACTTTTGTTTTTGTTTTCCTTCTAGTAAAAAGAACTCCAGCAAAAAGAAGCAACCCTCCTAAAGCTACTGAACCTAAAAGACCTTGAATACTTGCCGTCTCGGGGGTTATCCCTCCCGTATCAATATCCTCAAGATTTCCTCCACCTGCATTTGCAGGAAGGTTAGAGTCTGAAGCACCAAAAACTCCATAATTTGCAAGTGGGGCAACAGCAACAAACTGCTTATCAGTATCGGATGCTCCCTTTACACTAACTGTTACAGCCTTCTCCTCCAGACCAGCAGCCGTTTCAGTAATAGGGTCAGCTAAACCAAAAACCGTTGGTGAAACTGTAATTTTGTCCTCATCTGTAAATGTAAAGTATGCTGAACCAGCAGTATTTCTAACATCTCCCAAAGAAAGGATCCAATTTCCGTTTTCATTAGGAACTGCTGACGATACGGTCGAGTTTCCAACCCCACCCTGCCCATTTGCATCTGACAATTGTCCAAGGATTACAGTATCCCTCAGATCACTAATACCAGTGACCTTTCCAGCAAGGGTCTTGAACTCTGGAGGGGTACTAAGAGTTGAAAAAGTTGTCGCAGAAAATGGTGTTCCATTGTTCTGTAGCACACTACTTCCAGAAACAATCTCAAAGTAGTATTTGGTTTGAGGAAGAAGTTGGGTTAGTTTTACACTGTGGGTATGATAGCCCTTCTTGTTAGAAAGACCATCTCTTTCATCGATTGCGGTTGCAGAAAGGCTACCTGGACTAGTACCATATCTAACAGAGCCCTCAACCTTTTCCTTTGTAAGCCAAACAACGGTGAAAGAAGTGTCGGTAAGATTGGTAATCTGCACAGAATCTGTATCAAAATCAAGATCCAATTCCGCTTCTTGTGCGACAGTATTTTCAATTGGATCCCAATTTACATCCAAGACTAATCTGAAAACCCTTTCATTTCCAGTCTCTTCTTCCGGTTCCTCTTCAGGTTCTGTAGGGGTAGTTGGTTGGGTTGGAGCTGTAGGTGTTGTAGGTTCATCATTTCCCCCACCTGTTCCAATTGCAATTATCTGAGAAGTTATCTTAGCCATAGCAGGAAAGGATGACGACAGATCTGCAACAACGTTCAGTGATAACGAATGGGTAGAGTTTAATTTCCCATCCTGGGCAAAAACTTGTGAAAAAGGGCCAGAAACCTTAGCACCCTGTCCATCATGACCATACACTACAAGTGCAACATTACTGTCTGATTCCACCTTTACTAAATCTGCAGAGTTATTTCTCAGGGCAGAAAGATCAAGAATCCAGTTACCACTACTATTTATAATTGCAGAAGCTGGATAGACAGAGGAGTCTTCAACAATTAAGAAAACAATTGCATCATCCCCTGACGCACCAATTACTGAACCATATACTGGACTTGGAATTGGAGTGTCTGTTGAAACAGGAGTTGTTTTAAATTTAAAATCACCTCCTTCTGGAGTTGCATAATCATCTGTATTTGATTTTATTTTAAACGTGTATTCAGTTGAAGGATTTAGATTCGCTATTTCAATATAGTGAGTTTTTCTTCGGGCAGCACCTCTTACATCTGTAATTGGTGAAGTGGAGGAAGTTCCTGAAGTAAGATGTACAGAAGATGTTGCAGGTCCATCTGTCATCCAGCTGATTGTTGCAGAGTTGCTTGTCACATTACTTATCACAACATTTTTAGGATCTACACTTCCTGAAGCACCTGTAATATAGTTTGTTACAATGTAGGCGGCTATCGCGGTGAGAGGTATTCCTATTGCAAGAATTATTGTTGAGATGAGGTATCTCCTCTTCTGTTTTGTGGTCGTATACATGATTCAATAATACACAGTGAGGGGCAGTTTCACAATCTTTATGACTTCTTGTCAGGCGTTACCATTTCGATTAGAAGCTCTATGAGTGCTGAAATAACTGAGCCTAGTTTTTGAAGTGGAGTAAGGATGCTGTCTACTGTTTCAGAAAGTGATGTTTGGATTCCATTTGAAACTTCTTTAAAAGATGAAACGATAATGCCAGCATCATCAACAATGGCATTGGTCTTTTGGAGGACTTCCTTTGATTCTTTGACTACTCCCCTTACTTCAACAACTGTCTTTGTTGACTCCTTAAGAAACATTGCAACATAATAGAGGATTAGCCCTAATAGAGCAGAGAGTGCTCCAATGATTACCATCCAGTATTGTGCTGGAATTGTTTCCATTTCTTTAATTGTCAAACTTATCTTATGGAGTCCAGACTCCAGTACCTTCCTTTACTCTCAAGAAGTATCCAACAGTTTTTGTTAATGGATAATCAATACCATAGACAGCATTTACCTCTTTTTGAAGTCCTACATATCGACCAAGAGCCGTCTCATATTTTGTGACATTGTCTGAAATGACTCCAGCAGTTTGGTTCACATTAGATATCAGAGTTTCAGCAGTGTATGCCTTCTTAGTACCTGCTAGACCGATAAGATTCCAACCTGGTCTAAGACTTACAGGAACCGGGTCAACAACTGCTTTACCACCAAGTGTAATCATCAGGTCATACTTAGATTTTAATAGGTAACCTTGTCCTGGAAGAATTTGGAAATTATCGGAACCATAGGTTTCTCCGTCTCTATTTCCAATTACAACCCACTTTCCGCTATCAAACTTTGCAATTGAGTAGAAGGCATCGTCATAGTTAATATTTAAATACTCCAACACCTCTTTTGCTGTTGTACCCATCGCAGTACTAACAAAATCAAAGGAAACTAGATTGAACCCAGTCTTAATATTGTACTTAGAGGTTTTCTCCTCCAATGATAACGCGATTTTAACAGAATCCTCTCCCATATTAATATCGCCTTCATCAAAGACGCCATTATTGTTTGCGTCTATATATAGTGTTTTAGAACCTTCGTCAGTCAGGTCAAAGCAATACCTTTCTGAATTGTATGTACCACAATATATTCCTGAGTCTTCCACAGCAAATATACCGTTTACAGCAGAGATTGTAATACTTGTTTGTGCATGAACCGCACTTCTAACCGGATTACCTCTAGACTCTAGCAAATCACTCGTACATTTTCTTCCCTCCTTTATAACAAATACCTGATATTCGCTAACAACAACACCAGACATAACAGGGATAGAGCACCGGCACTCAGCATGTTCACAAATACGATTTCTAGCTACTTGAGGTATAGGAGCTTCACACTTCTCACCACCACTCAACTCTTTAGGACTTCCTTTTGAACAGAAACAGCTCCTACCTGCTGGACAAACGCTGTCTACTGCGATATCCAATACAGCCTTTGCAGATGAGTTATCACAGTACTCACCTTTCAACACTCTCCTACCATATGCACAAACACAACCTCCATCAGCATTACAGATCTGAATGTTCTGATTACCTGTAACAGTCCAACCAGGGTCGCACTTCCCAGTTGTGGTTGTAACAACCTGAAGACTTGCATTATGCTTACAATAAGTTCGCGTCACCACTGGATCCTTTTCGTCCATAACCCTTACGTATGTTGCGCCTCTTTGTTGTCTAGTACAGATAAAAGTAATACCATTAAATACAACGACCTTTCCAATAGGATTACAAAACTCACCGGAAGGATTTGCTTGTGGTATACTCTGCTCAACAACAGGAGCTGGACTAATTACCGCACCTTTATTCCATTCAAACCTTTTCCCATTGCTCCTACTTCTACACTCTTGCTCAGTAAGTCCATTTCTGACAACACCTTCAATCACACATACACCAACCTCCCTTGAAGGAGCTTGAGGTTCTTCTTTTTCAGGAACTGTTGGAGTTTTAGGAGCGGAAGTTGCCCATGTTCCACTTGCATTTCGACAAGCATTTGGATCCTTAGCTGAAGATATTACCGTACCATTAGAACGGTAACATCTATATGTTGATACAGAACTTCCTCCTGTGCTAGGTGCTTTTGTATCCCATACACCACTTGCATTTCGACAAGCATTTGGATCCTTGGCAGAAGGTATAACAGTACCATTAACAGAGTGGTAACACATATACGATTGTGTTGTAGAACCTCCATCAGTTGCAGTCTCCTGTGTAACAACAACCTCTTTCTTTGGAGTTACAATAGCAGTCCCAGTACACACAGCATTGTCCTTTGAGTCCCACATAATTGAACGTCCATCTGGGCACAATATTCTGTAACACTCGTTAGCAGTTCCGATGGTTGCTCCACAATTCCCATTTGGACAACTACACCAATTCGCATCAACCTCAGCTACAAATTTTGATAACAAGTTCTGCAAAAGGCTACTCTCCCTAAGATTATGACTAGAGAGTTCAATATCAAACATTGGCGCATCCATATCCATAGGTTCCTGCCTCACGCCTGATACTCCAAACTTACCACCCTCAACAAAAACCTCATGGTCATCAAAATCCTCGTTAAAAGAAAGAATCTCTAAACCATCGGAACTTCGAGCGTTTGAAAAATCTATATACCAATTTCCCTCTTCATTTACAGAAGCTGAGAGAGGCGCCGAATTACTCTCAACGCCAGGTCTCAGAAAAACAATGGCATCATCAACTAAAGAATTTACATCACCCTCTAAAACAATCTTTCCATAAGTAGGATTTGGTTGCTCTAATTCCTCAGGCTCTGTGAAGGTCTTCAAAGAATTTGACTTGGAAAGTGTGAAAACGTCATCTGCAAAACTTCCTTCGCCCTTACTAAACCTGACACCATCACCAACCATGAAGAAGTACTCTTTCTCAGGATCAAGATCCTTAATAGTGACATGATGGACATGATAGCTACCCAGTTCAGAAACTTTAATATCCGTTTCAAGCTCGCCAGAACTAATAGCAGCATCTCTTTCCTCAAGATCCTGCTCGAGTTTTTCTGCCCCTTCTAACACTGCTTTTGCTACATCTCTGTCATCATACGCGATCTCTTTACCTAAACTGGCCAAAACCGAGGGCTTAAAACCACTTTCCTCTCCCCAGATAACAACACCCCTACTTGCCTTCTCCGTAACCCACGATACAGTAGCTGAACGAGAAGTTACATTAGTAACACGGATATCTTTTGGAGTCTGGTATGGATTAAGAATGAGGAGATTTACGAGCGAGTAAGAGACAAGTAGCAAAAGAATTATACCCAACCAAGACCATATGTTGCCCCATGAAAATTTCAATCTACTGAAAAAAGACCTTTTTGAAGCAGAATTGGTCATCTGCGCCGGTTGAGCTGTAGTATCCATTGCCATCATTCAAAAATTATTCCTACCTAAAAGTAGCACAACCCCATATGACTGTCAAAGAAACCCTGAACTAAAATGAAAATATCTAGTATAATGTGCAGGTGAAACCATATTACATCCCACACAAATTATCTGTAGGAGACATTACAAATCTTTCTGACTCTCAAAGTGAGCTAATAATCTCACAAAAGCTTCATAAGGTAGAAGACTTAATTAAGGTTCAAACTCTAAATGCAGTATTTAGAGCAATAATTACAGATATCTCAACAGCATCAGTCGAAGTTGAGATAATGGAAAAACTCTCCGAAGCTCCTTCTGAAAAAAGCGGATATTCAATCACCCTTCTACAAGCACTTTCAGGTGACAGGAAATTTAATACACTTCTGGAAAAAGCTGTTGAAATCGGGGTTGAAACAGTTATTCCACTTGAAACTGAGTATACAACTCTTTCACAAACCGAAGCAGCTAAAAGAATGAATAACTACAGAAACACAGTAAAGGATGCAGCAGAACAATCTAGAAATTCACACCCTACTGTCATCCTTGATCCAATTCATATCTCAAGACTTTCTGAACTAAACTTTACTGGAACAGAAAAAATCTGTTTAGCAACAGAAAACATTCAAACAAGGGAACTGACAGATGCTGTTTCAAAAGCACCAGCAAATTTTGTTGTAGCAATCGGTCCAGAAACAGGATGGAGCTCAAGTGATCTGCAGATATTCACTAATCTGGGATTTAAATTTATCAGACTTAAGGGCAATATACTTAGAACAGAAACTGCTGGTATAGTTATTTCAAGCATAATTTCATATTTAAACAGGGAAATCTAACTATGGCACGAAAAATTTCAGGAAAGCAGAAAAGAAAAGACTTGAAAAAATATTTCACAAAGGAAGATATTTTCCTTTCAAGAATGGCAAGCATCCTTAGAGTTCCAAAAGGAATTGTTCATCAGATGTTTTCAGAAAGGACAGTTAGTGCCATTAGGTTGAATAATCTAGTTGCCAGACCAGAAGAGATTAAAAAAGCATTGGAAAATAACGGAGCACAACTAGAAGAAGTTTCGTGGGCGCCTAATACATTCATCGTTACAAATATGGACAAGTCTGATCTAGCAAAGATGGATGCCTACACAAAAGGTCTTTTTTACATTCAGAATCTTTCAAGCATGCTTCCTGCAATAATTCTGCAACCGACTTCAAAAGATACTGTTCTGGATATGTGTGCAGCACCAGGAAGCAAGACGACTCAGATGGCAGCGATGATGGATAACAAAGGAGAGATTGTTGCAAATGACGCGGACAGGTTTAGGGTTATGAAAATGGAAAATGTGTTAGCTCAGTTTAGTGTAAAAAATACTAAAACTCGGAATGAACCAGGTGGTGGTATTGGGAAAAGGGAAGAAGGTCATTACGACAAAGTCCTTCTTGATGCGCCATGCAGTGGAGAAGGATTGATATATCTTAAGGGGGAGAAACCATTGAGATTTTGGAATATTAAAAAAGTGAAAGCAATGGTTAGGATTCAGAAGGATTTAATTGAATCAGCGTTCAGAAGTTTGAAGAAAGGAGGAGTTATGGTGTATTCAACCTGCACTCTTGAACCTGAAGAAAATGAAGGGATTGTTACTTATCTTTTGGAGAAGTTTGAGAATGCCCATCTAGAAGAAGTAGAACTTTTTGATTCCAGCGGGTTTAAAAAATACGAAAAATTGGTTAAAAGAGGTATTAGAGAATACAACGGGGTCTTTTACAACCCCGATGTTTCTAAAACTTACCGTATCGTACCATCTGGACAGATGATGGGCTTTTACATTGCAAAGATAGTAAAGAAGTAAGGTTACTTCTTCTCCTTCTTTCCTCCATCATTTACTGCTTTCATTGAAAGCTTGATCTTTCCAGACCTATCATCTATATCCAAAACTTTCACTTCAACTTTGTCTCCTTCATTTACAAAGTCTCTGACATCTTTTACAAATTCGTCAGACATTTCAGATACATGAACAAGACCTGAGACATTTGGAACAAGGTCAACAAATGCACCATATTCCATTATTGTCACAACAGTTCCTGTGTAAACTTTTCCAACTTCAGCAACAAATGAAAGTGCAGAAACTCGTGTTTTTGCCTCTTCAATTTGTGCAGCGTCATCACCGAAGATATTGACTGTTCCATCTTCTTCAACAGTAACTTCTGTATTTGTGTCTTCGCTTAATTCTCGGATATTCTTACCACCTGGACCAATCAATTCGCCAATTTTAGCAACAGGAATTTTTACAGTTGCAACTTTTGGAGCATATTGAGATACACTCTCTCTTGGCGCATCAAGGACTTTCTTCATTGCACCTAGTAAATAATCAATTGCTACTCTAGCCTGCTTTATTGCATCTTCAAAAACTTCCATTGGAAGTCCAGCTGCCTTGTTATCCATCTGTACAGCTGTAACACCCTCACTTGTTGCAGTTACTTTGAAGTCCATATCTCCATAGAAGTCTTCAACATCTTTGATGTCTGTAAGGATTTTGTATGAACCATCATCTCCTGTTACAACACCCATTGCAATTCCTGCAACCGGCCTTTTAATTGGAACACCTGCATCCATGAGAGCGAGGGTTGATCCAACTGTTGCTGCCATTGAGCTTGATCCGTTCTGAGAAAGGATTTCACTCATTACCAAGGTTGCATATGGGAATTCTTCAATTGAAGGAATTACAGGGAGCAATGCCTTTTCTGCTAAAGCTCCGTGACCAACTTCTCTTCTTCCTGGGATCCACTTGATTCTTCCTGCTTCTCCTAGTGAAAATGGAAGAGCATTGTAGTAGTGCATGTAATGTCTGAGCTCTTCACCGGTCATATCATCAACTAATTGCTGATCTCTGGTATTTCCAAGTGTAACAATTGTCAAAGCCTGAGTTTGACCTCTTGTGAAAAGTCCGGATCCATGAACCCTTGGAAGAACCCCTGCTTCAAAATCAATCTCTCTAATTTCATCCAATTTTCGGCCATCTACTCTCTGGCTCTTTTCTAAAATGAGCTTTCTAGTAACTTTTTTAACAAGTTTGTAGTAAGCATCTTTAATCATACTCTTGGTATATTGACCTTCATATTCAGAGAAGAGCTTTTCCATTGTCTCTTCTGTTTCTCTCTCCGCAACATCTGTTGTTACATTTCTCTCAACCTCATCACCTAAAAATAGTTCCATACTCTTAACCAGCTCTTCTGGTGTTGCGTATGAAGTATATTCATCTTTCTCAACCTCAAACATCTCAACAAATTTCTTTTGAGCCTCAATCCATGGTTTCATAAGTTCAAGACCGTGCTTCATTGCATCAACAACAAGCCCGTCCTCTACTTCATGACAACCAGCGTCAATCATTGTGAAAAGTTCACCATCACCTGAAACAACATAGTTCATTTTTTCTTCATTTGTTGTTTCATCAATTGCTTTATTTAAAGCAATAGGCTTTCCATCCTTAAGACCAATCCTTACTCCTGCAACAGGACCTTGGAAAGGAGCTTTTGAAATCATGAGTGCTGCTGAAGCAGCATTGATTGAAAGTAGTAATGGATCGTTTTCTGGATCATATGAAAGGATTGTTATTGTGAGCATAAGCTCATTTCTGTAATCTGCAGGGAATCTTGATCTGAATGATCTATCAATCATTCTAGCTTTCAAAGTTGCCTCATTACTTGGGAACCTTTCTCTTTTAACAAATCTTGATGATGAAATCTTTCCTGCAGCGTATAGTTTTTCAATATATTCAACCATCATTGGGAAGAAATCTGCGTCTCCAAATGGCTGGGAAGTATCAACATTTACTAAAACTGAAGTTCCACCTAGTGTTGCTAGAACAGATGCTTGTGATCTTCGGGCTAGCTTCCCGCTTGAGAATGAACCTTTAACTCCTTCAATCTCGAACTCGTACTTTTTCTCGTTAAATAACATTTAATTCTTTTTTTTAAATTATTTCTTTTTGTATTTCGTGACAAAGCTTATCACAAATCTGTGAAAAATACATTCACAAAATATGGAGAAGTTAGGGAAAAGAAAAAGGACTAGAGAGCTAGTTCCTTTACTAATTTCTTGTGCCTTGCCTCATCAGACTCCTTGAGGTATTCAATAAGTCTTCTTCGCTTACCAACCATCTGTAAAAGTCCTCTCCTTGAGTGGTTATCTTTCCTGTGAGTTTTCAAATGCTCTGTGAGGTTTGCAATTTCTTCTGTTAACAAAGCAATTTGAACCTCTGGTGAACCAGTGTCCTTTTCACTTTGACCAAATTTCTTTACAATTTCTGCTTTTCTTTCTTTTGTAAGCGACATAATTCAGCGTAACATATATATATTTGCCTGACAATAGCGGTACTTTCTTATACAACCAATTAGGTAAATAGTTCGGAAACGCTATTGAGTATCCTCATTTATATTACTTTTTTCCCTTTTTGTCAATATTTGTTGTTTGTCTGCCCTTCTTTAAAGGGATGGATAAACTTTTAAACATCAACCGATAGGGATAGATTGAAGGGTATTATTTTACCATCTTGTAA
>CAZCMQ010000005.1:0-20208 GCA_964500025.1 uncultured Candidatus Saccharibacteria bacterium | reverse complement strand
CTTACAAAAGATTTAGTAGACAGAGGTGCTAATTCAAAGGAGATTGCATCAAAGCTAAGAATCCCGCCATTTACAGTCTTTCCTATGATCAAATCTGTGCAAAGAATGAGCAAAGAAAAGATTGCATTTATTTATGAAAAGCTAGCAGGTCTGGACTACAGTATAAAGGCAGGAGAGATTGATGAGAAGCTCGGTTTGACCCTTTTGCTGACAAAGCTATGATTGACAGTACAAACGATATTGAATAAACTGGATGTGTTGTAATTTCGCGAAAAGATAATGGATAAAAGTAAATCCAGAAGAATAATAACCATCGTACTTATAATCGCAGGAATACTTGGTTTAGCAAGTATTGCGATAGCATACTATTATTTCCAGATCAGGGATGTAACTCCTGATGAAACTTCTGCGGCACAAGGATGTGGTTGTTACTATGTAGTAGACTCTTCAGATCAGGGGGTGGGAATGTGTGCAAACACTGAGCCAACAATGGCAATTGAGTTTAGAGCTGGATTTGTTCAATCTAACGGTCTATGTTCAGTGACATGTGACGGCAGACATGTAGGCGATATTGCTGGAGGTAATCAAGACAATATTGTTTCCTGCCCAGTAAGTAACTTTCCTGTAAATCCTGGGTGTATCAATGTTTCAATTGAAGATGAGGACGGATTAAAATTAGCCGGTTCTGTGGCTAAAGATCAAGCAAAGAAAGTAAAAGCAACTTTCAATATCCCACAGGGAATTTCATCATCTGGAGACGATTTCTATGAATCTTTTAGTTTTTTGATAAACGGCGAGAGAAAAGATATTGATATTCTCGACGCAGTAAAGAAAGGATCAGGCACCGACACAGAGTATGAGGTGTCCGTAGATGTCCCAGATTACTCTAGTGCCAATAAGCTAACCATCCAGGCATTTGGTAAGAGTGTTGTAGGACAAGAACATACATCTATAGCATGTATTAGAGAGTTAAGTATTACTCAGCAGCAAGCTCCAAGTTGTTCTGCACTTGATATAACAATTGAAAAGGACGATACAGGAACAACAAGAGTTAAAGAAATGACAATTGAGGCTTCAGGGCTTGGAGATGTAACAGAGATTGTTGCTAAATTTACCATTGGTAGCAGCAATACTGTTGTCACAACTAACGACATTTCAAGTAACTACTTAGATGGCACCATCCTCTTAGATGAAGAGTTCTTGTATAACAGTGCCAACTTCACAGGATCAGACTCTTTTGCAATTCTTGATACTGAGACAAATAAAATTGATGTTGCAGTAGAATTGACAGTTAATGGAGACTCAATTAACTCTGCAGCATGTGTAACTTCAGAAAGGATTGAGTCGTCAGAAGAAAACGAAGAAGGTGTTGGGGGAGGAAATAACGAGGAAGAGGAGGAAGAAGAAGAAGAGGAAGAGGTTGGATCTGGAAATACAACAACATCCAACTTTACTGTTAAAAAAGAATCATCTAGACAGTGCGTTGCAAGGACATCTCCACAGAATCTCCTTACATACACAATAACTGTAAATAACGCTGATACAGACGCTGAAATTATCAGTTCAATTGTAGACAAACTCCCTCTTGGATTTAAGTATGTAACATCAAGTACAACAATAAACAACACAGCAATTGCAGATGAAAATCTCGTCCAGATCTCAACTGTAGGACAAGCACAGCAAATAACATGGGCAACTCAGAATGGATGGTCTCTAAACGCAGGTCAAAACATGGTGATTACCTATAAGGCTGAAGTTGAGTCCAGTGCATTAAACGGGCAGGCTCTTAATGAAGTAGTAGTAATTCCAGCAAATACTCCTGCAACCCCAAGTTCAGTCAGAACAGAGGTTTCAATTCAAGTCGCACAGTCATGTACAGCGCCTGAGACATCAGTATTTGATTCAACAATTGCAAAGATTGTCGCAGGAGCTCTCATTGTACTCTTTGGCGCTGCATTCTATGCAAGTTCAACTGGATACTCAGTATCTAAAAAGCTTGCGGGCTCTCCAGTAACCCAAGGTGTATACAGAGCTGCACAGATGTTTAATTGGAAAATAACCAACCCAAGGAAATTCTTTGAAGAGAAATCAATCTCAAAGATTGAAAAAAAGAGAAGATCTAATCGACGTTAATAACGATTGGCTGCCCCGACTGCCCATATACTTTATCCCCCGAATATATTGTTGCAAAATAACTTGCTCCCCTCTCAACAGCCTCGATCATGACCTCATGAGAAGATTTTCTTACACTTCTATCGGTAGCAACGGCGATACTTCCTAAAGTCTGAGGATCGTCACCATACCTTAAGTACCCTAAACATTTATCCCGTGTCTGCCAGTAAACATGAAGCTTCTGTTCATTTCGTTTCCATGAAAGGTTATAAGGTGTACATCCATCTAGAGAGTTAGTCTGAGATGTAGAAATTAGGTCTCTATAGTAGAAGTAACCAAAAGGTATAAGGGTTATTAAAAAGACTACGAGGAGAATTTTCAATGTCTTACTCATTTTCAGAGACCACTATATAGAAGGAATTTGTTATAGAGTTACTTCCATCATTCAGGCTGTAGACAACTTGGTGCGTTCCGATATCCTGTGCTGAGGGAGTACCATAAATACGCATATCCACAGCTCTTATCCAAGCAGGAGCACTTTCTATAGTAAGCTGTATTTCTGAAACAGGTGTGTCGCTATCAACAACGGAAAGGATATATTCATATTCGTCTGCAACTAAAACAGATACGGGGGGCATATTAATAACCCTGGGGACACCTGAAATATCCTGCATGCCTTCAACCTCTTCCTTCACTTGATCCTGCTTACTTTGTAATCCCCAATTAGCAAGACTTATACCTCCTACGGATAGGAGGGAAAACAGAATCAGAAATAACAACAATCTTGTTCTTAACATACCTAAAGTTTAGCAAAAAGAAACCAATTAACCCACCCTGCTAAAACAGCTATAATATAGGGAAGGTTTACAAACACGTACATTTCCTTATATAATCAACCGTTATCAATAATTAATAGAAGTAATATGGCAAACTTAAAAGCATCAAAAAAGCACAACAGACAGACTAAAACAAGAACTGAATACAACAACAGAATTAGAAATAGAGTAAAAAAGGCTGTAAAAGGCTTTGAGAAATTTATTGCTGCTGCAGATGTAAAGAATGCAAAGAAAGATTTGCCAAAAGTTACCAAAATTATTGACAAGGCAGTTACCAAAAAGATATTAAAACCTGGAAGTGCTAGTAGAAAAATTTCCAGATTAACTGTAAAGTTAAACAAACTAATAACTGCCGCAAAAAATGTCAAAACTGCTAAAAAGAGCGCTTAAAATAGCAATCTTTCCCGCATCACTAATAGTAGTCGGGAAGTTTCTCACAATTATTCTTCTTGTTGGAACTCAAAGTCTTAATTTTTCAGTAAATAATGACGCTCCAACATTCTTTTCAGTTCAGCTTGTACTTTCAAACCATACCGATGCATTAAGAGTTAACTCCATATCAAACCTAGCTACCCTCCTCTTAATTGCCCTTCCAACCTTCTACATGCTCATCAGAAAAACTCTTCTTGTTGATATTCAAAGTAACCCAAGAACAGTTGTGAAATTAACAAGACTAAATGTATTGAAGTGGGTGACAAATCAAAAGAATCCCCTTCTTAGTATTCTCATCTGGGTTGTATTTCTTTGGATAATAGCGGCAATCTGCATTTCAAGCGCAATATCATTAGAAACATATTCATGGATTGGCGTGCTTGCTTCACTTTTGTCACTTCTTTCAGCATGGGGATTATTAAGGACATTTGAAGCAGAAACTGCTAAGATATATCCGAAAGATAATAACGGATATTTGTAATGTTAAAGCGAGAAATTAAAAGATTTAAAAATAAGGTTGAAGTTTTCTTAGAGCCATTTGGTTTAGTTGCACTAGCCCTACTTTTCGTACTCCCTACCCTAGCAGTTTTAAACATGTCTCCGGTTGCTAAAAATCAGAAGGTTATAAATGTTCTAGGTGCAGAGGATGGGAAAGGTGTAAGTACAGTTTTAGTAGGTGGTGTTCATGAGATTGTAAAGCAGGAATTTCTTTCTTTTCCTACAGAGTTACAGACAAAATATAATGCACAGTTAATAAAGAGACCAGCAGGTGTTTACTCAAAGCCAATTTTGCAGCTTGTTAATCAATCAAGTGAATACTCAGAAGTTGCTGTTAATGCAACAACCGAATTCAGTAAAGGTGTTGAAGTAGCTTTAATTGTTGATGATAAGAAATATATCATCCAGAATGTTTCTGGCGAACCTCTTATGCAAAGAATTGTTCTTGAGCCTGCAAAAGAAAGTATTGTGTATCTTCAACTTACATCAGATAGTGATGTGAAATTTAATGACAACATTGAGATTGTTTTAGTGGAGAATATATAAAAGAAAAAGACCTACTTCACCCTGATCGCCCCCTGGCAGATGTGTAAGGTAAAGTAGGTTTTCTTTGGTCATTGTGGGACTCCTTTGCGGAGAAATTCTAATAGAGCCCTAAACCAGTCAAAGAGAAATGTGATTCCAGATTCATGGATCAGATAAAACCCAAAAAAGGTTATAACTAAGCCAATAATCTTTGGAAGGATCCACCATTTCTCTTCTAGCCTCACATGCAACGTTCGTCCAGCGTAGAATGTGAATGCTATACCCAACCACCAAAAAACTGAGCCAGCTAGAAACTTTAGTATCTGCAAATCATCCTCCTTTTTAAAAGAACCAATGGTGTTAAACCAAGAGAATTATACAACTATAGGGCAATCACTTCAATTGTTACACCAATTCAATGATTAAACAAAACCCTGTATAATGCATAAGCATGCAAAACACTTATACACAAGACAAAATACGAAATTTCTCTATCATCGCTCACATCGACCATGGAAAATCTACCCTAGCAGACAGAATGCTTGAAGCTGCACACACAGACTTAGGACGAGAAAAAAGAAAGGAAAGAGTGCTAGACAGATTAGACCTTGAGCAAGAAAAAGGTATTACGATAAAGCTGCAGGCGGTGAGACTGGACTGGAAAGGACATCAGCTCAACTTGATTGATACACCAGGCCATGTAGACTTCTCATACGAAGTATCCCGCTCCCTCGCCGCATGTGAATCAGCAATCCTTCTAGTTGATGCAAGTCAGGGTGTACAAGCACAGACAATTTCAAACACTAGAAAAGCCCTGGATTTAGGATTGAAAATAATTCCGGTTATAAATAAAGTGGACTTGCCTGGTGTAAATATTGAGCAACGAGAACAGGAGTTAATCCAACTTCTAAACTTTCAAAAAGAAGATATTGTAAAGGTATCTGGAAAAACAGGATTAGGCGTAGAAGAACTTTTAGACGCGATAACTGAGAGGACTCCTGCACCAAATGGTAATGAAAATGGACCACTCAGAGCACTCATCTTTGACTCCCTCTATGACGAGCACAGAGGCGTTGTTGTTGCAGTCAGGGTAGTTGATGGAAAATTGGTTGAGTCTAAAAAACGAGACGAAGAATTCCACCTGCTTAGAAAAGGAGAATCATTCTCACCGACAGAGATTGGGATATTCTCCCCTAACCTACTTGAAACTAAAGCTCTATCAACAGGAGAAGTAGGATATATTGCAACAGGACTAAAAGATATTAGATATTTCACAGTTGGAGATACAATATCAAACAAACTTGATACAGAAGCTCTTGCTGGATACAAAACACCAAAGCCAAATGTATTTGCAACATTCTTCCCTACAGACCCAAATGATTATGAAGAGCTAAAATCGGCCCTTAACAAGCTTGCTCTAAATGACGCCTCACTAACATTTACAGACCAACGTTCAAATATGCTAGGTAGCGGGTTTAGATGTGGATTTTTAGGATTATTGCACATGGAGATAATTCAGGAGAGGTTGGAAAGAGAATATGAAGTGGATCTTGTCATTACAGCCCCAACGGTTGAATATCAGATTACAAAAAGTGACGGAGAAGATCTTACAATTCAAACCCCACAGGAGCTTCCAGACCCTACTCAAATTAAAGAGATCAGGGAGCCATGGGCAAGGACAGAAATTATCACTCCTGAAAAATACATCGGAAAGATTATGGAGCTAATGCAAAACAAACGCGGTGAATATGTAAATACTGTCTATCTAAATCAAGGAGGCGAGATGAAACTTAACGAAGTATATGTAAAGTTGGAATATGATGTACCAGTCGCTTCATTAATTTCAAACTTCTTTGACCAGTTAAAAAATATAAGCAGTGGTTATGCTTCAATGGAATATGAGTTCATTGATTTCTTCCCAGTAGACTTGGTGAAGGTTTCAATCCTTGTTAATAAAGAGGAAGTCCCGGCATTAAGTTTTCTTGAAACGAGAGAAAGTGCACAGGCAAGAGGAAGCAAGTTATTACATGTAATGAAAGATGAAATACCAAGGCAGCAGTTCCAAATTCCCCTTCAGGCAGCAATTGGTGCTAAAGTAATAGCAAGGGAGAATGTAAAGGCCGTTAGAAAAGATGTTACAGCAAAATTGTACGGTGGTGATGTTACACGAAGAAAGAAACTGTTAGAAAAACAGAAAAAAGGTAAAAAGAGGCTAAAGCAGATAGGTCAAGTTAATATTCCTCAAGGAGCATTTCTTGCAATATTGAAGACATGATAACTAGGATAAAGCTTAAAAATTTCAGAAAATTCAGAAACAACGAATTTCATTTTGAAAAACCAGTTGTTGTAATTCATGGGAATAATACAGAGGGGAAAAGCTCCCTTCTTGAAGCTATTTATGTATTAACGAACGGTCATTCTGCATGGGGAAATTTTGCAGATATTTTTAATTATAAGCAGGAAAAAGAACCACACTTCAGAATTGAAGCAGATTTGGATATGAACGGGGAGAGCTCAACTTTTGCTTTTTTTAGAGACGAAGGCAAAAGGGTCTTACAGAAAAATTCACAAAACACCACCCCAAAGAAGTTTTTTGAAGGGATTTCTTCAACTATCTTTAATCCTGAATTAATTGAAATAATAATGATCTCTCCTTCTAAACGGAGGGAGTTTCTTGACGATGTATTATCAAAGATTGATATTGAATTTGCAGATATTTCATCCAAGTTTAACAGGGCACTTAGACAAAGAAATGCATATCTTAAAAAGCTTTCTAAAGCATTCTTTGAGTACGGGAAAATTAACACAGAGGACACTCAACTCAAATACTGGACTGAAGAATTTTCAAAGTATTCAGCCTCCATAATTTCAAAAAGGGCTGCAATTGTTGATAAATTGAAAACTGATGATATCTCACTTAATTACAAGTCTACCCTTTCATTAAATCTTTTTGAGGATATAAGTGATTTAGAAAGTCTTTCAAAAATTCACTTTAACGCTCTAATGGAAAAGGCTAGAAGAGATATTGCAACGGGACACACAAATATTGGTGCTCACAGGGATGATTGGAGCATTACAAATGGAAAAGATGTGAAAAGATTTGGTAGTCGTGGAGAAAAGCGTGTTGCTATTGCAAAATTGATTTTTCAAACACAGGAGATTGTTGCAGAAAGTAAGGGGTTTGAGCCGTATCTTTTGCTTGATGACATTCCATCGGAGTTGGATGAGGATAATACTGCATTTGTGTTAGATCCACAGATATTAAAAAAACAGCAGACATTTATTACAACAATAAACTTGGGGTCAGTACCTAAAAAGATACTAAAAGAAGCGCAGGTTATTGATTTGGGCAATCTGTAAATAAGAAAAACAGCTACTTACCACAATATCGGGTCTACGACCAGTTATTAGCTTTCGCTGTCAGATATGGGACGCCGCGAACACGCTATCGCAGTGTTAAGCCCAAGAGAAAGGCTAGAAAGGTCGCCACAAGGGCGAGCACTTTCTCAGAGTGCGGGGTGGCTTTACGTTCGAAAACCGACATCAAGTACCAAATCAAAACACCAATTCCCGCAATATAAACAAATGCCATTTTCTTTACCTCCTGAAAGTTTTAAGGAACAAGGACCCAATCATACACTATGGGTTGAGACATTTCAATCCTACCCCTCCATCAACTCCCTCATCCTCTCCTCATACCTTTCTTCAAAACTTACAACCTTCTCCTCCTTAAAACCTTTGGGATAAAACATTATTTTCCCATCCCTATATTCCCTAATAATCCTTGAAAGGTCAGGTTTGTGAAAAAGAAAGAACATATACATAATCTGCAAAATCATCAGAAACCAGTTAAAAAACACAATACCCTGCTTAACCTTCTCAGTTTTCCCAACCTCCATTTTCTTCACAACACCTCCAAAACCCCTAACCCACAAGTTCTCATTCATAATCTGAGAGTAATACCCTTCGTTATAAACTGGAATCATGTAGAACAACTCATGGAAAGTAAAAATGTCTTCGGAGAACTTCAAACCCCTCTCCTCCACAATCATATTCAAACAGAATTTATCCTTCACATTTTCCCCACTAGCAGAACGCACCTTCCCACTAAAAAGGTTCTTTACTAGCACCAAACCCCTGTATAACCACCCCACTCCATCTTTCACAACAACCATAACATCAATATCATCAGAATCCTTAGCTGTACCAGCAGCAACAGAACCAGTCACACCAACAAAAACAACCCAATCAAACAGAAGAAACCTTCCAATACTCCCCTTGAGATACTCTACTTTCCCTGAAACAGCGGGGTTACTAAAATCCTCAGTTAAAAGAGAACTAACTTTTCTGTCTAAAACCTTAACCGCTTTTTTGCCAAAAATCTCCTCTGCTTTAGAACGAGAAAGCGAGGAATTCATATTCTCACGAAAAACAATAAGCTTTAAAACATTCCAGTCTTCAATCCGCATACTTCATTCTATCAATTTATTTGAACAAAAGGCTGAATTTGGTAAACTGAATGGAGAAAAAGTATGAGGCAACACCCCATTCCACAAAACATATTAGACATTGAGTTCAAACTCTTCACAAAGTTCACAGTACGTGAGTTCGTGTACATGGCGATCGGAGTAATTTTCGGTGGAATATTCCTCTATTTCTATGCTGAAGGAGATTTACCTGGAATAATTGCATTCCCTATTTTTCTCATCTCTTCTGCACTTGGGCTGTTTTTTGGATTAGTGCCGATAAACGATCAGAAAGCAGATGTGTATGTAAAAAACTACATAAGTGCAATCACAAATCCGACTCAAAGAGTTTGGAAGAGTAAGGAACTGGACACAAAGCTTTCAAGAGAAGAGCTGGAAATAACCAGAGGGAATATGAACAGATCTCAAGGCGAAAATGGGAAAGTACAGATAATCGGAAGTGGCCCAGAAAGTATACAGAAGGAAGCAGGACAAGACGCTGCAGAGGTATTGGATCAGGATGAAGAGGAAAGACTCAAGAAAATTGAACAGGCAGCAGTTGTAACAGGCTCCGCAACACCCAATCCTGCTTCTCCCAATATCCAACAGCCTGTTGTTAATCAACCAACTACTCAATCGCAAAAATCTCCCACAGCAACTGCATCTATTCAACAGAATCAAACACAAAAAGTTACAATTGCAAAGAACAATCTGGTGCAATTTGATTCTCCAGAACTTAACAAGGTTAATACAAATGGGACTGTAAACATGTACTTAGTCAGTGGTTCAGGACAACCAGTGTCAGGTGCAATTGCTACAATCAAAGATTCAGCAGGAAGAGTTGTCGGCGCATACAGATCAAATGAACAGGGTGTTGTACTGACCGACAGAAAGTTGAATCCTGGCACATACTATGTAAATATAAAGGCTCAACAAAATGAATTCTCCCCTCTTGAACTTCTTGTTGAGGGAGATGAAATTATGAAACTTAAAATAACTGCCCAAAACATTGGACGCTAAAGCAAGAGCCAGAGCAACGGCCTCAACACAAGACCATCTTGAAGTACGCGAGATACGAGACGATCTCGTGTTAAGTAAAACGGGAAGTGTTGCAATGGTGATACAAACAACAGCAGTAAACTTTGATCTGCTTTCTGAGTATGAGCAGGACAATAAGATATATTCTTTTGCTGGGCTTCTAAATTCTCTGAATTTTCACATTCAGATTCTAATCAGAACAAATAGAATTGATATCACCAACTACATCGATTACCTTAAGGCACAAAGAAATAAAGCAATGACTCCTGGTCTTCAAAGACAGTTAGAGATATATACTAAGTTCATTCAGAATCTTATTGTTCAAAATGACGTTTTAGACAAAAAGTTCTATATTGTAATTCCATATAATCCTTCAGTAGTTCTTCCAGGGACAGGTTTTCTTGAGAGAAGAAAAAATAAGGATCAGGAAGACCTTATAAACATGCAGAAAGAAAAAGTTATTGAACAAGGCAAAATCTTCCTCTACCCTAAACGAGATCATGTATTAAAACAGCTTGCACGAATGGGATTGATGGGACACCAATTAAGAACAAATGAATTAATGGAGCTTTTCTACAATATATATAATAACCCTGAGGAATGAGCGATGAGCTAAATAAAAACACAAACTATTCAAGGTCATTTGACTCAAAGACTTCTCAAATGATGCAGGACAGGAGTGAGAAAATTCTTTCACCTGGACAGAAGATCTCTGATTTTCAGAAAGAGATTTCTGTCCCAAAGGCTAATGAGTTTAAGGTCGATGATGAGGAAAGATATGAGCCAACAAAAATAAAGAAGAATAGATTTGGGCCATTCCAAAGTCTTTTTGATCTATTCACAATAAGAGGAAAAAAGGACGAGAAGAAAGATGAAGTAAAGAAAAAAGAAGAACCTCCACAGAGCTTCGATGGAATGACTATTCAGGACATTCTAGCCCCAATTGATATGGAAATTGACTTTAACACCGTACAGATTGGTGATACATATTACAGAACTTTCTTTGTGAGTGGATATCCAAGATTTGTCGGGCCAAACTGGCTTTCTCCAATTATTAACTTTGAACATTCTCTAAGAATCAGCTCTTTCTACTACCCAGTGGACTCGAAAATCATTCTAGACAAATTAAAACAGAAGATTGGTGAAATGGAAGCAACACTCTACTCGCAAATGGAGGGAAGAAAGGTTGTAGATCCTTCAATCAAAGTTGCTCTTACTGACGCCCAGAAATTACAAGATTCAATTGCAGAAGGTACAGAGAAATTCTTCCACTTCGGTCTTTATGTAACAATCTCTACAAAAAACAAAGACGAATTAGAGAAAGTAAGTAAGAATGTCGTTTCTACTCTTGCTGCAATCAATGTCACAGCAAAATCAGCAACACTTCAACAGGAGCAAGGGTTAATAAGTACTCAACCACTTGGACTGGACAAGCTGTATATCACCAGAAACATGGATACGACATCTCTTGCCACAACCTTCCCATTTGTTACATCTGAGCTGACAATGGATCATGGTGTGATGTATGGAATTAACCAGCACAACAAGAGCTTGGTAATCTTTGACCGATTTGAAATGGAAAATGCTAATGCTGTTATTTTTGCAAAATCAGGTGCAGGTAAGAGCTACTTTGTGAAATTAGAGGCTGTTAGAAGTCTGATGTTAGGATCTGAAATTATCATCATTGACCCAGAGCGTGAATATGAAGCACTTTGTGCTGCGGTAGGAGGTGCATATGTTTCCTACTCTCAAGATACCGGGCAGAAAATGAATCCGTTTGAGCTTTCAGGACTTGGAGAAGAAGACGATGATGAGTTGAGAATGAAGCTACTTTCATTGCAAGGATTTTTCCGAATATTGTTTGGAGGACTTGGTAATGTTGAAACTGCAATTCTAGACAGAGCTTTGCTACTTACTTACCGTGAAAAAGGGATTACTCTTGATCCTGCGACACAAAGAAACGCTACCCCACCGCTTTTGGAGGATTTGTATAAGGTGCTTAAAGGAATGGCTGAAACTGAAGCTCATGAAATGGCAAGACGACTTGAAAGATATATCATGGGAAGCGGCGCAGGAATTTTTAATGAAGCAAGCAGCGTTGAACTAAACAATCCATTTACAGTCTTTAGTATCCGAGATCTGCAGGAAGAGCTCAGGCCGATGGCGATGTATCTAATGCTTGATTATATTTGGACACGTGTTAGGAAAGACAGAAGGAGAAGAATTATGATTGTGGATGAAGCATGGTACATGATGCAGAATGAAGATTCTGCAAGGTTCATGTATTCCATCGCCAAGCGTGCAAGAAAATACTACTTAGGTCTTTCTACCATTACTCAGGATGTTGATGACTTTTTGAAAAACGACATGGGTCGCGCCATTATCAGCAATTCTGCAATCCAGATGTTAATGAAGCAAAGTCCGTCGGCGATAGATAAGGTGCAGAAGGTATTTAATCTTTCCGAAGGAGAAAAGAATTTCCTACTTAATGCGGATCAAGGACAAGGACTATTCTTTGCCGGATCAAATCATGTTGCAATCCAGGTCGTTTCAAGTAATGCAGAACATGAACTAATTACTTCTGATCCAAGAGATCTTGAGAAGAGAAAGAATGAAGGTACTGAGCTTGGTAGTCGACCAATTGAGGAACTCGCAGACCTGTTTGAGCCGCCTGCAATGCAGACTCCGATTAAGGCAAGTGTATCAACTGATGAGCGAGACATTATTAAACGAGCAATTGAGAGAAGAAAAAGTGATGTTCGGCAGATTATTCAAGAGAGAAGAGATTACAGACAACAGATGATTGAGTCTGCAAATCAAACCCAGTCTCCACAGAATTCAACTTTCTTAGAAAACGCTCCCCAATCTTTGACTGATCATATTGTAGCACAAAGAAAGGCTTTACAAGATGGTAGAGCTCATATAACTCCACAAGGTATAATTGGTGATGGACAATCAGACCAGCCAAACGAACAATCAAACTCCCCTTCCCAACCCAACTAGTAGTGTGACAGATAGTGGGTATTTGGTGAGTGAACAGGTCGATCCTAATCGTATATCTAATGATCAGTTAGCCTCAGATCTGGAGGCTTTAAAAAAGTCAGAGGTTATTATCCCTTCGGATTCTGTAATTTCTAACAAAGATCAAGAGGAGTTTGTTGAGTATGATCCTAATAAATCTCAGGTTTCTGCTGCATTGGAGCTGAAAAATCCGTTTAGAGGTGAGTAGACGAAAAGGGCTTGCCTGTGGTAAAATCTCTAAGCACTTTACCTACCCCACAACAAACAATAGACGAGAAAAAATACTCCATTAAAAATCTTAAACGATTTATACACCTTAGCTCATGGGCGATGAGAGAAGTGTATAAAATAGCACCTACAGACTCAATACTTTTCTTCATTGTAGTAATACTATCGTCTCTCCTTCCAGTAGGACGATCGCTTTTCAACGCGCGCCTTTTAGACCAGATTGTGAATGCAATTCAAAGACCTGCGGAGTTCCCACTTACCTCGGCAAACACAAACCTTATTGTTGCTCTAAGTATAGTAGTAACACTGGTTGCTCTAAGTTTCATAATCAGCAGGACTTTAAACTTCTTGGATCATAGATTTAGAATGTACCACCTTGTTAAATATGAGAATATACTTAGTGTAAAGATTTCATCTTTGGATATATCAGACTTTGAAGATCATGAAAAGGAAAATGAGATCAGAAGATCACTTGAGAATTCCTTTAGAGTTAGAGCAGTCTTTCTAAATACAGTTCGGTTCATTTTAAGCTCCGTACAAGCTCTAATCTCTCTTTCAGTCCTTGTAAGTATAAACATACCATTTGCTGTAATAATGACTTTGAGCTCCGTTGTGTATCCATACTTCTTCATGAAAAATATCCGAGAAGACTGGGACTTCAGTATTTCAATGGCTGAAAGAAATAAACTATTCAGATCTGCATTTGGATACCTTACGAGTCACTCTAGTATAAAAGAAAATAGATTATTAAATGCGGTACAGCTTTTAAAAAGAGTGCAAGAAAAAGAAATGAATTTTATACGCTTAGGGTTTCTAAAGATAAGGAGGAGGTTCTACAAAGCAGAAATGTTTTCTACAATATTCGCAATAATCCAGGAGATTGTTTCAGTCGTATACCCACTAATTCTATCTATTTCTAAGGGACTGACCATTGGTGACTATACATTTTATGCAGGACGCTCAAGATCACTAGTTGGAGACATTGATGTTTCTTTGAGCAATTTAGCAAGTTTATATGAGGGCGCACTTGGATTAGACAAGGTTAAAAATGTTATGGATATGGAGAATAAGATTGTTAGTGGTGATAAAAAGTTAACTAAGAGTATTGCTCCTAAGATTGAATTTAGGGACGTATCCTTCAAATACCCTCATTCTAAAAGTTATGCGCTTAGAAATTTCAGTATTGTAATAAATCCAGGTGAAGAGATTGCAATTGTTGGAGAGAATGGTGCAGGGAAAACAACATTCATAAAGCTGCTGTTGAGATTTTACGATGTAGACGCAGGAGAAATACTAATCGATGGAAAAAATATAAAAGAACTGGATTTGCTATCTTATTACAAAATGGTTGGAGCACTGTTTCAGGACTATCAAATCTATGACTTCCTTTCTATAAACGAAAATGTCAGTATTGGAAGTGGCAAAATGGATGAGAAAAGAGTAAGGAATGCCCTTAAAGAAGCTGATGCATATGACTTTGTACAAAAACTTGAACTCAAAGGAAAAAGCAAACTCGGTAAAAGGTTTAAGGATGGAGTTAAACTATCAACTGGCCAAGAACAAAAAATAGCTCTTGCAAGAATGTTCTACCGTGACTCCCCTATCCTCATTCTCGACGAACCAACAGCTTCAATAGATGCAGTAGCTGAATACAAAATCTTTAAACACATCTACTCATTTATGAAAAACAAAACAGTAATTATCGTATCTCACAGATTCTCAACAGTACGAAATGCACAGAAAATCTACATCTTTGACAAAGGAAGAATCATTGAGGAAGGGTCACACAAAGAACTTCTTGAGAAAAACGGGGTGTACGCCAAAGCATTCAAACTTCAAGCAGAAGGATATACTAACTAAGTGGTCCTTGATCAGGAAGGACATACTGTTTTAGATTCTCACTTGTAATTAAAATTGGAGGTTGTGCACCTTCAACAATCTGTCTAGCAGCACTTCTAACGAGTGTAGCCAAATTCCTTTCCAGTTGCCTTAATCCAGCGTCATATCCAACAGGGCGAACAAGCAAAGGCCATACATCTTCTTGAATAGCAATACTGCCCTGCTCCATTCCAGTCTCTCTTAGAACTTTTGGAAGAGAGTAATTCTTAGCGATTGTCACTTTCTCCTCATCCGTATAACTGGTAAATCGGATTATCTCCATTCTATCCAGCAGTGCAGCTGATAAAGATCCAAGGTTGTTTGCAGTACAGATGAAGAACACCTGTGAGAGATCCACCGGATGGTCTACATAGTGATCGATAAAGGTTGTGTTCTGCTCTGGATCTAATATTTCAAGCAAGGCAGCCATCACATCATTCAGTAAACCTGCATTTCCACTAACCTTGTCAATCTCATCAAGCAGGATTACTGGATTCATACTCTCAGTTCGAACCAAGGCCTTAATAACCTGACTTGGCTCTGCATCTAGAAACGCTTTTGACTGACCACGAAGTGCCTGAACATTTCCAAGTGCTCCAAGAGAGATTCTTGCAAACTTTCTACCCATTGATTTCGCGATTGATTTAGCAATAGATGTTTTACCAACACCCTGCAAACCAACGAACAACATTATCGGAGCTTTAGTCTGTCCCTGCCTCTGAGGATTTCGTAGATTAAGCTGCATGACGGCTAAATAGTCGAGGATGAGATTCTTTACAGTTTCCATCCCGTAATGGCTCTCATCCATAATGTGCTTAGCATTGGTTATTTCCAAATTATCCTGTGTAACCTTTCCCCAAGGGATACTTGTTAGCCAATATATGTATTTGTCCACCGTTTCAAACTCTCCAGAGTAACTTCCTCTTCCAGCCATTCTTCTCAACCTCTCAATTGATCGAATTGCAGAATCTTTCAACTCTTGTGGCATTGCAGAGTTCCGAACTTTTGTATCTAACTCTTGAATCTCAGCAAGTACTGCATCATTTTGTGAAGTTTGGTTAACAGCACTGTCTGTTGTCATTGAAGTTTGAGAAACATCTGAAACTCTTGTTGGAGCAGGCAAAGGGTTTTGCGAGTTGTTTTGATACGGATCCATTCTTTTTCAGGGCAGATTAATGCATTGATATTACAACCTTTTACTCATTCTTTCAAATTACTATACCTGTGTGCATGTACTGTTCATTTCTGCTACAGTTAAATCATGAAGGCTGTTAAATTTCCAAAACTAGATAGAACGGTTTGGCAGATGATGGGGCCTAGTATTGTAAGTTTGGGGTTGGGACTTGGAAGTGGAGAGTATATTCTATGGCCGTTTCTAACAGCACACTATGGATTTGGAATCTTATGGGGAGCTTTAGTCGGAATATCCATTCAACTAATTCTCATTCTAGAAATTCAACGATATACATCTGTTAAGGGCGAAGATGTTGTAATTGGACTTGGCAGAATTCACAAATTATTCCCTCCCCTACTCATTCTTGCCACCGTCATCGGATTTGGATGGCCTGGCTTTGCAGCAACTTCTTCAAAGCTAATGATCTCACTTTTTGATATGAGTGGAGCATATACAAATTTTCTACCCCACATAATGCTTCTTTTTTGTGCGTCCATTCTATTGATTGGGCGTAATGTGTATTCAAAGCTAGAACCAATTCAATCAGGAATTGTAATTTTAAGCTTTATGATTTTGACATACATATTTGTGAGGCTATTTGATCTTGATACTTTCACGACAGCACTTGCTGGATTTGGAGGGGTGGGAGAAGGATATAGATTCTTGCCGGAGGGAATTGATTTAGCGGTATTCATTGGTGCGGTGGCATACGCTGGGACTGGGGGAACGCTTCTTTTGAGTCAGAGTTTTTACACAATTGAAGAGGGACATGGTATTGCGAAATATGCAAAGCCATTCACCTTGTGGCTAAAGGGTCATGAGAGGAAAGAGGAAGAGTTCTCTACAAGTGAAGACACACAGAGTATTAGTAATTTCAGGCAGCTACTTTCTCTACAGAGGTTTGAGGGATTCTTGCTTTTCTGGGGGATGGGGATCTTCACTATTTTCATTCTTGGTTATATTTCATATGTAACTCTAAATGGAACCCAGGGACTTTCATCTGAATTTGATTTTCTTTTGCAGGAGGCTGGCATTATTTCGGGGAGGCTCTCTCCATTTTTAGGAAATGCATTTGTTGCAATCGGGATACTTGCATTAATCTCAGTTCAACTCGGAATCTTTGACATAATGGGAAGAATTTCAGCCAAAGCAATTCAACATTTGTACCCTAAAAAAGGATTGGATCACAACAGATTATATGTATGGGCAATCTTGTTACAACTGTTCGTGGGATTAGCTGTATTCACACTTGGATTTCAAGAGCCTATGTGGCTCATCGTTACAGGAGCTGTAATTAATGCAGGGATGATGACCGTCATTTCCCTAGGGGTTGTTCTTTTGAATATAAAAATACTTCCGAAATCATACAGGCCAAGCAGGATTATTAGTTTGATACTTTGCCTTGCTGCCCTCTTCTATCTTGTTCTGCTGGGGATAAATCTGTTTAGTTAGAAAAGGGACATTGTCTCAGGCTGCTCTTCCTCTTTTTCTCCACTCATACCTAAGCTCCAATCAATATCAATCTCTTTTATAAATCCTGATCTGTCAAAATATTTAATCCTCCCATTATCTCTTCCATATTCATAAAGTCTTTTTGTGAGGCGAACATCTTCTAAGCAATACTCTTTTAATTTATCCAACTCTCCTGAAGCATAATATCGGACGGCATCTGCACCTGAACCGATTTTACTTGCACCAAGCGTTGCCGTTGTTAGTGAATCTAGCTTTGGCCTGAATCCTAGCTTTTTGTACGCAGCTACCATTAGATCAAGATTTGGGAGATTCACAATATCTGCCCCAAGATAGTTACCGATTATGGGCATATCAAAACCAACAAGGTTATAGCCAACAATGAGGTCTGTATCGCGAAGCATTGGTTCTAACTTTGGAAGATCATCTTCCCAGAAGTCATACTCATTTCCCTGCTCATCTATCACCCCAACGTATGATATTTTTTGGTCAGAGAGTTTGAAGACCTCTCCTCCTGTCCAATCATTTTGTGTTTCTATATCTAGAAAAATCATCGTACGGGCAATTGTATATGAAAATTAAGGTGGACGCAAAAAGAAAAAACACCAAATTCAGGTAGAGCATGGCTCATGAGAGCACATTACCAAAATCTAGTGTTAGTTCTTTGAAAATTAGGGTAAAACAAAGTAGGAGGCCGCGGCTATGGCGCAAGCCAATAAGCAGAAGAGGCCAAAGTTTCTGGCTAGTTTATAGTTCGCCTTCGAACCGTTAGTGAAGAAAAACGCGCCAGCAAGAAACAGCATTATTGCTATGGGCACAAGTGCAAACTTGAGTTCAAACATTTTAACCTCCAGTGATTTTAGTGATTACAGCAAAGCCAAAATACGAACAAGGCCGAAAATCATCAAGATAACCCCGAAAAGACAAAGCAGAACTGAAAATACTGACAGTCTTAAATCAGATGCCTTACTACCGGTAACAAATCCAATGATCATTAACAAAGCGTAGCCGAATACATAAAGGGGTTCCATACTTTCCTCCTAATTTTTGAAAGAACACCATGATTATACCCCATAGCGCAAATCAGGTAAATTAGAAAAATCTTGATATAATGTGACATGCAAAAAATTGACTACATACACGAGGTACATAGATTGCTCAGGAAAAAGAATGTAAAGATAACAGCAGTTGTTCCAGCTTTTAACGAAGCAGAAACAGTGGCAAGTGTTTTAGAGATTGTAACCACCTTCCCCTTATTTACCCAAGTCATACTAATTAATGACGGGTCTACTGACCAAACCGGTGTCGTTATGAAGAAATTTTCTAAGGAAAGAAAAGTTACGTTTATAGATTTGAAAGAGAATGTTGGAAAGACTAAGGCAGTAATTGAGGGGATGAAGAAATGCAAAGGAGAACTTGTATGTTTCATTGATGCTGATTTAACTGGACTCAAATACGAGTACATATACAAAATGATCTACTACGTATTAAACGGTGAATTTGATATGACGATTTTGGACAGAGAGGGAGACAGGATCTCGCCGATTGGATGGGCTCAATCCTGGACTTCTAGATTTAATGGAGGTGAAAGAGCCTTTTGGAAGAAGGATTGGGATAAAATTAGGTTTGAAAAAGATGCTCTGTACGGAATTGAGCAGGTAATGAACCTTTATTATGTAAGTAAGGGCAAGAAGGTTAGGACAATATGGTGCCCTGGATTATACGGTGCGTACCAAACTAAAAAGAAAGGTTTGATTAAGGGGTTGGATGTGTATAGGAAGATGTTTACTGAGATATACAAACATTCAAAGGTGAAAGGTTTTTATATTCAGATTGAAAATATTGTTGAAGATACGATTGAGCCTTTGTACAAGCTGAAGGAGAAGACTAAACATAAAAGGACAGCAACTGGGGTGATAATTGCGGCTGGGTTTCTTACCTCTTTAACTGCTTTTGTTTTATTGAATATTAGGAGAGCTGTTAAAAGGGTTGTGTAGAGTCTGCCTATATACCTTCTACTTATTCAAACTTCGAAAAACACCTCCTTCTAAAACTGTCACCCTTCTATCCAGTAATGTATAAACTCCAGAAAGTTGCTCTTTAAGGATCTCATCAGACTCTGTAAATCTCATATCTAAAATACTATTCATCCTTCTTTCAAATTCATCAAATCGACCATCTAATTTAGCATCAATCCTCTTTTCAAAATCGGCAAATCTTCTATCCATCTCCCAATTAATTTTCTTTTCAAACTCTGCGAACCGTTTATCTAAGTTTTTATTGATTTTCTCACCAAACTCAGTAAACCTTTTATCTAATTTTTCATTCACTTTCTTTTCGAACTCCGCAAATCGCTTGTCCAGTTTCTCATCCATCCTCTTTTCAAATTCGGTGAACCGCTTGTCTAGCTTCTCATCCAGCAAATCTGAAATTAATTGTATGTCTTGTTTGGTCAACATAGTATTTGAAATATATTATTTATTACTTCCCATTGTAAATGAGTAATGTGAAATAACGATTAAATGGCTAG
>CAZCMQ010000004.1:0-20408 GCA_964500025.1 uncultured Candidatus Saccharibacteria bacterium | reverse complement strand
CATGGTGGATAGCAGAGGTCAGGTTGAAGCGATAAAGGAGAGGGTTGATATTGCAAACGTAATTCAAAGGTATGTGAATCTAAAACCGGCTGGAAGAAATCTCGTAGGTTTGTGCCCATTTCACAATGAGAAAACCCCTTCATTCAGCGTAAACCAAGAACTACAAATATTTAAATGCTTTGGCTGCGGAAAAGGCGGTGATGTTTTTGCATTTCTACAAGAAATAGAAAAAATTGATTTCCCAGAAGCTCTTGAAAGGCTTGCGAAAGAGGCTGGTGTTAAACTTGTAAAGTCAGATAAGCCAGACAAATTTGCATATCTAAGCGAAATTAATACCCTTGCTCAAAAATTCTTTACTACGCAATTATATAAACACAAAGAAATTCAAAACTATCTTGTTAGCAGAGGAATTAACAAAGAGTTGGCAGATAAATTCTCCATAGGATATTCACCAGGAGGAAAAGAGCTGCTTGAGAGTATAAGGAGTTTAAAAAAGTATACAAAATCTCAGGTTCTTTCCTGCGGTTTATTCATTGAAAAGAACGGAGAGATAAGAGACAAATTTTCAAAACGGGTCATGTTCCCAATTCTTTCTCCAAGAGGAAAAATAATTGCATTCTCAGGAAGGCTCCTACCTGGAAATGATTTTGGGCCTAAATATATGAATTCTCCTGAAACCCCTCTCTTTTCTAAACGGGCAGGCGTGTACGGCCTTTACCAAGCCCGCCAGGCAATAAGGAGGGAAGATTTATGTATTGTATGTGAAGGGCAAATTGACGTAATTTCAGCTCATAAAGCTGGAGTCGAAAATGCAGTTGCACCACTTGGGACAGCCATTACCTCAGAGCAGATAAATTTGATTTCAAAAATGACTAAAAACATTCTCTTTATATTTGACAACGATGAGGCAGGACAAAAAGCCTTAGAAAAGGCTTTTCTCATTTGCTCACAGAGTGATATAAATGCTTATGCAGCAAACCCCACCCCATATTCTGACCTTGATGAACTAGTCCAAAAAGAAGAAAAGTTGGTGAAAAAAGTAATAAAGCCAGAATTGGATGCCTTCAGTTATTTAGTCACCCAGCAAGTTAAAGATAAAGATCTTAAAAACTTTTCTGAATACACAAAGGCAGTAGCTTATATAAAAAGGCTTTTGGGAGCAGTCAAAGACCCCTCAATTTATGCTTTTTATAGCAAAAAGGTTGAAGATATAACTGGAATTCAAATTGAAGGTCAAGAAACAGAGAATAAGTCCCGATCTTTTTCAAAAGAGGAGACAGAAAAAATTGAAATCTCGTTAAATTCTGAACACTACTATTTAAAAGCACTCCTTTCTCAACCCATACTTTTAATCCCAGAAAACCATAAAATAGATATTTTTACCGATATTCTAGTAAAAAACATACTTCAAAAAATTAAAGAAAAAGACGGAATAACTTTAAAAGAGCTTGCTCAAGAGATTGAAGATGATCAAAGAAACCTCTTTGAGATAATTACAATGAGCCCAACTCCGGTTAATGCTTCCGACTTAACAAATCTGTATACTAGAATAGAGCGTTCTTCTCTTGATAGACAAATAGCCCAAGCAAGGGAAAGGCTTGTAAAAGCTGAAAAAGATGGAAATGCAGAAGAAGTAGAAAAGCAATTCCATATAATAAAAGAGCTATCCAATAAACTCCAAATTAAAAAATAAAATGATCTCTAACTACGACAAATTTGACTACGACTATAAAACATACTGGAAGAATAGGAGGTATGAAAATGAGTCAGAGAGACTTGCAATTGAGAAGCTCTTGAAAAGCGTAAAAGGAGACCTATTTTTAGATATTGGAGGATCATACGGACGCTTAATTCCAACTTACTACGGAAAGTTTAAACATTCCATCATAGTAGACTACTCATTAAAAACTCTTCAAAAGAATTTACCTTCAATAAAGGAAAAGTTTCCAAACACCGAATTAGTGGCCGCAAATGTCTATGCAATGCCATTCACACAGAATTCCTTTGACGCAGCAATGATGATTAGAGTTTTGCATCATATTGATAGGCCTGATAAATATTTTGAGGAACTCTCTCTTATTATGAGGCCCAAATCTATCTACCTTCAGGAATTTGCTAATATACACCACCTAAAAGCCCTCCTCAGAGCTGTTTTAACAGCCAATTTCGGGCTTTTCAGGCTTAAAAGGTATCAACAGCCCTCTCAAGGGAATTTTGAAGGCTCTAAGGGACATGAGACGACTTTTCTAAATTTTAGTCATACTTATGTTAAAGATGAAATGAGCAAGGCGGGATTTATCTTACAAAGAACCTTAGGAACATCATTTTTACGAATTCCTCTATTAAAGAAGTTTGTCCCTCTTGAAGCACTACTTTTTCTAGAGAAAATTTTGCAGTCTTTTTTCAGCTGGACAAAAATATCTCCAAGCATAATTTTGCGTACAAAGTTAATTAAAGGTGGAGAAGATAAGACCCTATCATTTAATACTCTGGAAGATGTCCTATTTTGCCCTAAATGTAAGGGGTCTCTTTCATTTAAAAATGGTGAAGCTACATGCAAAAAGTGTGGAAGAACATATCAGAGAAAAAGTGGAGTATGGGATATGAGAGTAAATACCGATGAAACCTAAAAAGTCTCTTGGACAAAACTTTTTTAATAACCTTAATCTTGCAAAAAAGATTGTTGAGATTGTATATGAATCTCAGCCAAAAACTGTGCTTGAGATAGGTCCTGGCACAGGGTATTTTACTCGTCTTTTTTATGAAAAGGGGATTGATATCACAGCAGTTGAAAAGGATTCCGAGCTTAGTAATGATCTTTATATCAGATATCCCAAGTCTACCATTATTAATGCAGATTTCTTGGAAATAGATCTTAATGAGTTAAAACTTGTTTCAGGTGAAACAGTATGCTTCGGATCACTCCCTTACAACGTTTCCAAGCGGATTATTGCAAAATTACTATCGTCAGACACTCCAATTTCAGACTTCTTTTTTATAATACAAAAAGAGGTTGCACAGAAATACAGCTCTAAAGGGAGTTCTTTACTAGGGATTACAGGAAAATTGTATGCAGATGCTCAATCTATCCTAGATATAAGTCCAGGATCATTCACACCAAAGCCAAAAGTTACAAGCACACTCATACATTTTCACAGGAATAACAACATTCAAAAACTCAAGAATGTTGAAACTTTCCTTAAATTGGTTAGGGACTCTTTCAGCAAACCAAGAAAGATGCTTAGAAATAACCTCTCAGCATATGAATTTTCCGATTCTAAGTTATTAAGCAAACGACCTCATGAAGTTACATTTGAAGAATACACTGCCCTCTCAAACTCATTAGGATGATATAATCATTCTTACATGGGCAAGGTGAAGAAAAAACAGGAAAATAAGCAGATGGAACTGGGTTTGAGATCCCCACTGGCCAATGTGCTGTTCAACGTTAAAGGGAGAATTGCAAAATTATTCTTATACTTTGATGCTGCAAGATATTTTAAGGATGCTCTAAATTGGTTTTATATTGTTCTCACAATATCATTAATTGCAATCCAAATTTATTTTTCTATAAAGTCATATAATCAACTCCCAGCAGAAGTTCCTATGCTTTCCTACTTCAACCAGCTAGATAAAAGACTTATTTATAGACAATATATTTTTGCCCTACCTCTTGTATCTATTTTAATGCTATTTATTGCAGGAAGATTTTCCTATAAATATTTTCATAAGGAACGCGCCTTAACACGTATTCTGCTTTTAATATTGCTTTTAAGTACCTCACTTATCACAATGTTAAGTTTAAAAATAACGCTGCCTTACTATGGATAATTTTATATCCCAACTAACCCCTCGTCTTCAGGATCTGTTGCTACAGACAGGTCTTACCAATTTTATCCCGGACTCACTTTTTAGATATGCAAAGTTTTTTCCAATTTTTGTAATAGCATTTATAGTTGCAGTGCTGCTAACCCCAATAATCGGACATTCATCTAGAAAACTAGGTATTGTCGATGTTCCTGGAAAGAAAAGGCAAGTTAAACTAAATAAATATGATAATCCTGATAGACACATTCATAAAAAGGCAACACCTATACTTGGAGGCGTAGCGGTTATACTGCCTTTCCTACTCTTTTTATCTTTCTTTTTTGAAATTAATCCGACAACAATCGCATTAATTGCTTCAACGCTACTTCTTACGATAACTGGAGTTCTTGATGATATTTACAATCTTCCTGCATCTATTCAATTCATTTCTCAAGTAGCAGCCGCATTGATTATCGCCCTTGTTGTAGTAGATTTTGCGATCATAAGCGTACCGATTATTGGAAACATTGATCTTGATTGGGCAAGACTAGGTTTTAATCTTGGGGGTGTCGATTTTAACCTCACAATGCCAGGAGATCTTTTAATAATCCCATGGATTTTATTATGTATTAACGCTCTTAAGTGGGTGTCTGGATCTGACGGACTGCTCGAAGGAAACATGGTAATAGCCTTCCTTTTGATTGCAACCCTCGGTGTGAGAACTCAAAGTGCAGAGATTGTTGCAATGAGCACTTTCCTAGCAGGTGGAATATCAGGATTCTTGGTCTTCAATTTTCCTCCTGCAAAAATATTTTCTGCATCAGTAGGCAAAACCCTTTATGGATTTTTAGTTGCTGTACTGGCTATTATGGGAAGTTCCAAAATTGCAACAACAATACTAATCATTGCCCTACCTCTTGTTGACGCAATCTTTGTCGTTATCAGAAGATATATTGTTCACAAACCAAAAAATCTTTTTGATTTAATGAGAATAAACGGAAGAGACCACCTTCATCATCAACTACTCAAAATTGGCCTCAGCCCCCGAAGAATACTACTTATTGAAGGCTCTATAACGCTTCTTTTCGGATCTATCGCGGTACTGACAACTGGAGCAGTCAAATTTTTCATCCTCATTTTTGCGCTATTTCTGCTTTCATTACTAATTCTTTACATTAACTACTCCGCTGAAAGAGAGAAACCCACTCATGGCGAAACAGAACAGGAAGACTCTCCTGAGTCTAAATACCGCTACTAGTTTATAGACAATCAATAATCCCTAGTCTATAATCAAATCGTATGAGAAATGTTAAAACTGCCTTAATTCTGGTCCTGATTGTAATACTTGTTGGAGTAGGATATTTCTTCTTGCCTATCGAAAAGATTATTGGTTCTCTGCCATTCATTAAAGACCTTTACAACAACACCTCCATAACTGTAAACAGCAAAAACGGAAATGCTCTTGTACGTATTAACGGGAGGGATTATGGACAAACCCCTTTGACAATCGAAAGTCTTGCGCCTGGCGAGTACGAGTTGATTTTAAAAAGAGTTTCAGAATCACCCGACTTTTATGAAACAAGAAACTACAAAGTTGTGCTCGAAAGAAACACCGAAGCTATTCTGGATGTAGAGATAGGGCCTGGCGATGAGACTGCAGGATATATTCTCTACTACTCAAAATCACCACAGGAAGAAAAGTCTGGTTATATGACAATAAATAATAGTGCTGACGGAGCAAGTGTTTCCCTGGACGGAGAATTTTTAACAAGAACTCCTGTCAGTGCATACAAACTTAATGCAAAAGAGTATCAGGTAAGAATTAGTGCAGAAGGTTACGAGGACACATCCTTCCCTATTGTCATAAGAGAGGGATATAACTTGAATATACTATCTTTCCAATTTCCAATACCTATTAACATTGAAAGTGAGTAATGGCAGATAAAAAGTTTGGGAAAATAAAAGTTAATACACCTGTATCATTAATAATTCACGGAGGAAACCTCTTAGGATATAACCTTGCAAAAACATTAATAGAACAAGGCGGAAGAGCCATCATTGTTGATCAATACAACTCAAGAAGCAAGAAATTCATTTCAGAACTCAAGAAACTTGGGCAGGCGGATTTCATAGACTTCAATGGACTAGAAAGCTTATACAAAAGCCTTGGGCGAATTGATTACGCCTTCTACTTATTAAATAATAGGCTTACCAATCAAGAAAGCTTTACCAGCAAAGACTTTTTGGAAGAATCCAATTACCTGAATGCTACTCTGAAAGCAGCGCAGAAGTATGACGCCAAGGTTGCTTTAGTTACCACAATGAGACTAAATCAAGAACTTTCTGCTTACATTCTTAGCAGCAGTTCGTCTACACCACTTCCGTACTCTTCAATAGAGCTGCAGAAATACTGTGAGACACTCAGTGCAGAATATAGAGATAAATCAAAATTGAATACAAGAATAATCAGACTAGGAAGCACTATTGGGCAAGGAGTAGACGAAATATCTGACCCGATTGTTTCAAAAATGGTTGATGAATGTATAAAGGAAATGACGATAACAATTGAAGGAGAAGGTCTAGACATACATTACTTAATTGACATAAATGACGCTGTATACGGAATCTTAAAGCTAACTTTCTCAGATGAAACAGACGGGGAAGTAGTTTCCCTAACAAATAATCAAGATTACACAACCCTTTCCATTGCATACAAACTTTTGGAGCTCAATCCCGAAACAGCTCAGATAAAGTTCATTCCACAACTGCAAAAAAGGCCATTCTCATTAGAACATTATGTGCCAGCACCAAATGCGCAAGGGTTTGGATGGACTCAAAAAGTAAATCTTGAGACATCATTGATTGAGACAATTTCAACCATTTTTCCGAGAACGGGCAAAAATATTACAGCCAAACCGAAAGAGATTAGAAGATCAGAAGAAACTATTAAAACTGAAGAAAAATCTACAATCATTAGAACCCCATTGGGTGAGGGATTAGAAAAAATTGGAAAACCTGCAATGGTAATTTCTAGAAAAATTGGAGACAGTTGGGAGAGGTTCAAATCAAATCTGAATCCAGTAAATATAAGTATCTACCTAGGTGTCCTCACAGCAGTAATCTTGATATTAAATTTCTTACTTTTCCCTATAATTTCAATGGTTGCAGGCGGCTATCTTACTTATGCAAATTCGACAAAGGCTTTAAATAACTTGAAGTCATTTAATTTACAAGATGCATCAGATAATTTAAGCGCATCAAATGAATATGTCAGAAATATGACATCAAGCTTCTCAAAGCTGAAATGGGCGTTCCGACTAACAGGTCAACAAGAGTTTTTCGACGCAACATCTCAGCTTCTTTTCTCCGCTCAATATGCAACATCGGGTGGATCTGATCTTGTTTCAGCACTTGTACCATTAGGAGAATATCTTGAAGGATTTACACAAGCAGTTGATTTTCAAAACAATATTCCTTCGGGGGGTGCGGAATACAGAGAAAAACTTATTGAGCTTAAAAATAATAAAAGCAGAATTGAAAGAGGCGCTTATGACATAAGGCTGGCGAGTAACCTTTTAAATAATGTTGACACGGCAGCGTTCCCAAGCTTCTTACAGGATGAAATCCTACAACTTAAAGATGTAAATAATGAAATATATTCAAGACTTGAGCCTGCACATAAGATTGCAACTTTCCTACCTGAAATACTTGGACTTGATCAAAGAGCCCGATACCTTGTACTTCTACAAAATCCTGCGGAGATACGATCAACTGGAGGGTGGCTTTCAAGCTACGCAATAATCTCTGTAGAGAATGGGCAAGTCAGAGAAATGAAGGTGGAGGACGTGTATAGCATGGAAGGTCAATTAAGAATACAAGGCAAAACTTTCCCAGCCCCGAATTCAATGCAGGAAGCTCTGGATATTGATACTTGGTCTATGTCACTCTCAAACTGGGATCCCGACCTAGCAGCAACTTCAGACGCAGCACAATTTTTCATCGCTCAAATGGATCCTGGGACAACATTTGATGGAGTTATTACAATTGATACAGAGTTTGTAAAAAAGCTATTGCGTAAATGGGGAGGTGTCAACGTTGTAGGAGAGACAGAGCCAATAACAGCAGAGAATCTGGATCAGAAAATTTACAATCTCCATACTGAGTTCACGCCCGGTTCAACAGTAAAAGCAACTTTCTTAGCGAACTTAGCAAATGAAACCTTACAAAGAATCTTTTCAGCAGATTTAGAACAGTATTCTGAAATTTCAGAAGTCTTCATTGAATCCTTGAACGAGAAACACATGCTTGTTTATATAAAGCATAAGGACGCATTGACATATTTCTCTTCAAATAAGTGGTCAGGACTTTTGGATTCCTCTTACTCTTCAGCACCAATAGTCGTAGATTGGAATTGGGGAGCAAATAAAGCAAATGCATTTCTAGTTAAAAACCATACTCTTAGTTTGGATATCTTAGATAACGAGAATATTAGATACACCTATGAACTTGCTGTAGAAAACGGATCGTCAACGAGAATATATCCGCAGGGAGATTATAAAAATTACATGAGAATTTATATCCCCCAAGGTGCTTCAGTTGTACAAACAGAAGGGTTTGAGGGGGACACCGATAGATATAATGAATCAGGCTACCAAGTTGTAGGAGGATGGTTTAATGTCCCGATCACAAGTACAAGAGTTTTCAAAATTACCTACACTGTCAATTCTGCAGCATCTGATCAATTCCCAGTTCAAATCGGACAAAATAGCATCACACTACCTCTAAACATATTTAAACAGCCAGGAACAATGAATGATCCAATTAAAGTTGATATTACCTACCCAGAAAGCTGGGCCGCAATATCTCACGAAGGACTAGTAAGAGGAGTTAATAGGCTGTCAACACAAACTCAGCTTCAAACCGACAAACTTTTTGAAATTACATGGCAGTTTAAATAGCCTTATATTTTTACTGCACTCTTTTGCGTAAATAACTGGTAGAGATCAAGGACATCATCAACAGGAACAACCTGAGTATTGGCAAAATCACTTAGCTCTGCAACTCCAAGGTCACTATTTAAAGGCATTCTACTGCTCATTCCAACAGGAGGAAGGAATGTTGCCATATGCTGAGATTTACAATTACTGCATGAGAAGTGTATAATGCTGCTTAATTCCGACTCCTGAATAATCTGGAGATTGGTGGTGTCGTACGCGGTTCCGCACCTATCACAAAATTTGGCGACTGCTTCTAAGAAAAATGATAGTCGATCATTTGAAAAATTTGTATTTTTCTTACGAAAAAAGTTTCTCTCCATTTATATAAAATTATATCACATATAAGGGATGGCAAAACAAACCGGTAATAACAACGCAATTAAAAAACTAGTAAACAAAGGTAAGGAACAGGGCTTCCTTACACAGGAAGATATCCTAAACGAACTACCAACAATTGAAGAAGATATTGAATTGATAGATAAAGTTTTTCAGAAGCTCCAGACAGAAGGGATTGAAGTTTTAGAACCTGAAGAGCAGACAGCAACAACTGAAACAGGAGAATCGCTAACTCTTGAAAAAAAGATCAGAATTCTTAAAACAATTCAGTCCAGCCTTTCAACAGATGCAATTAGGTCATACCTTTATGAAATTGGAAAAATTCCTCTACTAACCGGTGAAGAAGAAGTTATTCTTGCTAAAAGATATGAAAAGAAAGATCAAGAAGCAGGTCAGCTTTTGATTACCGCCAATCTAAGGCTTGTTGTAAGTATTGCTAAAAAGTATGCGAAGAGCGGACTAGAACTTCTTGATTTAATTCAGGAAGGAAATATCGGTTTGATGAGGGCAGTACAAAAATTCGACTACCACAAAGGTTTTAAGTTCTCTACCTATGCTACTTGGTGGATTAGACAAGCAATTACAAGAGCGATTGCGGACCAGGCAAGAACAATTCGTATTCCAGTACACATGATTGAAACGATTAACAAGTTTAATAAAACAAGTGCTATTTTGACTACTCGACTAGGTCGAAAGCCAACTGATGAAGAGATTGCACAGGAAATGGATATTGAACTTACAAAAGTTGCTGAAATCAGAAAAATTTCACAGAACCCATCCTCATTGCAAACACCAATTGGTGATGAGAAAGATAGCCAACTTTTGGATATAATCCCAGATGATTGGTCACAGTCACCAGATGAATATGCAACTTTAGAGTATCTTAAAAACCAGATTCATACTGTTTTAGATTCTCTACAAGATAGAGAGAAAAGAGTTCTTGCATTAAGATTTGGACTGGATGACGGAGTAACTAGAACTCTCGAAGAAGTAGGAAGAGAATTCGGAGTTACCAGAGAAAGAATCCGACAGATTGAGGCAAAAGCACTTAAAAAGCTTAAGGAAAGATCCGTCCAGAAAAAATTGCAAAGCTATATAAGCGACTAATCTTGCAGCAACCCTCTAAATACTTCGGGGCTCACAAGAAGTGAGTCCTCTGTTCTTGTAACAACTTCATTAAAACCTTGAGTATTAAACTGCGGATTAATTTGAATTGTGTATGATTGTGCATTCGGATTAATATCTGTTGCGCTGACAGAGTAGTAAACGCCAAGTAAAACCCATATGACAACAACGACGAGTAGAAGTATTAAAACGGATGTAAGGTTTTTAAACATATTTATTGTAGGTTATTTATAAAAATCAGGATCCTCCACATGATATATTACCAGTTCAATACTAATATTCGTTAAGCCAGTGTCATTTTCAGGGATTGAATATGAAACTTGTCGAATAATAGGAAACATTGGCATTGCTTCAAGTGCTTCAAGAAGTCTGATAAGGTTTTGTCTGTTGCCAGTAACATTTAGTCGTGCACTCAATGGGGCAAGAGTCGTAAGGTTTACCTCGTAATCATCAACTTTTCCAAAAGAGACACCTGAAAGAGTAAAACCAAGACTTCTAGAGATCTCCTCTACATTTGCCATGAAAAGACTAAAGTTGCCTTCAGGAGGGAAAATTAAAGGAAGATTCTCAGAGTCAGAGGAGATTGTAGAAAACTGCGTGCCAAGATTTGCAAGGTTATTTATCTTATTTTCTAGCTGTTCATTTAAGAAAGACTTATCTCTAATCTCTCTATTTATCCTTGTTATGGTTAACACCGTTGGCCTTATGGCACCAACTAGTAAAATGATAACAACAAATAGAGTAAAAGCTGCAAATCCATACGTTTTGGTTCGTACTGATCCTGTAATAACTTGTAAAAATCCTAGTCCTCTTGTACTAGCCATTATCTTGACTTGCAGAAATTATAAAAGATGTAGACACCTCAATTTCACTTCCGGACGAACCGGACTTTGAAACAGTAAAGTTAACATCAGAGTAACGAGGGTTCTGTCTCAACGAGAATTCATAGTCTCGTACAGTATTGAAATTTGAACTTTTAAGAGTCAGAGTTATTCTGCCCTTATTGTATGTAAAATTGTCCAGGCGTATTGCGTTAGGGATACCACTTATTACAGCAGCAACTTCTGACGAACTTATTGTCTGTGCTTTCCTTATTTTATCTACATCACCGAAAAGTACCTGCAGATTTCTATACTTAATCTCTTCCTCACGAAGAGTTTGGTCCGACAAAAGATCAACTTTGTCATTTATTTCCTCAGTTAGATCATTATTTCGACGATCTAAAATGAATCTAGCAAAAAAGACTGCCAAAACGATAACTTCCACACTTACTAAGAGATATCTACCAATACGCAATACCCAATTATAGATCGCAGTCCAAGCATCGCTTGGTTGACCTAAAGGTTCCAACAGATTTATTGTTTTTCGAGAAGCTTTACTCATTGGGCAGGTTGAATATTATTAAGAATGAGTATAGCATATCGGTATATAACAATTAAGAATACTGTCCATAATGAATGAGGGACGAAAACAAGGCAGTGAAGGGAAGAATGGGGATTCGACAATCGAAAATCTCAACACTCCGACATCAATAGACCCGCATATCCGAGACAAACTCTACGCATTAAACAGCGGAGCTAAACTATCTCCTTATCTCTCTTCCCCAGAAGACCCAATCCAGATGGAAGCAGCCAGGAGGGTTGTTACGAAAGATCTTGAGGAAACGCGGCCAGAGGCGCGCGAATTAACCAGAGATCTAACTAAAGCAGAAAGTCTCGTTTCACAAATAAGCAACGAGGAAGAAGAACAAATGGAAATCTATATAGACAATTTAAAGAGAAGATTGAACATGACGAGAGAGTCGCAAGAAATATTATCTAATTATCAAGCTGCATTAGATTATGGAATCAAGAATCTCCCCGAAGAAAAATTTAAGGTTCTAATGGAAGTGGTAGAAACGGAAGCCTCAATAATTCAGAGAATCGCAGAGGGAAGAGCGATCATCCGCCATATTGAAGAGCTTGGGACTTTAAAAGACGCCCAAAAAGTGAAAGATGAAGCAACTGAGTATATATTGGATCATCTTGAAGGTATGCTTAAAGAACAACCAGATGAAGTAACTCTTTTATTTGAGGACGATATTAAGAATTTATATCAAAAGATAAAAAGCAAGCAAATCACCCCAACTCCAGAGGAATATGCCATTGCTGAGCAAATTTTCGAAGAATGGGTATTAGAAGCAGCAATAAACAGAGCCGGAGTAGCAGAAAAAGGTATAGGGGATGATGCAAGTTTAACTCTGACAGATCCGCTAGCTCAAATAGCGCGCGGGATGTCGGATTTGGACTAATTCTGGTATAATATTGCCATTAAATAAGCATTTCTCATTGTAGAAAAGGATACAAAACCCCAAAAAATATTCATCGGAGTTTCATGGCCGTACGCAAACGGTAATATTCATTTAGGACATCTAGCGGGACAAAATGTTGCATGTGATGTATTTGCCAGATACCATAGGCTCAAAGGTAATGATGTACTCATGGTTTCAGGAAGTGATAGTAACGGAGCACCTGTCATCTTTAAAGCAGAGGAGGAAGGAACAACCCCAGAAAAACTAGCAGAAAATTCACATAAACAGATTGTTGAAACTTTCAAGAAACTTGGTTTAGTGTATGAAAATTACACAAAGACAACTACAGAAAATCATAAAGTTGTAGTACAGAATATATTTTCAGTATTGAATGAACTTGGATATTTAGAAATAAAAGAATCTGAGCAGTACTATGACAAAAAAGTAAAACGATTTCTTCCTGATAGATATGTTCGCGGAACGTGTCCAAACTGCAAAGCAACAAACGCACGTGGAGATGAATGCCCAGAATGTGGAGCGTACCTAAATCCGGAAGAATTAATTGATCCATACAGTACGCTTTCAGATGCAAAACCTTTACTAAAAAAGACAGAGCACTTCTACATGGATCTGAGTAAGGTTGAGAAAGAGTTAAAGGTGTGGGTTAAAGATAATGAAAAAAGATGGAGAAAATGGGTTAAAGAGTTTACAAAAGGTTGGTTAAAACAAGGATTAGAACCGCGCTCCGTAACAAGAGATCTTCCTTTTGGAATTTCTGTACCAGTAGAAGGTTGGGAAGGAAAGGTAATATATGTATGGATTGAGGCAGTGGTTGGATATCTTTCAGCTGCAATTGAATGGGGTCAAAAACAGAAATCTCCTTCCGCTTGGGAGGATTTTTGGAAAGATCCAAAAGCTAAACATTATTACTTCATTGCAGGAGGGAACGTTCCTTTCCATACAATAGTATGGCCGGCTGAGATTACTGCATACAATAAAAAGTATCAGAATGTAGAGCTAGTCGAGAAATACAAACTTCCAGGAGAGACAAATAGCAAACCTTTAAATCTTCCATATGATGTTCCTGCAAACAAGATGCTTCTCTTCAAGGGAAGGAAAATGTCAAAAGGAGACAGCACTGGGGTTACTGTTGAGGATCTATTGAAAGATTACAGTCCTGACGCGATTAGGTATTTCTTTATTAAAAATGCTCCTGAGAATAACGACAGGGAATATACATGGAAGGACTTTATTGACTCAAATAATAATGAGCTAGTTGCAAACCTTGGAAACTTTATTAATAGAGTACTGACATTCACACAAAGTAAATTTGATGCAGTTGTACCAGAAGGGAAACTGGAGGAAGAAGTAAAAGAGGAGATTGTAAAAGCTTTCAAGACAGTAAGTGTTGCGATTGAAAAGGTTCAGTTAATTAGAGCGATTGAGGCCGTCTTGAACTTAGGACATTTTGCTAACAAGTATTTCAACGACAAAGAGCCTTGGGAAAGCATCAAAAAGGATATTCCCGAAGCAGAGAATACAATTTACAATACGATTCAATTAGTAAACGCACTAAGAGTTCTTCTTAAACCATTTACTCCATTTGCAACAAAAAGATTGCATGAGATTTTAGATCTTGATAAAGAGTATGACCCAACAGAAGAAGTTGTTAAGAAGGGGAGGGTTTCTCAGTATAAAAATCTTTGGACTTTTGAAGAGATTCCTAGCGGCCACAAAATTAAGTCTCCAGAAATTCTTTTTGAAAAATTGGAGTATACAGATTTACTTAAGGAGCAGGACGAACAATCTTTATAAAATAAGATCCTTCACGCTTAGTAAGAAGTTTTTATCTTCAATATTACTCAGCCTCTCAACTGCTTGCTCAAAAGTAAACCATCCAGCTTCTTTTACATTCTCTGACTGAGGGATAAGTTTGCCTGTGTAATCAGTTTTAAACAAGAACATATTTACCTCCATCGGAAAAGCTCCCGGGGTATCTTTTGTTATTCCTTCTGGATATCTCTCGTATTTTCCTAAGCTTTTTACTAACTCGATATCACTTAAGCCCACTTCTTCAAGGACCTCTCTCCTGGCAGCGCTTTCAAGAGACTCTTCAGCTTCAACCCCACCTCTAGGAAATCCCCAAAGATGCTCATTTGCAAGTGCTATTTTCTTCTCAGAATTGACAACAATCCCACCAGCTCTAATAGATTTCTTCATATTAGATTATAGCTAAATCTGCTGTCCCATCAACAACCCTTCTGCCAACCCCAAACCTACCAACTCCTGCCAAACCGCCTCAGTGATGTACGGCATAAACGGATGCATAATCTTCAAATTCTCTTTAAGAAGATGAACTAGCTGCGCAAGAAGCAAAATCCTTTTTTCAGATCCAACCTCTTCCTCCTTAATCTCATTTTTAATCTCCTCAATCCACTTATCACAGTACTCATGCCAGAAAAACTCACGAATACTTTCTGCACCAAGATTGTATTGATTCTTCTCAAGATACTTTTTAACTTTGGAAACATGCTCATTAGTCATCTCAACCCTCTGACCACTTCCAACTGGTGCAGAAGAAACCCTAGAAACTTCTGACCCAGCAATATTCATCATCACAAACCTACTTGCATTCCAAATCTTATTAACAAAATTCCTATTACCTTTTAACTTCTCTTCCCTAAACGGAGCATTTGCCCCAGGAAGAACATCAGTGTAATACCACATACGCAATGCATCTGCCCCATACTTATCAAAAAGATATACTGGAGAAACACCGTTACCTTTTGATTTAGACATCTTCTGACCATCAGAGGCCATTATCGTGCCATGAACAAAAACTTTCTTAAACGGAGCCATGCCTGTCTTGTAATGCGCCATCATCATCATCCTTCCCGACCAGAAAAAGACAATTCCTTTGTCATGAACCATATTGTCAGTAGGGTAGTACTTATCAAACTCACCAATCGCCATCGTTGTTGAAAACGGCCATTGACCAGAGCTGAACCAAGTATCTAAAACATCTGTTTCCTCTTCAAAATGTCCATCAAGATCAGGCTTACTCTCAGAAAAAATGGATTCCCCTGTTCCATTAGCCTTTTTGCCAGTTTCTTTTTCATAGTCCTGTGTGCTTTTTCCAGGATTATCAAGTAACCAATCGTGCAACTGCTTACTCCCGCTGTACCAGACTGGAATTCGGTGCCCCCACCATAATTGACGAGAAATACACCATGGTTGGATATTTTCATAGAAGTGAATCAATGCTCTTTTCTGTCCTTCAGGAATAATTTCAACCTCACCGCTCTCAATAGACGCAATAGCTTTTGCTGCCAAATCTTCCGTTTTCAAAAACCATTGATATGAAAGGATTGGCTGTATTGGGGTTGAACATCTCTCGCAAACAGAAACATCGTGCTTTATTTTATCCAATTTCTGTAAAAGACCAAGCGAGTCAAGTTCTGCAACAATCGCTTTTGAGCATTCAATAGTATCTAAGCCTTTAAATCTCTCTGGAATATCGCCAGTCATTTTTCCTTCTTCTGATATGACCGAAGGCATAGGAAGATTATTTCTTAACGCAATCTCAAAATCAGCCTGTGCGTGCGCAGGTGTAACTTTCAAGGCTCCTGTCCCAGTTTCAATATCGATATATTCATCAGCAATAATTGGAATTTCTTTATTCATAATTGGCAGAAGAACCATCTTTCCAATCATTCCTTTGTATCTATCATCATTTGGGTTAACAGCAACAGCCGTATCAGCCAACATTGTTTCTGGCCTTGTGGTAGCAACAGTTATACCCTCCATTCCAAATTCTTTTTTGTCCTCTTCATTAGCAAAAGGATATGTTATGTACGCAAAAACACCTCTCAATTCTTTATGAGTAGTATCAATATCAGCAAGTGCTGTTCTATCAACTGGACAGTAATTTATTATCCTCTTGTCTCTATATATCCTTCCTTCTTCAAGCATTGTTCGGAAGGTTTCGTATATGGTCTTTGTAAGGCGGGGATCTAGGGTAAAGAATTCCTTTTCCCAATCTGCCGAAAGTCCAATTCTTTTCTCCTGCGCCCTAGCGTTATTTGAAGCCTCAATACAAAATTCATAGCACTGCTTGTAAAATTCCTCACGCCCCATCTCCCATTTATCTATACCTTTCTCTTTAAGAAGTTTTGTGAAAACAGATTCTGTCTGGATTCCTGCATGATCTTTACCAGCAATCAAAAGAGTGGGTCGACCAGTCATTCTGGCAAAACGACCCATTGCATCATGAAACGAGTATCCGCATGTGTGCCCCATATGTAGATCCCCGTTTGCATTTGGGGGAGGGAGAGTCATGACAAAAGGTTTGGCTAGGGTGAAGCCTTTTTCAATTAAGTGTTTTCCAAAAGTTTCAGGATTGAAAAGACCTGACTTTTCCCACAACTCATATATTTCTCTCTCTTTTGAAGCATCAAATGCCTTTGAGATTTCTTGTGCTTTATTATTTTTAGTATCCATACTCATATATATTAACAAAAATCCGCCCATACATACGCACGTTGTGCGGATGTAAGGACGGAATTACCGTGGTACCACCTTACTTTCAATCTATATCACTATAGATTGCTTTCTCTGTGTAATTACACAGTATGCTATTTTCAGTTACATTTCTGTTGGATTCTACTCGGATTCCCTTTCTTTCCAAACCTCCAAAGTGACTAGCTTTGTAATATCGGTTGATAATGATTATATCTCTATGACAAGGATTTGTCTAACAATAGAGAGGGGACAACTGAGGAGATTTCTTGCTTTTCCTAAAAAATGGTATAATATGCATTAGAAATGTTTAAACGAACACACAGAGGTGGAAACACACTGCGTGTCTGTACACTTTCGGGAACGAATGAGATTGGCCGGAATTCCAATTTTATTGAGCTAGGTAATGAGATTCTCATTATTGATGCTGGAAATACCTTCCCTGATGCAGACATGTTTGGAATTGATTATTTAATTCCTAACACCTCTTACTTACAAAAGAAGAAAAAGAATATTAAGGGAATCTTAATTACTCACGGCCATCAAGACCATATGGCAGCTTTGCCATACATTCTTCGTGACCTTGGCTTTCCAACTATTTATGCCGGACCGTTTGCTGCGGCATTGATTCGTGAGAAGTTACGAGAATTTGACCTGTTAAGCAAATCTAAAATTGTCACTGTTAGAAGAAGAGAGGAGATCCAGCTTGGAAGTTTTAAGGTCAAATTTATTGGAGTTACCCACAGCATCCCAGATTCATACGCAATATTTGTACAATCTCCAAAAGGAAATGTGTTTTTCTCAGGAGATTACAAAATTGACACTCAACCAGCTAATGAACCTGAAACAGACTACGAGTCACTCATCGCACTAAGAGGGAAAGTTGATCTAGCCTTGATGGAAAGTACTAATGCTTACAGAAAAGGAAAAGCTATTTCAGAAACTGAGGTTGCAAAGACTTTAGAAAATGTTGTTACCAAACATAAGGGCAGGGTAATTGTTGCTGCTTTCGCATCACTTGTTACAAGATTGTACTCACTCATGCAGATAGCTAAAAAGAGTGGGAGAAAAGTTGTACTCGCTGGACGAAGTCTTGAGACTGCAATCGCAATTGCAAGAGAACAGAAGTATATAGATATTCCTGATGATTTGATAATCAGCGAGAAAAATATGAGCAAGTTTAGGGACGACCAACTTCTCATTCTTTCAACAGGAAGCCAAGCAGAAAGATACGCAGTTTTGAACAGAATTGCATTAAATGAGCATAAATTCATTAAAGCAAAAAAGACTGATTTGGTTGTAATGTCTTCTTCAGAAATCCCTGAAAATGTTTCAAAGATTGAAAAAATGACAGACAGATTGATCAGACAAGGGATGGATGTTTTAAAGAGTAGTGAAAGAGAGATTCATGCAACAGGCCACGGACTTCAAGAAGATATAAAGATGATGTACGAGTATGTAGAGCCTAAGTACATAATGCCCGTACACGGAAGCCTTACATTTAGGTATCAAAACAAGAAAAATTATGTTGGATGGGGACATGATCCTGAAAAAGTTCTGTTAACAGACGATGGAATGACATGGGAATTAGTAGGAAACGAGTGGAGGAGAGGTTCAAGAGTTGAATCTAAGCCAATCCTCATTGACGGACTTGGTATTGGAGATATCGGAGATGTGGTATTAAAGGATAGAAGGCAGCTATCCCAATACGGTATGTTTGTTGTAATCATGAATATTAGTAAACCAACAAAAAGACTCATTGGAAACCTTAAATTCATTTCAAGAGGGTTTGTATACATGAAAGCTTCACAGAAGCTATTAAGAGAAATTGAAAATAATGTTAAGGATGTTCATAGAAAATGGTACGATTCAGAAAGGGACAAGAAGAAACTGGATGAAAGAGCCCTCATTGAAAACGTAGAGAGGGACGTAAGTAGATATATAAAAAGAAAAACAGAGAGAGAACCAATTGTTCTCCCTGTAGTCATATAATGAAAAAAGTCCGTCTTTCTGGAAAAAAGAAAGTGACAATCGAAGATATTAAGCCACCTAACAGGGTTAATGGCTATCCCCCGCATGTTCCAAGATGGTTTACAAAACTTTTTGAGTCTATACCAGGAGCGGTCACCTGGTTTTTCATTTTTCTACCTTTCATTGCAGCTCTGTCAGGGTATCCGGAATTCATGGTCATTTATGTTTCTTTTTTGACTATTTACTGGGGCATTAGAGGATTTTTATTCATGATCGGCATCTATACTGCTCAAAAAAGAATGGTGAATGATATAGAAACAGATTGGGTCAAAAAACTTGAATACGAAAAGATCCCATATCACGACATGAGGTATGTTTTCATCTGTCCAATTGTAAACGAAGGGTTGGATGTTGTTGGACCCTCCATTGAAGCTTGGAAAAACTCTGATATCGGTTCTAAGAAAATATCTGTGGTTTTTGCGCTTGAAGAGAGATTTGCAAAAGAATCCCTGAAGAATACGGCTGTTCTAAAGAAAAAATATGGTAAATATTTCAGGGAGATGATCGATATTGTTCATCCTAATGATATAGAAGGTGAGGTTGAAGGGGTTAAAGGCGCAAACATTAACTGGGCAACGAGACTTTTCGTGGAAAAGGCAGAGGACAGGGGAGAAGATATTGAGAATTACCTTTTGATTACCTGCGACAGCGATATGAGACCCCACCCAAAATACCTATCAGCCATTACATACAAATATTACACAGTTCCGAATCCAAGAAGAGCGTTCTTCTCAACGGCCGTTCATACATTCTTAAATAATCTTTTCAGAGTTCCTGTTCTAATCAGGGTTGCCTCTAGTTCTTTAACACTGGCGATAATGAGTGAATGGGTTATGAAAAAGAAATTTAGAGAGAGCTTCTCTTCATATATTGTAAATTTGAAAACCGTAGAAGAGGTCGGGTACTGGGATCCTGAGGTTGGTATTGATGATTCAACTTTCTATTACTATGGACTGATCCGATATGCAGGAGATTTCAGAGGAGAGGAAGTTTACACCCCGACATATAATGATGCGGTTGAAAACGAAACAAGGCGTAAAAGTTACAGATCATACTATAAACAGCAGCTAAGGTGGGGATGGGGGGTAATATCATTCCCGATGACTTTTGCCGCGCTCTATAAAAATAAAGAGATTCCTTTGGCAAGCAAGATAAAGATCGCTTCTACATTGATCAATGAAAAAATGATTTTGAAAACGGTTGTTTATACAATTACCCTGGGAATACCTATACTAAATCTTCTAAGTCCAGAGTTTCAATACAGCTCCGCATCATATAATATGCCAAGACTTATGAGCGCTATA
>CAZCMQ010000003.1:0-27662 GCA_964500025.1 uncultured Candidatus Saccharibacteria bacterium | reverse complement strand
TGTTGACTCTTTTCCATATTGCAAATTTCATAAGAATAAAGAATAATTGAGGTATTAACTTTAAAGAAATTATATATGTTTAAGAAACTAATGCTTAAAGCAGGTGCACTGATAATGGTTTTTGCACTCCTGTTTTCAGCCCCAGTACTCGCTCAGGAAGAAGACGAAGAGTATGAGATCCTTCCGTACACAACTACTGATTTTGAATACGATTACGATCAAATCTATACCACATCTATAATGGATGAGGATGAAAGTGCGCTTGCAGCTGGTGCAGTTGCTCTCATCGGTGGAATTGGATTGGTAATGGTTCTTGGTATCGTAGTATCTTCATATATTTACGGTGGCTGGACACTTATGGTAATTGCACAGAAACTTGGAGATCCTTCTCCATGGATGGCCTGGGTTCCTTTATTAAATGTATATCTAACATTCAAGCTTTCAGGAATTAACCCTTGGTATATGCTTCTAATCCTGGTGCCATTCGTAAATCTATTCGTTATAGTTTATGTGATGATGCAAATTTCTGAAAAAAGAGGGTTCCCAAGCTGGCTTGGACTACTCATCCTATTTCCTATCGTAAATATTATTCTTCCTGGATATCTAGCTTTTGCTGAACCGGGTAAGTAAGAAAGGTATAATTGCAAGGATAAGACCGCTTCATTTACGAGGCGGTCTTTTTTCTGTAGGATTGTAAAATGAATCAGTTCGACACCATTGCATACAGCAAATCTGGCTTTGACAACAAAAAGTATTTAAAACTTCAGTCAGAAGAGATTCTAAGACGAATCGATATGGCAGGAGGTCGGCTATATCTTGAAATCGGGGGGAAATTTCCTCTTGATTCCCATGGAGCCCGGGTTCTTCCTGGGTTTAAACAGGACAATAAAATCACGATTCTTTCATTATTAAAAGATAAGATGGATATAATATTCTGCGTTAGTGCGGTTGACATACTAAATAACAGGCATCTTAGTAATCAGGATAAAGGGTATGTTGAGACAACACTTGAGTTGGTTCAGGACATAGAGAGAAGAATGGGTATAAGACCTTATATATCAGTCAACCTCATCAATGAAGTAAACCATGAAATGGCTCTAATGTATACAAATCAGATGAAGGAGCTTGGATATGAAACTTATAATAGATTTGAAATACCAGGATATCCAAACAATCCTAAAGTTTTAAGTGCAGCTGGATATGGTCAGGATGATTATATAAGGGTTGAAAAAGAGCTAGTGGTTGTAATCGGAGCGGCATCAAATAGCGGGAAATTATCTACAAGCCTTGGGCAGATATACCTGGATTCAACATTGGGAACAAAAGCAGGCTTTGCAAAATATGAAACTTTTCCAATATGGAATTTGGAGCTCAACCACCCAGTAAATCTTGCTTATGAAGCAGCCACAGCTGATATTGGGGATTATAATCTGATCGATCAATACCACTTGAATTCTAATGGCGTTGAAGCGGTTAATTACAACAGAGATATTGAAGCATTTAAGATAGTGGAAAAAATTCTTTCCCCAATAGAAGGTATATTGAAGTATAAATCTCCTACTGAAACTGGAATTAGCATGGCAGGGTTTGCAATAACCAATGATGAAGTTGTTTCTATTGCGGCTCTTAGAGAAATTGATAGAAGAGGAGAGTGGTACAGAGAGATATTAAGTCACAGCAGCAGAAAAGAAAATTGGATTGAAGTGTGCGAGAGACTTAAAGAGAGGGCTCTTAGCTATATTGAGAAAAAGCGGTACGATACTAACCTATCAATCTAGGCTGTTCATTTTCTTCTTGCGAGTCTTCTAGCTGTACCTTCTCCATAATTCTATTCATTTGATTCACTCTTGTCCTACTTACTTGGTCATATTGCTTAGAAAGGGAATCAATCCTATCTCCAAACTTTTCAAATTCAAGAGTAAATTTTTCAAACTCCTTCTCCAACCCTCTAACATGTCCAATTATATTCTGAATGTTCCCCTGAACTCTGAAATTATCATATGACTGCTTAATCATCCTCAAAAGAGCCGTAAAGCTGAATGGACCAACAAACACAACCTTCTTCTCCATCGCATCACTCCAAACATCATTTAATTTGTCGTAGATATAAGAGAATATCATCTCGTTTGGAATGAAAAGAAGGACAAAATCAACTGTCTTATCTTCTGGATTAATGTAGTCTCTCGTCGTTACCTGCTTTATCTTGGCCTTAACATCCTGCTCAAAGTCTTTTAAGTATTTCTTTTTCATCTCAACATCATCCGTCTCTGCGCTTCTTTGAAGATTTGCATAAGGGAACTTCGCATCAACATTAATTCGTGTTCTATCCGGTAGGAAAATGGCAAAATCTGGACGCGTCTCACTACCAGCCTGCTCTTTATTAAACTCATACTCTCCTGGAACAAATCCAGCCATCTTTAGAAGTTCTTCTGCAACCTGTTCTCCAAACTGACCTCTAAGCTGGTTGTTAGATAGCACGCTTCTAAGACCCTCTGTACTCACCTTCAATTGGTCAGTAACCTGTTTATACTCCTCAAGAGAATTTTTTAGAGCCATGAACGAACCTGTTCTATCCTTTTCAGCTTGGTTAAGTGACTCTTTGCTCTCTTTCAAGTCCTGCTGCATTGTCTTTATGAGTCTTTCAATTTCTGACCTCTTATTTTCCAAGTCAGTTTTAATTTCTTTCTTCTCTGCACCGAGTTTTTGGTCAGCAAGAGTTATCAACTGATCCGTTAGAGGCTTCATCGCCTCTGGAAGAATCTCTTTCAATTGGTCTGCAATATTTTCAGTAGAAGATTGTTTTTTTACCAGCAAATATACAAGTGCTGCACCTGCAATGAGTCCTAGTATGAGGGTTATGACTAATTCCATTAAAAAGACATGAACAGTTTAGATGAGTGATTATACACCAAACAATGTAGACTTTCATAAAAGCCACTTTCCCTTTAAGTACCGGGGATATACCAAACTACAGCCTAAATAGATTAGCAAAAGATCCCAGTTCATACGGATTTAATTTTCATCCTTTACAATATTTATATATAAATTTATGATCAAAAATATGAATAGAAAAGTAGAACAAAATCTACTCAAGGGTATACTCGAGGTCAAGCATTCAATTCTAGAAAAATTGGATATTGAAATAGGAGCTATCAATAAAAGATTAGATGATCGGTTCGAGGATGTGAACTCAAGACTAGACAAGGAACTGGGAAATATGAGCGCCAAACTAGACAAGGAACTGGGAAACATGAATGCCAAACTAGACAAAGAGCTGGGAAATATGAACGCCAAACTAGACAAAGAGCTAGGAAATATGAACACTAAACAAGACAAGAAACTAGGAAATATAAACACCATGCTAGGAAACATAAACAGTAAACTAGAAGAGCACTCAGAAACGCTAACAAGGCTTGATGCAAATATGACAAACGTTTTGCTTAGGTTGGATATTGTAGAAGAGAAGGTTGAAAAAATATCTCAAGAAGCATCTAACTTAAAAAAGAATCTCGGATCCCTACAAGATGTTGCAGTTGGAATAAATCGCCACCTAGAAACAGAGCTTACAATACAACTTGATAAAATAGACAACCGTCTTGGAAGGCTTGAGGCTGCAGTGTTTGCATGAGTTCCTACCTGACTAGACTAAGTAATTTCTGCACCCTTTTCTCAGTCAAAGGATGTGTCGAGAAAAGTTCCATAACACCTCTTGCATTAATTGGATTTTGAATATACAAAGAAGCGAAAGCTGGGTTAAGATCCATTGGCTTCACCTTTACACTCCCCTCTATTGCAACAAGTGCACTTGCCAAGTCTTCTGGCCTTCCAGTATATTGGGCCGCAGTTTCATCAGCTGAGTATTCCCTAGATCGAGAGACAGCAAATTGCAAAAGCATAGCAACTATTGGAGAAAGAATAAGGGCAAGAAGCATTAATAATCCATTTCCATTATTTTCACGCCTCCTGCTACCACCTCCCCAATACATAATTCTAGTCAAACTTGATATTGCACCTGCAACAACAGCAGCAATTGTTGCTATTAACACATCCCTATTTTTAATATGTGCCAGCTCGTGGGCAACAACTCCCATAACCTGATTTTTATCCAAACTATTAACTAATCCCGCAGTAACACACACTACTCCATTTTTAGGATTTCTTCCTGTCGCAAAAGCATTTGCTTGAGATGTCTCTGAGACATAAAGCCTTGGAACAGGGATATCCATTTTTTTAGAAAGCTCTTTGACCTCTTTGTGCAACCAAGGAAGTTCGTCCTTTTTTAACTCTCTAGCACCTGATGCAGAAAGGGCAATTTTATCGCTGAAGAAGTATGCAATAAAATTAAACAACAGTGAAAAGATTATAACCGCAACTATGCTATCTTCACCCAAAAAGTAGTATCCAAGAGTGATAAATAGGGCTGTAAGACCAGCTAGAAGTATTGCAGTTTTAAGATAGTTTGTTAGAATTCTCATAATAATTTCATTATACCATTGTGGTAAAATATTCAAATGAGTGGAATAAGAAAAGTTATAAAGGAATTTAAAGAGTTTGCAGTTAAGGGCGATGCCATTACTCTCGCAATCGGTGTTTTAATAGGTACTGCATTTAAAACAGTAATGGACTCTCTAGTTAAAGATATTATTCTCCCACCTATCAACTTCTTTACCCAAAGAGTTGACTTTTCCAATCTTTATTTTGTTTTAGGAAGAACACAATATGACTCTCTGGCTGAGGCAGAAGCAGCCGGTGCAGTTGTTATTAAATACGGAAATTTCATAACAGAATTAATTGTTTTCTTAATCACAGCTCTTGCAATCTTTTTCTTTGTATACAAATTCCAACAGGCTCTCGCTAAAAAGGAACAAAGTGAGAAAAAGACAAAGCCTACAAGAAAGTGCCCGTACTGCTATATGGAAATTTCAACAAAAGCTACAAAGTGTGGGTTCTGTACCTCTAAAGTCAAACCTCTCGTTTCTAAAGCGTAGGATCTTCAATTGGTGAAGTAACCTCACCACTAGTGTTTTGATTTTCTACCTGAGAACTATCACTTTTCATTTTATGAGCTTGAGTTCCGTACTTGTTGTAAAATTCAACCGCAACTCTCAATTCCTCTTTATCACGTGCAAACTCCTCAAGTGGTACGTTTTCCAACCATGCCTCATACGCTTGTAAAACTGCTTTCACACCAGAAGTAGTTCCCATTGGGTGTGAGTGAACCCCAGCACCCATTGTAATTATAAAGTCAATTGATTTCATTACATCTAAGAACTCTGGAAGTAATACTGGGTTGATCCCACCAGAAACAATTGGAGACATTTTTGGAATTACTCTCCAGTTAGTATGTTCTTCAAGCCCCTCTGCACTAAGAGCTTTAGTCCTTCTCATTTTAGCAAGTTCTCTAGCACCCATCTCCCAAACTTTTTTCTCTTTAGAAATCATTTCCTGAATATTTGTGTCTCTTGATGGAACTTCTGACCATACTTGCCTAAAATACCATCCATCTGCACAGAATCTAAGGGCCTGATGTGCTGCTGTGATATCCTCATGGGCATCTCCTGACATTTTTCCAACACCCGCTGTACCAGTATGCACACCCGATGCACCGGCAAGTCTGGCAAACTTCGTCATTACGGGAACTGTATATCCTATTGGGTTTTCTTTTCTTGTAAATCCACCATGCCCTGCCCTGTGGAAGTGAATAAAGGTATTAGGGAAATTTCTTCTCAGTGTCTGTACAGCACTCCAACCTGCAGTGATTCCATCAATTAAAAGAGATGCACTACCAGGCTTCATTGTCTGCACAACATACCTTGCTCTCCTAACCATAGTTTCCAAGTCTGCTGCAGAAACATTAAATGAGTGAACCTTAGTTCGTCCTGTTTCTTTTTCGGCTTTGTCCATTGCCTCTCTTACACTATCAACCATTTTTTCAAATGGAGAAAAGAACTGATCAGCCTGAGGTTCGTCATTTTTTACAAAATCACCGCCTCCAACCCAGAAATCGTAGCAAAGTTCAGCATACTCTGTTGAAGTTAGTCCGATTTTAGGTTTAATGATTGTTCCTAGAATTGGTCTGTCGTATACATCAAGATATCTTCTCATGTCATCGAGGGTGTAACTTGGTCCATCGTACTGCACAAGCATCTGTGGTGGGAACCAAACATCAAGAAGCTTACACTCTTTAAGGTTACTCATTCCAAAAACATTTCCAGCAAGGAAGGTAAGGATGTTTTGAATATTCCCACCTCTATCAAACATAATCCATGGGTATGCTATATAGACAAGGCTCCTCTCTTTATCTATATCATATACAAGCGCATCAATATTCATTGAGTAGTTTGTTGCTGAAGAAACTTTTAGGTTTGATCCAGTAGAAGATTCTGCAGCTGCTTCGGTTGCAGCACTTTCTATTGATTCATCACCATAAGGTACTATTTTGAATACGGCTAGCAGGTATTGTCCGTTTAGGACATCCTTGTTACCAAGACTTAGATATTGCTCTTGCATTGTATGGGCAGGTTAAGTAAATCGATTATACGATACTATCTCAATGAGGAAATTACAAGGAGTAAAAGACTAGTAGACATTAACTCTCAGCGCGACATCCTTATCTTCATAGAGAGATTCTGCCAAATCCGTCACTATAGAGAACGCTTCTTTATCAACAAATATTGTATTATCACCTACAACTAATACATTCGTAAGCGAAGGAGATATTCTATATGCGCCGATTTTGTATTCTCCATTGACAGGGATTCTTGTTAAAAGAAGGTATTCGTTATCCCATCCATCCGTGCCCACAAATTTTATGCACATTGTTTGCATCTTACTCCAATCTATTATCCCGCCCAAATCTTTTCCCAACTTTAGCTTGAGTATATCCAATAACCCATACTCAGAAAGAATTGATGCGTGCTCATCAGAAATACTGGATAGATCATCCCAACTCAGTAAGGCATCATTCAACATTCTATTTATTTCAAAGAGGATGTTTGAAGTAGATTTAAGAATTTCTAGTTCAAAATTTGTATTGGAGATTAAGCCTCCTAGCCTTTTTATTCCATCTGTAAATAAGGTTCTGCCATGCAAAAGACCCTGTGAGTTTTCGTATGTATCATAAAATATCTCTCCGTTAGCTATAACTAAACGAATTTTAGTTTGATATGGGAGTGTATTTGGGAAGTGGCCAATAATTGTCTTTTGTAATGTCAATGCAGTACCATCAACTGCCGTAGTAATTGGATCAGTAAGGTCTGCAAATGGAAGTGTGCTAAGATCTTTGAAATCCTCATTACTAAGAGCTAGAGAAATTGCAACTCCTCTTGATTCATCAACTAATGTACATTGATATCCTGGCAAACCATCACCAACGTCTTGCTTGTGCAAATGAGACGCAATAAATCCAGGGGCAAGTCGAGCAATTGAAGCGTTAATTTCAGCTGTTAAATCGTTCTTCCTTCCCTCTCCATCAAGAGAACCATTGCCTCGACCAAAATACTCGCTCATAAAAATAGATTATTATACAAAATTGTTTTAAGGCAGAAGTGAAAAACTCAATGGTGGACGATGCAGGATTCGAACCTGCGACCCTCTCGGTGTAAACGAGATGCTCTAACCAGCTGAGCTAATCGTCCAGAGTAGTTCATATTTTACCTTAAAAACTCAAATGAGAAAATACCCCTTCATAATAAAATTGATGTATCCTCAACAACCAGTTGCACCAAGAAAACACGGCCACTGATCAATTACGAAATAAACCCAGTGGGAACCAAGGAAGAGTACTAAAACCGTGCAAAGAATAATTAATAAAGTTTGCCCATCTGTTTTCTCTTTTATCCCTCTAATAGTGGAGAATAATGTAAAAGTAAAGATGGTAGATAATAAGAACATGTATGGAAATGCTGCCGGGAAACCTGACTGGGAGAAACCAGAGGTGTACACTGCTTCAAGAATGACAAAAGGTAGAGTACTTAAAACTCCAATTAGTATAGAAACTTTAAATATTCTTTGTGGTACTTGAAATATAGTTAGGGCTTAAATCATTAGAGATAGCACATTATACAACACCAAATGTCTCCTCAGTAAAAGTTGATATCCAATGTCAGAATGATACAATGATTTTATGCAAAAAATAATTACAAATTTGTGGTTCAATGGCAACGCTGAGGAAGCAGTCAGCTTTTACCTCAAAGTATTTAAAGACTCCAAAATACTTAAAACCCATTATTACCCAATGGAAGGACTTGAAGATTTCCAAAAGCATTTGGCAGGGAAAGTTCTCACTATTGAGTTTGAATTACTTGGACAGAAATTTATCGCTATCAATGCTGGACCAGAATTTAGCTTTACAGAAGCAATTTCCCTCCTTATTGAATGTAAAGACCAAGAAGAAATCGACTATTACTGGGAGGAGCTAACAAAAGAAGGCGGTCAGGAGAGTGTATGCGGTTGGTTAAAAGATAAGTATGGACTTAGTTGGCAGGTAGCACCAGAAGCAATTGATGACATTGTCCAAAATCCTAAAGCATTTGCAAATATGATGAAGATGAAGAAAATAATTATCAAAGATTTGGAGGTGTAGAGATCAATTATATCTGCCGAGGACAGGACTTGAACCTGCAAAGGATTGCTCCCGCTACCACCTCAAGGTAGTGCGTCTGCCAATTTCGCCACCTCGGCTGAATGTGCACAAGTTTACCAAATATAAGCAAATAGTTAAACTACTGCCTCCATAACTGTGTCTTTACACCCTCCTCCAAAATCTGCAATGCTTTTCTAGTCTGATCACTCAAATCGTATTGATATGCTTCTGAAAGTAAAACCCACTTACTGTCTGTATGCTCCTTACTAAGCTTAACTCGATCTGATTCGGACTTTGCTAGCATATAGACTCTAATCACAGGTAATCCTTTATACTTGGGATTATCGGCAGTTTCAGTTTGCATATATCCTAACTTGCTCAGAAGTGAAACAGTTAAACCAGTTTCTTCAAAAACCTCCTTCTCTAAAACATCTTCAACCCTCTCTCCTACCTTAAGCTTTCCGCCAGGAAACTCCCACTTATCTGGTGCAAAATAACCCTCGCCAGACCTTTTAACCAAGAGAATCTTCAATTTATGGAGAATAACTGCTTTAAACGTCAAAATTGTTTCTACACCTGGCATAATTAATTATATCACAAAGGAAATCTTGCAACTGAGACAGTTAAATGCAAAAATATACTGTTTAAGTTTATACAAATAACGATGGCAAATCCTCTCTCAAATATTTTCAGCGGCAGGAGAATAATGTTCGCTCTACTTGCACTAGTAGGTTTAATACTCTTCTTCTCAACCGTCTACACAGTTAGATACGGAACAGTAGGTGTAGTCACCAGATTTGGAAGAATTGTTGGACAACCAGTAAAACCAGGACTACATGTAAAAATCCCATTGGTGGATAAAGTACTTGTTTATAGAACACAGAAAATCATTTACGAAACTCTCTCATCTGATTTGTATAACAATAACGAATCAAATGCCGACTACCAAGACTTTGCAGTAGATACAACTACAAAAGACGGTCAGCAAATTTCATTAAGATATACAGTAAGATTCTCAATTGATCCAGATAAAGTAATGCAGGTAGCAGAAACTTTAGGAACTGAGTTTGAAGCAGTAGAAAAGATTGTTAAAACTGACTCAAGAATCTGGGTTAGAAGTTTAACTAGAAACTACGAAGCAATCGACCTTTACAGCGGTAATATCCAAGAAGTATCAGAAGAGATTTCAGAGAAACTTGCACCAAGATTCAAGGATAATGGAATAATTCTTGATGAGTTTGGAATAAGGTCCATCATCTTCCAAGACGAATATATTGCAACAGTTGAACAGAAGCAGATTGAAAAAGAAAGGATTACAACTGAGGAGTACAGAGCTCAACAGGAGGAATTCAAAAAGCAGGCTTTGATTACGCGAGCAGAAGGTGAAGCGGCAGCACAGAGATTGCAGCAGCAGACCTTAAGTAAAGAGCTCATTCAAAAGCTTTACATTGAAAAGTGGAATGGGATTCTACCTGAAGTTATGACAGGCGATAGTTCATCATTACTGCTTGATCTAAACAGATAATAGACCTGACTGCCCGATGAAAATTAGAAGAATTAATGCAAGAGAAATATTAGACTCAAGAGGACGCCCTACTGTTTCAACAACCATTGAACTTTTTGATGGCACCATTGCTAAAGGTGAAGTGCCATCCGGTGCTTCTACAGGAAAAACAGAAGTTTTAGAGCTAAGGGACGGGGATAAAAGTCGGTACAACGGGAATGGTGTCTTGAAAGCGGTTGATAGTGTGAACAAGGAGATAACTCAAATTGTATTTGGGAGAGATTTTCAAACTGTTAAAGACTTGGATACTTTACTCATTAATTCCGATGGTACTCCATACAAATCCAATTTAGGAGGGAATGCAATCCTCTCGGTATCAATGGCATTCTGCAGGGCAATGGCTAAAAGTATGGGAATTCCCTTGTATGAATATTTTGCAAAAATCTACTACAATGACAATTTCACAAAAGATGATTTAAAACTACCAACACCTCAAATTCTTGTCATGGAGGGTGGAGCTCACGGGGATTGGGCAACCGATATCCAGGAATATATGGTAATGCCAAAAGCTGAAAGATTTTCTAGCCTTGCTGAAAAGATAAGGGCGGGTGCAGAAATTTCACATGCCATACATGACATCCTTGTGAAAAAGAAGTATTCAGTTACAGTGGGGTTTGAAGGTGCATTCGCACCAAAGGAGATGAAGTCTAATAAAGAAGCGCTAGATATTATTGTAGAAGGAATTGAGATAGCAGGCTATAAACTAGGGAAAGATTTCACATTGGCTTTAGACGTTGCCTCTTCAGAATTTTATGATGAGAAGAAAAAACAGTACAAGCTCATAAGCGAAGAAAAAGTTTTCAGTGCAGATCAATGGTTAAAACAGCAAGTCAAGTGGTACTCAGAGTATTCAGTTGAATCTATCGAAGATCCTTTTGATCAAGAAGACTGGGATGCCTGGAAAACATTTGTTAATCACTATGGCAATGAATATCAGATTGTAGGTGACGACCTTTTGACAACTAATGTAGGAAGAATCCAAAAATCGATTGATTTGGCGGCAGTAAATTCTGTTTTAATAAAGTTAAACCAGATAGGTACAGTTTCTGAGACACTGGATGCAATTAAAATGGCAGAAGATGCAGGATTTAGTGCAATTATCTCCCACAGAGGCGGAGAGACTAATGATGATATGATTGCTGATTTGGTTGTTGGGACCTATGCAAACCAAAGCAAGTTTGGCGCTACAAGTAGAGGTGAAAGAGTTGCAAAGTATAATAGATTGTTGGAGATTGAAGAACAGTTAAGGTGAAGTTATTCTTCATCATCGTCCTCAACCAGATATCTATCGGCAAATGAGTCTGGAGGATCACCCATGAAGTAATCTTGAAGACGCGCTAATATTTCACTCATCTCAATGACAGATACCTTGTATTCTGGGTTTACTGTGGCTATACAATTTTCTTGTAAGTATTGGTCAAACAACATCTTCTTTCCTTTATATGTAACAATATCCCTTGATCCGTCAAAAGTAATCAGACTACAAATCTGCGTAATTGTATAATTCAAAACTTTACTTATAAGATGATGAGCTTCTTCTGTGTCTGACCATTCTGAATCACTTAAAATCTCTCTACGCACAGCGCACATTGGTTGTAGGATATGAAGGATTCTATAGATTGTTGCTACTCTGGCAGTTAGCACATTCTCGTCAAGGGCAGGAACAGTTCTGAGTTCAAGTCTATCATCTCATCAGACAGAAGATCAGGATATGAAAAATTTATCTCACTTATTATCCCAGGTATAGTATAGTTATTGATATTGCTCAAAAAAGAGAAATCAGCAGATGACCTTAGCTCTAGTTCTTCGGGAGAATTTATGAATGCATTAACAAAAGCCTCTATTTCAACTTTGTATGCCTCTGTATCTGGTACGCCATTCTGATCTGGCTTCGGCTGGCTTTCTGTCATCTTAAAACCGGCAATATTATTCTAGAGGATAATATAGAATTTCTGGAAATTTGTCTACTAGTTCCTCCAAGCTCCTGAAACAACTGATGCTTCTGGCGTAACCTCTCTAAATATCTCTTCATCTGTATTTGCTACAAACTCTCTCAATTCCCAGATACTTTCAACACCTAAATCTGCAAGAGTCCTCGCCGCATAGTGTTTGAATTCATTTACATAGAACGACATTGAGTTACCCTTTTCCTCATAATAAATGTAGCCAGGCTTACCTTCTACATTTTTAGCCCTTCCACTAGCAAATAATCGTCCCTTAGCATTCTCAGGATTGTATGACTCAATAATCATAGTTGCAGCACTTGCGCTACCATGGTATGGCTGACAAGGCTTTCCATTCATATGTTCAAAAAATAGGTCACCCTGCTCAATAACACAGCTTGCAAATTGTCCATTGCGCAATATGCCATCAACTCCCATAATAAGTGAACTTCCAATATGACTACCTAAACCACCCTCAACAAGTACACTAGTATTATTAAATGCACTATCAGTAACGATCGAATAAATTTCTTCAAGTGTGCTAAGTGCCATGCCATTCGTTGCAGATGTACAGACTCTTCCACCACCGTGACCAATAATCAAACCGTCAATCTTAATATCATCAACAATTAATTCATACGCCTGTCTTTTATCAACTAACTGACCAACAAATATCTCTACATCTTCCCCTAGTTCTTCTCTAATTGCTCGTGCTGTTTGAACAACCCTAGGATCCGAGTTTATTGTGTATATCCTAAATAATTTCACACCTGCTTCATCATATAGCCTCCTAGCTTTTTTCCTATCCTCGACAGGATTTGTACCTACCGCCGCACCGATATTATTATACGCCCTCTCAAGAGCTTTTTTTGAAAGACCTAAACTTTTTATAGCTTTTTTCGCATCGTTAATCAGATCAATTTGATTCTGAAGATCAATCGCATTGAGATTATTCCTGTGTACAAAAACAGGCATATGGCCGACTGCACCGGTAATAATCACATCTCTCCAACCAGAAACCCAAGGAAGACAACCAATTGAATAAATACTTCTTGCATACTTCCCAATTATATTGAAAAGCCCAGATTTTGAAGCCTTCGTTCTGCTCACTTCTTTTTCTGATGCAAATTTCTTATAACCAATTTCCTTTACTGCAGAAGCACGAGTTACAACATCTCCACCGACAAACCCTAAAGATCTATCTATAGTAATAGATCTCTTATTAGACCTCTTTGGGAAACTTTCTTTTTTATTTTCCAATTCATCCAATATCTTATGAGCATCTTTACTCTGATTTTCAGTAAAATATTCAACCCTTTCTGCCAAGGCAAGGTGCCTTCTCTCTGGACCCATTTGCCAAAGGACTGGATAACCATTTTTCTGCAACTTTATGTGTGTACGATCAGTATCAGTCAGCATTAATCCTATGCTTTTACTATTTTTCTTTTGCAAAAATCTAGAAAAATAGGCATTCTCTTCTAAGTAAACTTCAGAATAGTTAGGAGCAGTTAAAAGATTATTCGCTTCATTATCACCCTCGATCGCTTCGAGAGTATACGCGAACTTAATAGCTGTCTCATCCTTCAATTCCTTTAGTCTAACTCGTTGCATCTCTTGGTCAAAAGGTTCAAGAAGTTTAAAAACTTTGTAGTTCAAAACTGGAGGACTCTTAAGAAATTTCTTTAAAGCATTCACTCTCATCGAATACTTATCCTTTTGCTCAGAATTCATCTGTGCAAATGTTTTCTTTTCACCCTTTGGCTGACCATTTGGGATAAAGATGTCATCCCATCCAAAGCCATTCATACCCATAGGAGTTTCGGAAATTTTACCTTCGCAATTTCCCTCAAAAATGAAAGCTTCTTTACCGTCAAAGATGGCAAGGGTTACTTTAGCAATTGCGGATCTATCTTTTCCATTAAGCCAATTTTGGGCAACCTCCTTTCTCATAGAAGCGGTTGAGAAGAAATCATTAACATAAGTTCCAGGGAAGCCATCAAGACCTTTTACTTCAAGCGAGGTGTCTTCTACTAAAATAGGATTATACCCATTTGCTTCATATGCTGCTTTTGCCTTAGCGGAGGCAACCCTTGACCAATTTAATGATTGTATCTCCTCTATATCTAGAGACTTTCCAATTATCTCGAAATCCTTCAGAATCCTGCGAATTTCCTTCAACTTATTCTCATTAGTAGTTGCTATTTCAAGATACTTTTTTGTAGGAGAAGACTGAGTATCTTTATATACTGAGTTTATAACTACCGGTTCTTGAGAATATAAGTTTCGAGCCATGTTTGTATCCCTAACTTAACTATAAATAATAGTGCAGCAGAAAATAAAAGACAAGCTACCAGAGAATATAGTCCTCTAAATCTGGGCCTGTTGTTGCCATAACAACAGGGGCAATTGTTTTGTCCAAGAAGTGAAGATACTGCAGAGCTTCCAAAGGCAAATTCTTAGGGTTATGAATAGTTTTTACTTCCTCACCATCCCAACCGCTAAATTTTACAAAGTTTGGATCAAATTCATCAAGGATATCTTGATAAGGAAGGTATGGTCCCTCTTCACCAGAATCTTTTTTCGTGTAGTGAGTAACAACTTCAATATCGGAATCAACTTTTGAAGCATCAAGGTGCGTTGCGGCAATACATGTATAACCAGCCGCCCTTCTTAGATATTGGGCAATAGGTATGGAAACAGGATATATATCTCTTAACCTTCCAGAGGTTCTTCCCCTTTCATCAAAAGCACTTTGTATCCATTTTATCTTCTCCTCATCTGGCATATCAGGAAGAACTCTTCTGCCTACACTGGACATGTATGTTGTTTTCATGACAGCTACTCTAAAAAGAATATCTTCAGGAAGAATGATGTTGTATGTAGCATCATTCATAAAGCGCGACATTGGTCTACTGGATGTTACATCGGGATAGACACCATGATACGGATCAAGACCAGCTCCTTGTGCGCCCTCAATAGTTACAGCTACTTTTGTATCCTGCCAAGCCTGCTTGATAACGTCGTGCATGTTATCAACCCTGTAACGCCTAATTTCTGAACGAGCGAGTTTTAATCTCGATATAAAGGTATCTTCGTCTCCTACCTTTCTTTTCTCACCCTTGTTTTTTGAATAGGTTAGAACTTCAATTTCAGAAAGTGGAAGGGAGTTTGAAGATCCGAGGACTAGCTTCTCATATATTCTGTAGTGTGCTCTAAAAATATCTTCCCATCTATGGGAAAGCAGGTCTTTTAGAATAACAGGGAATCTCTCGTAGTGACTTGAGTAACCCGTTGCGATTCCTCGACCGGTGGATCCTCTTCCTCCTGTGGTTATACCATTTAACACGCCTTCAAATGCCCTGTGTGTATCAAGTGCAAGGGTGACTCTTTCGTCTATTAGTAGTTGCCCTGGAAGGATGCCAGAGAAAACTTCTTTTACTTCATTTATTTCGACAAGAAGATCTTCAGGGTGGATTAACATTCCCCTACTAATTATTGCAACAGCACCAGGTGCTGCGACTGCAGTTGGGAGTTGATGAGTAACAACAAGTTTTCCATTAAACATAGTCTCGTGACCCGCGTTAGCCCCTCCATTAAAGCGGAGTGAAACCAGCTTCATATCTTTAGCAAGAATATTGTTGTATTTTGCAACAACAGATCCTTTTCCAGAATCTCCAAAATATACGTCTTCTACAGAAATGGTATTGGGGCGATATGAGCCTCCGGGATTTTTTATACTGCTTTTAAGTTTGGTGAGAGGTGGAGAGTTTTTAACTGTATCACGATACAATTTTAGGACTTCTTTCGAGTCCATTATTCTGCCGGTGACTCCATCCATATACCCTCATAATATCACAAAGGGGATGTCATGCAAGTGCTATTAGCTATCCCTGTTGGAGTGAAGTAAAGTAGTCGCTTTTTTAGAGACAAGATCAACAATACCTTCACTAATGCCAATATACCGAGAGAAATCTAATCCTAACAACTCCTCTTTAACATGACCATCTACTGCCAATTCTGTAACCAGTGAAGTCCACTCCTCTCGACTTAGTGACCTACCCATAACCTTTTTTCTGACATCTTCATATGCATCTGAGAATCCACTTTTACGAAGCAAAGTCTGTAACGGTTCTGCAAGATTTGACCAATTTTCATTCAAGTACGAGGCTACTTTTTGCTGATCAACAAATACCTTTGACATTCCTTTTAAAATTCCAGCCATCGCCAAATGTTCGTAGCCAAATATGTGAGAAACATTGCGAACTAAAGTACTGTTTGACAGATCTCGCTGCAATCTTGAGATAGGTAAGGTTCTCTGAAGTGCCTCAATGCTTCCATTAGCTATCTGTAAATTACCTTCACTGTTTTCGAAATTAATTGGATTGACCTTCTGAGGCATTGTAGAAGAACCCACTTGATTTTCTGCATTCTTTTGTTTGAGCCATCCATCACTAATGTAGCGCCACATATCCTGATCCAGGTCTAGAAGAATTCCATTAATATTATGGAACTTTGAAAGCATTTCAACAACATCGTCATATGGATTGATCTGAGTTGTTACCGGATTAAACTCCAGACCAAGACTCTCCACAAATTCTTTTGAAATTCTAATCCAATCTGACTCAGGGTGCGCAAAGTAGAAAGAGTTCCAGGAACCTACCGCACCATTTAGCTTCCCGGTTAACCTAAGTCTTGAGAGCTGCTCATATTTTTTTAATAATCTATCAGCATAAACGGCAATTTCTTTACCAAAAGTTGTTGGCACAGCATCTTGCCCATGTGTTCTACCCATAATAACTATTGATCTATTCTCATTAGCAAAACTCAATAGAGAAACAATCACTTTTTCGAAATCTGGCATAAAGACCTGTTCTAAAGACTCTTTAAACATCAGACGATAAGCGAGATTGTTTACATCCTCTGATGTTAAACAGTAATGAATATTTTCGGTCTGATCCTGAAGTGATGTACCTTCGAATTTATCTCTTAAAAAAAGTTCAACAGCTTTTACATCATGCTTAACAATCTTCTCATGCCCCTTAATGGCAATAGCTTTCGACAAGGGATCTTCATCAATTATTGTGGAAATATAATTGGTTTCCTCATCTGAAAACTCTCTAACAATCCCTTCTCTGGAGAGTTTCATTAAATACATTAATTCAACAAAAATTCTCTTATCAATTAATGCGGCTTCGGAAAGATATGGAGTTAATTCTTTTGTATCCTCGCTGTAGCGACCATCAAAAACAGACAATGCAGATAAGGGTTGTGATTCACTACTTTCGGATTCAAAATTTCTTGGGATACCACTCATAGTATATTCTATCACGACGAATGCATAAGCAACAATTCAGTAAGATCTGTTTATATCTAAACATCATCTTTACTATAAATAAGCCTACTGATAAAATGCTTCTATGCAACCAACATTTGAAGATCATACAACCACAGGTGAGCCCATATACTATGAAAAAGAAGGTTCCGGAGATCCCATTGTATTTATCAATGGATTTGGACTAACTAATAGGATGTGGAGAAAACAGGTCGAGCACCTGAAAGACAGTTATTCGTGCATCACCTACGATATCCGAGGGTTCGGAAAATCGCCAGTGCCAAAAGGACCTTACTCACATCATGAGGATTTATTAAATCTTATGAAGAGCTTAAATATTACAAATGCTCACATTGTAGGCCTTTCTCTAGGAGGATACATTTCAATTGATTTTGCCCTTACATATCCAGAATTTGTAAAGTCACTTACACTCCTTTCCTCAACTTTAGGAGGATATCCTCGAAAAGTACAGTACTCTCTAGAAGCTGAAAAGGGCACAGAAACAGCAAAAAGGAACTGGTTAAACCATGAGTTGTTTTCACCAGCAAGAAAAAAAGAGCAAGTATTTAGTGAAATTCAAGATATAGTTTCTGAATATTCTGGATGGCATTGGATAAATCAAGACCCAGCATTAAAAATTGAACCTCCTGCAGTAACAAGGTTAAGCCAGATACAGATACCAACTCAGATAATTACAGGAGAGAATGATCTCGAGTACTACAATGAAGTTGCTGGTGTTCTAGAAAGTGGTATTAGAAATTCTACAAGGATAATTGTCCAAGATGCTGGTCATATGGTTAACATGGAGCAACCAGAAAGGACAAACTATTTAATAGAAAATTTTATAAGTTCCTTAGCCTGAAAAGAATCCTAAAGACTCAGTCTCGGGTCCCTATCCAATCCTTCCAACTCTTCCTCACTCAAAACATTTCCCTCAAGAATATTAAAATGTGCTGCAATACCAATCATAGCAGCATTATCCGTCCTATACTCCTTCTCAGGATACAGATACTCCAATCCATATGACTTAACTACCTGTCCAACCTCTCTTAAAATATACTCACTTCCAAAAACTCCACCACCAACTAATACACTCTTAATATCCGAATTCATCTCAATAGCCTTAGACAGCTTAATCTTCAATGACTCAGTGAGAACATCCACAAAACTTCTACAGAAATCATAGATCCACTCTTTTTGAGGAACACCTGACTCTTTCAATTCCTTAATCTTGTACAAACAAGCTGTTTTTAATCCGGAATAGCTGAAATTCAGGTCTCCTGATTTAGCCATAGGAATTGGAAGTTCAATAATTCCCCTTTTACCCTTTTTGGCAAACTCTGAAACAACAGGACCACCGGGATATCCAAAGTCCAACATTCTACCAACCTTGTCAAAAGCCTCACCTGCAGCATCGTCTAAAGTCTGACCCAACTTTCTATACTTTCCGATCTTTTCTACATGAACAATTTCGGTATGTTTTCCGGAAGCGAGAAGGGCAAGAGCCGGAAATATTTCAGGAAGCTTTTCATCGGAGATCAGTCCGTTTCCTTTTGAATTAAGAACTAGGGAGGAAAGGAGGTGTCCTTCCATATGATTTATTGCAACTACTTTCTTATCATATTTCTTAGCCAATTCCTTTACAAACTCAATCCCAACTTCCAAATCAATTGCAAGTCCTGGGCCGTATGTAACAGCAAGGTAATCAATATCTTGTATTGTGAGCTTAGCTTTACTCAATGCCTCTTCATATACGCCTTGGATATTCTCCTCATGAGCTCGTTTTGAAATCATTGGGACAACACCACCCCACTCGCTGTGCAGATCTACCTGGGAAGAGCGCACACTTGAAAGAACCCTTCGACCATCTACAACCGCAACGGATGTTTCATCACAACTTGTATCTACAGCTAGTATTCTATGACTCATATACTGAAATCTCCCTTTCTGTTTCAGAGAGATACTTAAAATTAATTTTGACTAATACTCCACCAAACTCTTTTACAATCTCTTCAATCTCATGGAAGAATTTGTCAGCCCATTCAATTACAACAATATCACTTGATTCCAAGTATTCTTTTAATCCAGATCTTTTGAATTCTTCCACATCAGCAATTCTCCATGTATCCATGTGGGCAAGTGTTCTCTCGTTCTCTCCGTCATTGTATCGGTACTCGTTGATAATGGTGTAGGTTGGGGAGTTAACCATATCTTCTACTGAAAGGTGCTCTCCAATTCCTTTGGTAAACTGGGTTTTTCCTGCTCCAAGCTCACCACTTAATGCAAAAACGAGTGAGCCATTGTCATGCTTTGAAGCAAAGTACTGTGCTATTTCTTTTCCAAATTCAATTGTTTCCTGTGCAGTTTGTGTTGTGACAGTTTTGTAGAGGTTGGACTTTTTAACAGCGTCTTCAAATTCCATTTTGCCTTCTCGCAAGAGTTGGAGGGAGTTCATGGTGGTGTCCAAAACAGTAGAAGGGACATTCTTAGGGAGTTCTCCTGCATCTATTATTAGATCAATTAGTTCCAAACTTTTCTTAGGCGTGTATTTAAATAATGACTCTATGCTGTATGGGAGGCTTTTGTACGAAACATTTGCAGATGTTGCAGTTACCGGCTTTCCAAATTTTTGAGCAAGCTTAACTGGAACCTCATGGTCTGGGATTCTTACTCCTACTGTTCCCCAGTCTGATTGGACCCCATTTGCTAGTTTACCGAGGCTTTCAGAGATTATTGTAATCGGACCTGGTATGTAGTTGTCATACAGGTTTTGTGCTGTCTCATTTATTTTTACATATTCAGAAGCCATTTCTTTTGATGCAACATTTACTGAGATTGGCTTTTGCCCCCTAAATTGTTTATATTTTTTCAATCTGTCTACGGCATCTTGATTAGTTGCATCTGTTGCGATTCCATAGCACGTGTCAGATGGATATACGACAAGTCCACCGTTTCTAATTACCTCAACGGCTTCGTTTAATACTTGCTCTAAGTTGTTTTTTTCTAGTTTTACTATCTTGGGCATTGACGGCTGTGCTATACTAAAACATATAAATTATACCACTAATACAATGCATAACGGTCATAGTCATGATTTCGATATTACTGACTCTCAGTTTGAGAGTGAGGTGTTAAATTCAAAGGGTTTAGTTTTAGTGGATTTATGGGCCGTATGGTGTCAGCCATGTCATATGCTTGAACCTATTTTGCACGAGCTTTACCACGAAAACGCTGGAAAATTTGAGATGAAGAAACTTAATGTCGATGAGAATCCTGAGACGACACAGAAATATCAGGTTATGAGTATTCCAACTGTATTACTGTTTAAAGACGGGGGATTAGTTGAAACATTCATTGGTGTACAGCCAAAGGGTGTTTATGAGAATGCTTTAACTAAGCACTCAGCATAATCCTAGGGTTTATATATCTTTTTTGTGATATATCTATCTTTGCCCAGTTTCTTGGCAAGTCTTCCATATTTGTCAGCTACTGATACTTCGTACTCCAATTCTTTCTGAATATCTTTAGATTCATCCATCTCCTTTACTCTGCCTGCTTTAATCAAGTGAGCTCCAATAGAGAGTGTGCTTCTGTGTCCTTTATTTGCTCTTGAGTATCTAAGTAGTCTTTCAGACATGTCTTCAATTGTGAAATCTTTTTTGGGATCTACTTCAAAAGATATTACAAACTCATCACCTCCAAACCTTGACAAAACGTCTGTTTTTCTTGTTGCCCTACGCACAATTTCAGCTAACTCTTTGATTGCGCTATCCCCTCCTTTATGTCCTTCGTCTGTATTAATCTGTTTTAGTGCATCCATATCTATATGCAAGACTCCGACTCCATGCCCATCTCTTGCAGCCCTTTGAATGAGGTTGATTGCCATGAGGTAGTAGCCTCGTCTGTTGAGAAGTTCTGTCAGGGGGTCAAAAAATGCTAGATAGTAAAGGTCTTCGGTTTCTTCTTTCATTCGTAGTGCTTCAGTCATTTCAACCGCAATTATTTGCAGTCCCTCATTGTTTCTTGTGATGATTAGCTTAAATGGCATCATGCCCATGTTTGTATCTAACTGTATATCAAGTGATATGCACAGTCTTCTTGGTCCAAGCCGATCTATCTCATATTTGAGTTTATTTTTGAAACCGTTTGAGACTGAGTCAATGAAGTTTCCTTGAAGGTCTTTTAGAATTTTACCCGTTCCTACCTCAACTTTTGTTATGTTCAGCTGTTCATCTGTGAGGATTAGGGTGTGGTTGAAGAGTTCTATATTCTTTTTGTTTCTAAATATCTGGGAGAGCATTGGGAGAGTGTAACACTTAAAGTCTGAGGCAACAATATATTTTTGCTATAGCGTATGTTGTGCAGTTACGTTTGTTTTGATATACTTTGCAGGAATTTGGAGTGGTAGCTCAATTGGTTAGAGCATCGCACTGTCACTGCGAAGGTTGCGGGTTCGAGTCCCGTCCATTCCGCCATTTAATTAACAATCCGCTATATGTCAGAAACAATCTTAGCAACTATAGTTGGTGGAATAATTGCAAGCATCGTCCCAGTGATTGTACAGTTAATTGAATACAAAAAATGGAAAAAGACATTAAAGGTAGATTTTCTGAAGGATAAGAGATCTAGACTGGAATCTGTCTATAACAAGGTAAAAAGTGAGCTATTAGATGCAATGCTATCCGGGAAATATCCACATGATTTAGTAGACAAAATTAATACAGCCTTTCCAGTATCCGTTTTAGAGAAGGTAAGTGAGTTTACTAGCAAAAAGAAGCATAGCGTTCATGAAACCCATATGTGGTATATGGAAATATGCGAAGCAATGCAGAAATCAATAGACATAATAGATTTGGAAATAGAGAGCACCATAAAATAATTCTACGATTCTAGCTTTCTAGGCCCTGGAATTCTTGGGCTCTTTCTGACTATTCTACATCTACCCTACCAATAGAGGAGTTCTCCAAACTTGGTTATAATACTCTATATAATGTTGCAGTAATTTACCAGAATGCAGTACAAAGATGATACTTTTGAAAATATCGTTGAGAGCGAGAGATTAATGGTGCTTGATGCACAAAAGCGTTACGGTGAACACTACCAACATGCGATTGGTTTCTACAACTTCCTACAACAGTTTATTGTCAGTGTTGATGTCTCAAGATTTATATTTATGGCATTCTTGGGACAGATAAGAAAGCACCACTTGCTTGCAGTCCTTTCGATATTACGCCTTCAAAATACGCAAGCGATGATGAATCTCAGACAGGTCCTAGAAGCCTCAGCTAGTGCTGCATATGCAATTGCCAATCCTGACAAGGAAGGCTTCGTAGTAGAAGATGAAACCGGGATAATAAAGTCCACGCAAGAACTTAGGAAAAAGCAATATCAATGGCTCTCAGATAACTTTAGCCATGGTTCAGATGCAATCAAAAGGATGAAAGACGCAATTAACGAGAATTCTTCTCATTCAAACCTTGTAGAGGCACATAGAAATTTTAAACTCGAAAAAAAGGTCGCACACATGCCTTTTCCTGATTATGAGAACGAGTTCCATGTTAAAACAGCATTATGGCAAGCGTCTAATATAATATTAGGAGTAACGAATCTCCTTTATGAAGTGGACAAAGATATAGGATCTATAGAATTTATTGAAACCTTTGAGAAAGATCTACTCGCCTTGCAGGATGAGAATAACAGGTTAAAAGCCCAGATACAGAAAGACTACCCTGAAAAATAGAATCTTGGTCGTTAAAGCTGTGATGAGGATCTAACATTACGCAGATTTATGGCATAAGAAAGATACTCCTCCCTCTTTTATACTGTCTCTTTTATCTAATTTTCTGTATAATTCACTTGGGATATTAGGTCCCAGACTCGTATGTCCCGCCATTTAGAAAACTTTTCCAAAGCTATGGATTATCAGACAAAAACAATTGAAGTGGTGTCTAAACTAGAAACTAGCTTAGATACATATCACAATGCCTTGGTTAGGTCATTATCTAGTAATGCGATAACACATAAAGAAGTCGTAGACTACATACCCTTGCAACCTAATACAAGTAATGTTGATAGGAAAACTCAAATCAATAATACATTCAAGAGCATCATTGATTCCTTTGAAGAAACTCTGCAGGAGTTACTCGCACTAAAAACGAGTCTTGCACAAAACAATCTTGAATATGAAGGAGCTCTGGTGGAGGCCAGAGGAATAAAGAATAGTACCAAGTTGCTTAATAAAATCTGCGATTTTGATGATGAAATAAAATCAACAAGCCAACAACTAGTTTTCATAAGGAATGATATTCGGCACAGGGCTTCTTCTGCACGAAGGGATTTAAAACTTATTTTAATCTCAATACAGGGGATGATTGATGGACAAGAAGTCAAAACATCAATACTAAACTTGACTGAAGAGAAAACGGTCGACATCACAAATAAACAAACGGTCAGAGATATAAAGCAAGGACAAGAGATTTTCATAACAGAAGAGGAGATACAAAATACTATATATACAGTGAGGTTAATAACCTATGCAATAATCAATAGTTTATCTAAAAGTCACCCAGAGATTCCGGAGATAACTTTAACCAAGAAATTTACAGCCATTTCAGCATACCTTTAGCTTTTCTTGGATTCCAGACTCGTATCTGCCGTTTCTATTTTCCATAATACGCTATCATGATAGTATGTGGTCATGAATAAAAGGCAACAGGAAATTTCGATTTCTATTCCTAGCTATGAAACCGGCAGCAAACCTATTCCGACATCACTGCTTGCAGTTTGGAAATCGACTGACCAGCAGGTTAGAAATGACATGACAATCTTAGCCTATGAGGACGAGACCTTACATGAAATACGGTATGTATCACCAAATATTCTTGCCTGTCCAAACACAGAAATAGGGATTGAGAATGTTCTTGAAGATGTAAAGGAAGATAGAAGAGAGTTGTTTACGAAGATGAATATTCTTGACAACAGACCATTTCAACTTGCATTTATAATTTATCATGAGTACAAACATTTTCTACAAGATAAAGATGGGAGATTAAAAAGGTTTCAGCAGGATAGTGAAGTAAAGGTTTTGGAAACAGAGGCCGACGAATTCGCGACACAGAAAGTTTTAGACCTACAGAAAAGCAGTTAATTATATAATCTTTATGCGCAGAGAGTACAAACATCTTTTAGATCCCTCCAAGTACCAAGTATTTCTATTCACTTCCAACTCTGTAATACCCTTCAGCTTCATCAAACACCCTTGGTTTGTAGTTAACAACAAAGGAGATATTTCCAGATGGGAAATTACACTAGTTAAAGCTGCTCAGAAAAAATTTGTAACCAAGGACTACTCCCCTCCTTTTATCGGCAGCGACATATTCCATATGGGAAAAAATCTATCTTGGAAAGCAGAACTGCGAGGTTATGCAACAGGAGATGAGTACTCATATGTAAAACAGATGGTAGATATGATTCTTCAATCATCGACAAACTACCCTTTTAAAAACATTTATAAATACCTAGGTCCTAACAGTAATACATATGCGCAATGGATTTTAGAGAGTTTTCCAGAATTTAAACCAGATTTGCCATGGAATTCACTTGGCAAAGGGTATAAAGTAAAAAGATCTAACAAAATTACTAGCTGACATAATCTCTTATGCGAAACAGCAAACTACAAAGCATCTCTCAACTTGAAAAAAGAATTGCAAAGATTGAGAAAAGAAACAAGAAAGTTGAAATGGATAAGGAATGGGAAATAAGTCTTGCACGAAAAATCGCAATAACAGTACTCACCTACCTCGCACTAGCAACTTACTTCCATTTCGTTTTGAAAGTTAATCCATGGATAAATGCCATTGTACCGACAGTAGGATTCGTTCTCTCCACCCTATCTCTCTCCTTTTTCAAGAAGCTTTGGATTAAAACAAGAAAATAGAATCTGCTAGAATATAAGATATGACAGAACAAAAAGAAAACCTACTTGACCCAAAGGACGAGACATTAGAAGTACTAAATAACAGCGGCTTTGCAGATTTGATTGATAAAGTAACTAAAGACTATACACTCTTGGATTTTGAGTCAAAAAGCAACATCCCCATTCCAATTGAGAAAATAGAAGAAACTGGAGATCTAATAACAACCTCAGACACTCCTAAGCAGCATCTCTCAGTTTATCTAGAAATTATCAATGATCCAGAGTCAGCCCTGGAATACTCATATATGTTAACGGGTACATCAACTAATTCAGCAATAAATATTACCAATATAGACATGCTATATAGAAAAGGGCAGGTGCTTGAACCCAAAGATGTCGAAATTGACTCAGAACTATTAGGTCAAAGTATCAACAACGGAGTTAATGATAAAAGAAATATCTACATACTTGGTCATACACACCCAAAGATTACAGAGAAAGATAAATCACAAACACTCACAAATAGAATCTCTCAAGAGATCAAAAGCAAATTTGGCATAAAAGAGCCTGGACTCAATCTTTCTATACAAGATATATATCAGCTTGTTTCTTTCAAACGTGCAATAGAGGAAACAGTCCCAGAGGATTCCCAAATATATCTTGGAGTCCTTATGTATGACGGGAGATTAGACGCAGTCAGCATTGAGGATGGGAAGCTCCAGAGAACAAAGGTAGTGTATAATTAACACATGCAACAATCCCTAACCGAAATCTTAGAAAAGCTAGTTTCCTTTCAAACAACCTCAGATAAGCCTGATGAAATACTCAAGTGTAGAAACTACATTAAAAGTCTTTTCGATGAGAGATTTGTAGTAAAAGAATTTGAGAATAATGGAAAATATTCCATCGTGATCTCAACGGAAGATACAAAAGACTTTGACATAATCCTAAACGGACACTTTGATGTAGTCCCAGCTCCAGAACAAGACTTCACACCAAGAATTGAAGGAAACAAGATGCATGGAAGAGGAACAAGTGACATGAAGGGAACTGTTGCAGGAATGATATATGCAATGCTCCAACAACCAGATTCAGGAAACAATACAAAAGTTGCACTAATGCTCACAGGAGACGAAGAAATAGGAGGATTTGACGGTGTTGAATACCTTCTCAAAGAAGAAGGATACACATCAAAGTATGCCTTTGTACCAGATGGAGGAAATGACTTTGATATTGTAATTGCAGAAAAAGGAGTATTCCACTTTGATGTAACTGCAAAGGGAATTCCTGCACACGGATCGAGACCATGGCAAGGTGAGAATGCAATCGAAAAACTAATCTCTGTTTACAAAAAGCTTTCAGAAAAGTATCCAATTCCTCAAGATGAAGAAAGGTGGGATGTAAGTATAAACCTAGGAATGATTAGCGGTGGAGATGCACGAAATAAAGTTCCAGCAGAGGCAAAAATGGGTATTGATATGCGATTTACAGAAAAATATGCATTTGAGCAATTAGAAAAAGAAGTTCAAGATATCTGTGATGAATTTAACGTCGAGATGGAGACTAAAAGTAGAGGTGCGTGTATGTTTACACCTCAGGACGATCCCATGGTTCAGAAACTTAAAAAGGTAATTGAAGAGAAAGGAAAGACATCTAACTTCTACAAAGCGCATGGCGCAAGCGATGGAAGATTTTTTGCTGACAGAGATATTCCTGTTCTTATGATTAAGCCTGATAGTTCAGAGCCGCATGTCGCTGATGAGTGGGTGGATTTAGAGTCACTAGGAGTCTTCACTGAGGTGTTGTTAGAGTTTCTCAAAATAAAACAAGTAAACTAGTAAACTCTCTCATATCTAAGAATAAACCTTTGCAACAGATTCTGCTAGAATTTAGTTATGAGATTTATAACAACAAATACAAAAGATAAACTTACTTTCACAGGAATCCTTTTTGAACCATCCACTCCTACTAAAAAAATAATCATTTCAATACATGGAATGGCAAGCGATTTATACTCCGAGCCTTATCTGCAATCCATGTCAGAGCAATACCCTCAAAGTGGAATCGCTTTCCTCACAGTAGAGCACAGAGGAACACATGCAATAACCCCCTTCTACACAACTGATGGAGAATTTAAACACATTGGAAACGCTTATGAAAAATTTGAAGACTGTACCCATGATATAAACGCCTGGGTGGAGAAAGCAGAAGCACTCGGATATGAAGAAGTATGGCTTCAAGGCGCCTCTCTGGGAGCATCAAAGGTTGCATACTATACAGCACAAAATTTCAAAGAAATAATAAAAGGATTGATACTTCTTAGC
>CAZCMQ010000002.1:16689-30341 GCA_964500025.1 uncultured Candidatus Saccharibacteria bacterium | reverse complement strand
TCTGAATAGTACATGAAATTGATGTTGAACCTACGCTTGTCAATGGATATTCCTGGTCGTTAATGAATAGTTTGGTTGTAGATGGCTTCCCTGTTCCAACGATAATAGATTCTTTTGCTTCAAAAGATTCGCTGATACCTGGTTGTAAGATCCATGCATATTTCTGCTCGTTATCAATAATGAGTCTTATCCAACTTGGTTCATCAATAATTTCAAGCCTTACTGTATATTTAACTTCTTCCTCTTCAATTTCTTGCTCTTCGCTTGGTTTTACATACTCAATTTTAATCTCTTTCTCAGCTGTTTTTTCAGAATTATTTATATTTCTTGCAATAACCTTTATGTTATTTTCTCCCTCTTCAAGCTTCACATTCGCTTCAAATGTTCCATCGCTCTTTACTGAAATTTTCTCCCCGTTTAGGTGAACTTCACTATTTGAATCCGCAACACCTAATACAGAAACAGTGTCTGTTTCTACAATAGCGTCTTGACTTGGGGAGAGGATTTCCACCTCTGGATCTTGAGAGAATTCATAAAATTTCTGGCTGAAGTAGATCAGCGCTGAGGATATGGAAAGAAGTGTTACCAATACAGCAATATTGACTGGGGTAATCAGTTTTTTAAGATCAAATCCTTTTTTAACAACTTTTGCCTTTTTCTTTTTTGGCTCCTCTTTACTTGTTCTTCTGTATAGAGCAAGCATCTTGTCTACATCTAAATCCAGGTAATCTGCATATATTTTAATGAAGCCGCTAACAAATACTCCAGAATCAAATTTGGAGAAGTCATCGTTTTCTATATAGCGGAGAAACCTCTCTTGTATCTTTGTTTCTTGTGAAACTCTAGAAAGAGATTTTCTTGTTTCCTCGCGCCTTTTTCGTAGTATTTGACCTGGGGTCAACATATTACATAAATATTAAATTACTGGGGCAGTTAATCAGAGCTGTCGCCGAAGAATTGGCTGGTAGAGGTGATTAGAACTTTTCGCGGCTTGCTTCCTTCTGCTGGGCTTACTATACCAGCTTCTTCCATTTGTTCAACTAGTTTTGATGCTCTATTAAATCCTATCTCCAACCTTCTTTGCAACAAAGAAACTGAACCCTTTTGAGCATTAACAATTATTTCAACGGCATCTCTAAATAAAGGATCGTTTGAAACACCTCCTGATACTTTCTGAGCATCTGACTGTTGAGGTTTTGTAACCTCATTAGGGTACTCAACCTTCCCTCCTGTTTGATCTCTGATTATTTTAATTACCTTGTCCAAGTCTTTTATATCGGTATATGTTCCCTGTACACGTATTGGCTTTGGCTTTTCAGGAGATTTAAACAACATATCTCCGTTTCCAAGTAGAGATTCTGCCCCAACCTGATCAATTATGACCCTTGAGTCAATTGCTGTTGTTACGCTGAAGGCAATTCTTCCTGGGACATTAGCCTTAATCAGCCCTGTTATTACATTTACAGAAGGTCTCTGTGTTGCAAGAATGAGATGAATACCTACGGCTCGAGACATCTGCGCTAATCTTACAATCCTCGTCTCAACATCAACCCCGGCTGAAAGCATCAAATCAGCCATTTCATCAATAACAATAACGATATAAGGCATAGCTGTATACCCAAGCTTCTGATTATATTCCGTTATCTTCCTTACTCCAACCTGCTTTAATATCCTATACCTTCGTGCCATCTCTTCCGTTGCCCATTGTAGAGAATTTACAACTAGATCCATATCTGTAATTACTGGTGTAAGAAGATGGGGGATACCATCATATGGAACCATTTCAACTGTTTTAGGATCAACCAGGATAAATCTAACCTCGTCTGGAGATTTAGTCATAAGAAGACCTAAAAGAATTGAGTTTATTCCGACAGATTTTCCTGTTCCTGTTGCTCCGGCTACTAATAAGTGAGGGAGTTTTGCTAGGTCGTGAATAATTACCTTTCCTGAAACATCCTTACCCAAAACAAGAGGTAATTCATACTTATCAGTTTCCTGTTTGAGTTTATTAATTACTTCTCTAGCATAAACAAAGTTTGGAGTTGGATTTGGTGCCTCTACACCAACAAGAGACGTGCCCGGGATTGGTGCCTCAATTCTTACTGTTGATGAAGGAGCTGCAAGAGCAAGGGCTAGGTCATTTGCCAGATTCCTTACTTTTGCAACTTTTGTCCCCACGCTTATACTTAGTGCATATTGAACAACTGTTGGTCCTACAGACACTTCTACCACCTTTGCCTGCACGCCAAAACTTCTTAATGTCTGTTCTATAACAAGGGCGTTCTTTTTATACACCTCTTTATTCTGAGCGCGTATGACAGGCTCCTGAAGTAAATCTGTCGCAGGCAATGTCCAGTTTTGAAATCTTGGTCCATCCTGGCCTAAATCTCCATCGTCATCTAATTGATCATCTCTGCTCACTGGTTGTGATGAATCCTCTGTTTCAACCACACTCTCAACTGTGCTTTCCATTTCGCTGATTGTGTCCTGTTGGTCAAAGAGCCCGTTCATCCTAGCCTCCTCCCCCGGAGCCTCACTGCTGGCAGAGATATCAATTTCAGATTGAATATTCTCAATATTTATATCTGCTTCTTCATCTTTAATCAGAAGATTGGTGAAAAAGTCCCTTATTTGTGACATTTTCACTCCTGTGATTAAAGAGATTGAAATTGTCATAGCAACAAGAAGAATTATAAACTCTATAAAGGTTCCCACTGCAGTCATTAGAGATATGTGAATATTAAAACCAAGAAGTCCCCCTGTTGTTGTAAAATCTGAATCTGCAGTTAAGAGCTCTTTTGGCGTCCAGAAAAGAAGAAAAGTTGAGATCACAAGTGCCAAAAGTGTTAACCCTGCAAGGGTTTTCCAAGATGTAAGAGACTCCTTACTTGTAAAGAATCTCAATGAAAGATAGATGATTGCACTGCCCCAGAGGATAGATGATAATCCCAGCAGATTCAGAATATATCGGAATGCTTCAGCATCAAAAAATGGTGCAAAAAAGACTATCAAACCTATTATTGCTAACACAAGGCCAACGAATAGCTTTGTTTCATCGCTTTTAACTGTTATTTCTTCTGATTTTTTCTTTCTCCCTCTTTTTGCCATGCAAAGAATATAATATGATTTTAAACGCGCTTTGACAATGTGATTGTCATCATATATTATTGTCAATCAAACTTCCATACTACTAATATTGGAAAAATATAAAAAATCCTTTGACAGTACGGGTCGGATATGGTATTATACTGCGTTAGTCGCCGCAAGATGGCGGAATAAAGGCGTTTTTGTATTGCTGTACTTACTGACGGCAATACATATTTAAGCCCTCTGCTTTAATTTAAAAGCCCATTTTTAAAGTTCATGACAGATGCACCCAAGCGCAATAGAGCCGGTAGATTAAACCTCGGGAAAGGCTCTAGCCGAAAGGTCGATTATCCCAACTTAATAGAAGCTCAGATTCAATCATTTAATAGATTTACCCAAACAGGATTTCAGGAACTTTTCTCTGAAATAAATCCTGTTAAGGATACGATGGAGCGAATGTGGACTCTTGAGTTCAAAGACTTCAGAATCGGAGATCCATACAGATCGATTGAAGAGTCTACAGATAAAGGTCTTTCGTATGAAGCCCCGGTATACGCAACTGTTCAGTTGATGAATAATAAGACTGGTGAAATTAAAGAGCAGGAAATTTTTGTAAGCGACCTTCCATTAATGACAGATGATGGCTATTTTGTTGTAAACGGTGTTAGAAGAGTTGTTACTCACCAGATTGTACGTGCAGAAGGCGTTCTCTTTGAGGAGAGCGAAGCTCTACCAGGAAGAAGATTGTACAAAGCAAGACTTATGCCAGGAAAGGGTCCATGGTATGAATTTGAAGTAAGTAAGCATAACGTTATTTCACTAAGAATGGTTCCAAAGAGACCAAGGGTTCTCATTACTGAGCTACTAAGAGTTCTCGGTTTTGAAAGCGATGAAGATATTCTTAAGCTTTTTGCAGATGTTGATACTCATGAGGAGTATAAATATATTGAAGCTACCCTCGCAAGGGATTTCACAAAGAATAAAGAAGAGGCAATCATCAGCGTTTATAATAAGCTTAGACCAGATGAGTCTGTAACTATTGATAGTGCAGAAAAGTATATTAAGGGTCACTTCTTCAATGACAGGAAGTTTGATCTTGGAAGAATTGGAAGATACCAGTTAAACAGAAAGTTAGGCCTTAGCTACCCATTGGAAGGTCCTGAATGCAAGCTTTACATTGAAGACATTATTACATTAGTAAAAAGATTGATTCAGGTTAACAACGGAGTTGTTGAGTCAGATGATATTGATCACCTATCAAATAGAAGAATTAGAAGTGTTGGAGAGGTTCTCGTAAGGCAGCTGGCACTTGGTGTTAGAAGGCTTGAGAAGAATATTAGAGATAAAATGAGCATGTATGGTCAGGATGCTAAGTTGACCCCATCAATGCTAATAAGCACAAAGCCAATTTCTGCAGCAATGCAGTCTTTCTTTGGTTCAAATCAGCTCTCAACATTCATGGAACAGTCAAACATTCTTTCTGAGCTTGAGAATAAGAGAAAAGTTACTGCTGCAGGACCAGGCGGTCTTGTTAAAGAAAGGGCAACATTCTCAGTACGTGAGGTACATAATTCCCACTACTCAAGATTTGACCCTGTAACCACACCTGAAAGCCAGTCAATCGGTGTTGTTACACAGTTTGCAGTATTCGCTAAAGTTAACGAATTCGGTTTCTTAGAGGCTCCATATAGAAAAGTTGCAAATAAAGTTGCAAACGATGGTGTAAGTGCGATAAACAGAGTTGCAGTTTCAGATATTAAAGATGGATCCAAAATTGTTGTTAAAGCTTCAACTCCAATTACTTCAGAACTTGCTAAGAAATTAAAAGCAGTATCTTCCCTCAAAGAAGTTCCTGTTGTTTCATTTGTAACAGAGGATGTTGAATATCTTGATGCTGTACAGGAAGAAGCTTCGTTTGTAGGTACCGCAGATCTTTCAACTGATGAATATGGAAATATTGTAGATGCCTTGGTTGCTGCTAGAAACAGTGGAGACTTCGTTTTAGCTGATGCACAGTCACTTACTCATATCGACGTTACCCCATCTCAGCAGGCTGGTCTTGGAATGGCGCTCATTCCATTTGTTGCTCACGATGAATCAATGCGTGCTCTTGCAGGTTCAAACATGCAAAGGCAGGCTGTACCTCTAATCAAGCAAGAATCTCCGATTGTTGGAACTGGTTATGAAGAGGTTGTTGGAAAGCAGACGAGTTGGGCAATATTTGCTGAAGATGATGGGGTTGTTGAATATGCAGATGCTGAAAGAGTAACTGTAAAGTACAAGAAAGAAGGAAAGAGAGACTATGCTCTAAGAAAGTTCTACAGATCAAACGAAAACACCTCATTCTCACAAAAGGTTCGAGTTAATGCAGGTGATAAGGTGAAGAAAGATGATCTTCTAATTGATGGTCCTACAATGGTAGGCGGGGAGCTCGCACTTGGAAAAAATCTAAGGGCAGCTTTGATGTTCTACGAAGGCTATAACTATGAAGACTCTGTCATTATTTCAGAAAGAGTTGTAAAAGAAGATTTGCTAACATCAATCCATATCAGAGAGCACTCATATGAAGTGCGAGATACAGAGCTCGGACCTGAGATTGTAACTGCTGACATCCCTCATGTGAACGATAGAATCCTTCAGAAATTAGATATGGAAGGAATTGTTAGAAAAGGTGTTAGAGTACAGTCAGGAGATATCCTTGTCGGTGTTGTTGCTCCAAGAGGTGAACAGGAGCTTACTGCTGAAGAGAGATTGTTAAGAGCAATCTTCGGTGAAGCATCAAGTGATGTTAGAGATAACTCACTAAGACTTCCTCACGGTGAAGAAGGAATTGTTATTCACACACAGATTCTTTCAACAGAGAATGATGACAAACTTGCGCCAGGCGTTTTGAAAGAAGTAAAAGTTTGGGTCGCACGAACTAAAAAGATTAACTATGGAGACAAAATCTCAGGAAGACACGGAGACAAAAACACTGTTGCAGCTATCAAGCCAGTTGAAGACATGCCTTTCACTGCAGATGGTAAACCAGTTGATATTGTTCTAACTCCAACTTTCATTAAAAGAATGAACATGGGTCAGGCAGCTGAGGTTCACTTTGGTGAGTATGGAGATCTTCTCGGTGAGAAGTTTGCATTCCCACTATTTGAAGACGTAAACATGGAGTGGTTGGAGAGTGAAATGAAAAAGAATGGTTTTGAAATGAAGCAGAAGGTAGATCTTTACGATGGTAGAACAGGAGAGAAGTTCCCACGACCAGTTACTGTTGGAATGAAATATATCCTTAAGCTTCACCACATTGCAGATGAAAAAGTACACGCTAGATCAACAGGTCCATACACAGTTGTAACTCAACAGCCACTAGGTGGAAAAGCACAGATGGGTGGTCAGAGATTCGGAGAAATGGAAGTGTGGGCACTACAAGCTCACGGAACACCATCTGCATTGCAGGAAATGTTAACAATCAAATCTGACGATGTGAAAGGTAGGTCTGCGGCTTACAAAGCTATCATTCACGGAGAGAAGATTGAGGTAGAGACAGTACCAGAATCATTTAAGGTACTCATGAAGGAACTTAACGCCCTCCTTCTAAAAATTCATTTAATTTCAAATAAGCCTGCTCAGGAAGAAAGCCATGATGAATAAGCAGAATAAAGACAACTACACAGACTTTGACGCTCTAAAGCTAACGATTGCATCTCCAGAAGATGTAATGGAGTGGTCATTTGGAGAGGTTACAAAGGCTGAAACAATTAACTACAGAACATTCAGACCAGAACCAGATGGTTTGTTCTGTGAAAAAATCTTCGGACCAAGTAAGAACTATGAGTGTTACTGTGGTAAATACCGAAAGATCAGATATAAGGGAATTGTTTGTGATAAATGTGGTGTTGAGGTAACAACAAAGGATGTAAGAAGAGAGAGAATGGGACATCTAAAACTTGCAGTTCCTGTTGCTCATGTTTGGTTTGGTCATGGCATTCCAAACAAGATTTCAATCGTTCTTGGAATCTCACACAAAAAGCTTCTCTCCGTAATCTACTACACAAGATACATTGTAGTTAGTGTTGAAGAAGAGAATAGGGCTGAGATGTTAAAGAAAGCTGAATCTCAAAGAGATGAAGAACTAAAAGAGCACAAAGAAAGACTTGAAGAGGCTTTGAAAGCTGAGGAAGATGCATTCAAGGATGAGCAAAAATCACTAAAGAAATCTGAAAAAGATAAGAAAGCGTTAGAGTTCAAAGTCAGCCAGATTGATCACAAGATGAAGCAGTCACTTGCTCAAATAAGGAGAGAGTATGCCCAGAACGAGGAGATGATTGAAGAGTTTTACTCAAGAGTTCTGGAGCTTGTTGAAAAACTACAAGTTGGATCCATCCTAACCGAAGATGAGTATGTAGACTTGGCAGATAGAGAACTTTTCTTCTTTGATGCAAGAATGGGCGCAGAAGGTGTTGAGCAGCTCTTAAAAAAGCTTGATTTGGATGCAGAAATTGCAAGATTGGAAGTAAAGTCTAAGAAAGAGAAAGGTGATGCAAGAGCAAATACAATTAAAAGGCTTCAGTATCTACAGGGATTTAAGAGAAATAATAGTAAGCCTGAATGGATGATTCTAAATATTCTTCCTGTTATCCCACCAGAGCTTAGACCAATTATTCCTCTATCAGGAGGTAAGTTTGCAACAAGCGATCTTAACGATCTTTACAGAAGGATTATCAACCGAAATAACCGTCTTAAGAGGCTTATTGAAATTGGTGCTCCAGATGTGATCCTGAGAAACGAAAAGAGAATGCTTCAGGAGTCTGTTGATGCATTAATAGACAACTCACACAGACCAGCAAAGCCAATGATGAATAACAAGAGATTGCCATATCAATCTCTTACAGATGAGCTCAGAGGAAAGAAAGGTATTTTCAGAAGGAACCTTCTTGGAAAGCGTGTTGACTACTCAGGTCGTGCTGTAATTATTGGAGATGCAACCTTGAATCTAAATCAGTGTGGTCTTCCAAAATCGATCGCACTTGAAATTTTCAAGCCATTTGTAATAAATGCACTTTTGGAGAATGAGCATGCACCAAATATTAGGATTGCAAAAGACATTATTGAGTCAGGTGATGAAATTGTCTGGGATCTTTTGGACAAAATCATTGTAAACAGACCAGTTCTTCTAAACCGTGCTCCAAGTTTGCACAAATACTCAATCCAGGCATTCTTCCCAAGACTTGTTGAAGGTGACGCTATCAGAATTCACCCATTGGTGTGTAAGGCATTCAACGCAGACTTCGACGGAGACACAATGTCTGTACATGTTCTTCTAACCCAGCAGGCAATCACTGAGGGTGTAGACAAGATGTTGGCTGACAAGAATATTGTAGACATCAAAGATGGAAGACTTCTTGCAAATCCTGCAAAGGATATGTTGGTTGGTTTCTTCCTAATGACAGATCTAAACAAAAAGGATAAGCCAAGAATCTTTGGAACATTTGATGAAGCAGTGAATGAATATTACAGAGGTAACTTGCCAATAACAGATGAAATCATTGTTAAAGGAAAGGGAGAAGTTCTTAGGACATCAGTAGGTAGAGTTCTTCTAAATCAGGTTCTTCCAGAAGAGTATCCATTTGTAAATGAGAGAGTTGAAGCAAAGCTTGTTAATAAGATTGTTGATGAGATAAAGAGTCAGTATCCTCTTGAGACTGTCGTTAAGGTCCTTGACGATCTAAAAGAGATTGGTTTCAAGTTTGCTACAGATCTTGGATTCTCATTTGCTATGGAGGATTGTGAAGTTGATATTGACCTAGCAGAAGGTATTTCGCAGATGGAAGAGAAAGATCTTCAGCTTCAGGAGAATTACCTACAAGGTTTAAGTACTGAAGAAGAGAAAATCAAGCAGTCTGTTGATATGTGGAATGACTTTGCAGACAGTATGTCTGAGAAAGCATGGGAGAAGTTAGATAAAAATAACGCAGTTTATGAAATGGTTGAGTCTGGTGCTAACGGAGGTATGATTCAAGCAAGACAGATTCTCGCGCTCAAGGGTGTTACAAGAGATTCTTCTGGTAACTGGGTTCCTCTTCCAATTAAAGGTAACTTCAGAGATGGACTAAAAGCATTTGAATACTTTGTTTCAGCAAACTCAGGAAGAAAAGGTATTGCAGACCGATCATTGAGAACATCATCCTCAGGATACCTCACAAGAAAACTTGTTGATGTAGCCCATGAAGTAATCATAAGACAGGATGACTGTGGATATGATGGAGAAGGTTTAAGAATTCATGTAAATGATGAAAGAAGGCTTTCTTTTGAAAATAGAATCCTTGGAAGAGTACTTGCACAGGATGTAAAGGGTCCTAAAGGTGAGGTTCTTGCTAAGAAAGGTGATGAAATTACAAAGGATGTTGCATCAGCTCTCATTTCAAATGGAGTTGAGGAAGTATTTGTAAGAACACCGATTCTTTGTAAGACCCCTCTTGGTGTATGTAGCGTATGTTATGGATACAATGTTGAGAGAGGTCAGAAGGTTGAAATGGGTAAGGCAGTTGGTGTAATTGCAGCTCAGTCAATTGGTGAGCCTGGAACACAGATGACCATGCAGACATTCCATAAGGGAGGTGTTCAGAGAACTGACATCACACAAGGTCTTCCAAGAATTGAAGAGCTGTTTGAAGTAAGAACTCCTAAGGCAGAGGCTGATATGGCAACTGTTAACGGTAAGGTGTCTGTTGAAATTGCTGAAGATGAATCTTCAACAATTACTATTACCGGCTACAGAAATATGGTAAGGCACTATGTAGTATCTGATGCAAAGAAAGTCAGCGTTACAGATGGATCTAAGGTAAAGACTGGGCAGGTAATCTACGTTGACTTTGAAGGTAGTGAAAAGCAGTCTCCATTTGATGGTGAAGTATCACTAAACGGGGGGATTTTGCAGATCACCGGTAAGAAGGATGCTCAGGAAGTTATTAATGTTGTACCAGGAATTGTGTTGCTAGTTAAGGATGGTGATGAAGTAAGAGCAGGTGATGCGCTAACTGAAGGATCATTAGACCCTAAGAAGATTGCTGCAGTTGTAGGAATGTTTGAAGCACAAAAGTATGTTCTTGATAATGTTCAGAGAGTATTTAATGAGCAGGGTGTATCTATTTCGGATGTACACGTTGAGGTAATCATCAGGCAGATGGCAAGGCTTGCAAGGGTTATGGACGCTGGTGACTCAGGATACCTTGTTGGTTCACTTGAAAACAGGTTTGTTGCAGAGCACAAGAACGAACAGCTAGCAGAATCTGGTCTTAACAAGGCAATGATTGTTCCAAAGCTCATGGGTATAAAGGCTTCCTCATTGCATACAAACAGCTTCCTTTCTGCAATGTCATTCGAGCAGCAGGTTAGAGTGCTAACAAATGCTGCAATCATCGGACAGACAGACCATCTAAGAGGAATGAAAGAGAATGTAATCATCGGAAGGACAATCCCTACAGGAGAAGCTGCTAAGGTTGAAAACATTTCTGACTTTGAAGAGCTTAAAAAATAACGAATAATGTAGTATAATACCGGTCATGCCAACGATAAACCAATTAATAAGAAAACCTAGGAAGAGTAAGAGGGTCAAGGAGAAATTCAAGGCTCTTGGAACTAATCACAATCCTTTGAAGAATAGATATAAGAAGGCTAATAACCCATTCAAGCGTGGTGTGTGTTTGCAGGTTAAGACTGTAACACCAAAAAAGCCTAACTCAGCTTTGCGAAAAGTTGCTAGGGTTAGACTTTCTAACGGAATGGAAGTTACTGCTTATATCCCTGGTGAAGGCCACAATCTTCAGGAGCACTCAGTTGTTCTTGTGAGAGCAGGAAGGAAAAGAGACTTGCCAGGAGTAAAGTATACTGTTGTTAGAGGAAAGTATGATACTGCTGGAGTAGAAGGACGAAAGCAGGCTAGGTCAAAGTATGGTGCTAAAAGTGAGAGTAATTTAGAAGCATAATAATAAATGAGAGGAAAACGAGCTAAAAAAAGAGGAATAAGTAGAGACAGAAAGTATAACAGCCCATTGGTTGCACGCTTAATTAGTAAGGTGATGCAGGATGGTAAGAAATCATTGGCTGAGAAACTTGTCTATACAGCGCTTGACAGTGCATCTGCAAAAGTTAAAATGCAGCCTTTAGAGTTTTTGGAAGCAGCAGTTGCAAATGTACGACCTTCACTTGAGGTTAAATCAAGAAGAGTAGGTGGTGCTAACTATCAGGTACCTGTTCCTGTTACTCCAGTGAGGCAGGATACATTAGCAATCAGATGGATTGTTGATTACACAAGAGGTAAGTCTGGTGCGTCTTTTGATAAAATTCTTGGAGACGAACTACTCGCTTCATATAAGAACGAGAGTGATTCTGTTAAGAAAAAGATTGATGTTGAGAGAATGGCTGAAGCAAACAAAGCATTCGCTCACTTTAAGTGGTAATTCCGGAATTATTTTGTACTTTCAATTCTTTCCCAGCCACGCTTAGGCATGCCTTGCTTTAATACAACTCGCTTCCATAAGATGACTAGCCAAAGGTATATCCTTACAGGATGCATAAGAAGAGCCCACCATGTCTCTTTAATATTTTTAGGATGAATAAAAAGGGCATAGACTGAATGTTGAGCTTCCAATAGGAAAGACCTTGATTGTCCGTCTCTTTTAGTTACTCCCAGCTTTTTAAGATGCATGTACCCACCAAGTGAACGTGATTTTTGCAAAACATAATCCTTAACAGTTTGAGGATACTTCACATATGCAACAGCATTAGGAGCATAAGAAATCTCGTGGCCGCTGTTTCTAATTTGATATGAAAGATATGCGTCTTCTGAAAGAGAGCCAGGATGGGTTTTCAAAGCCTTCTTTCTAACCGCGTGTATATATCCGCTCATTGGAAAAAATGATTTACCTGAAATATAATAGTTTTTTTTCTTCTCCATCACATTCCTTCTTCTATAATCAGCTGCATCTGCTAAAAGATGCCCCCAATATCCCATCATATTGTTTCTAGAATCTGATGATTTTGGACGTCCCCCAACACCAAATACATTTGAATTTTCAAAAGGAACTAAAAGATTCTTAACTGCATTCTTTGCAAAAAACACATCACCGTCGGTGAGAATACATATTTCACCTTTAACTTGTTTGAAAGCCATATTTAGTGCAAATGGTTTGCCCTTAAGAGGGTCTTTAATCTGCAGGAATTTGTTTCCTAGTTTCAACCTCTTTGCTTCTTTCAGTCCAGCGTCTAACGTCTCTTTGTCAGGACTCACCTGAATTACCTGAAAATCTTTAGGGATTCCTGAGTACTTTGAATCCGCTATACAACGGATAGCTTTAGCGATTGTATTTGGCTCCTTCCAGGAGGTAATTAATACAGATACCATGGGATATTATAGCAGTTATTACTCTGCAGCTTCAGTAGCCTCTTCTGCAGGTGTCTCACCCTCTTCAGTCTCTCCTTCAGTGGTTGCTCCTTCACCTTCTGCAACAACAGGAGCTGAAAGATCCTCTTCTTTCTGTAGCTGGGTGATAGTTACAATTGCACTGTGAGCATGATCTTCGTTTGGAAGTTCGAGTCCGTTAGGCAAAGCAATATCAGAAACTGAGATTGACTGACCAGGGTGCTCCAATGTTGAGATATCAATTTCAATAGCAGGAACGAGATCTGCCATTTTTCCTCTTACATCAATAGATGAGAGAGCTTTAACCAAAACACCTAAGTTGTTCTTTACTGCTGGAGATACACCGATAAGGTTGAAAGGAACTGTAAAGATCATTGGTGCATTCTCATCAATCTGGAAGAAAGAAATATGTCTTGGTGTGTCAATTCTTGGATCTACATCAATATCCTTAACCATAACCTTGATGCTTTTTCCGTCAAGCTGTGCATCTAGAATTGTTGTTGATGTAGCGGTTCTTTGAAGGTTCTCTGCTACAGCATTTGTAATCTGGATGTTGTGAGATTCTCCTTTTGAATTGTAAACAACCGCAGGAACAACTCCTTCCTTAAGAAGTCTTGCTGCTCGATTACCAGTTAATTGTCTTGGTTGAAATTCAATTGAATCCATATTCAGTGGGAAAGTTTATCAGAAATATACCTTTTTGTCTATTAAATTTGATGTAATGAGGGGAACTCATTAATCTGTTGACTCGCATAATTTTTTGAGTTAATATCTTGGCAGTTAATATGTCTGAGTGCTAATTGTGAATATATCACAGAGACAAAAACAGATACTAATGGCGATAATTGATGAGTTCATGAGAACCGCACAAGAAGTCGGTTCCACTCACCTTGTTGAAAAAGGGGATCTGGGAGTAAGTTCAGCAACAATTAGAAGCGAGATGGTTCGGTTGATGAATAGTGGACTACTTGAGAAAAGCCATGTCTCTTCAGGAAGGATCCCAACCGACCAGGCAATTAGACTTTATGTAAAAGAAGTTGCAACAAAACCAGGGCTCGCACCTGATGAAGCCGTTCAAATTAGACAAGGAATATTCAGAGTTAGATTCTCACAAGATGATTTAGTAAAGGAAATCTTAAAAACTTTAGTC
>CAZCMQ010000002.1:15982-16679 GCA_964500025.1 uncultured Candidatus Saccharibacteria bacterium | reverse complement strand
TCAGAAGCACAAATGCAACTGCATTTTTGGTCACAGAAGACTCAAGTAGATACTATGGTGCATCTTCTTTGATGAAGTATAGCGAATTGAGAGACATTGAAATTCTTGAAAGAGCATTAGATGTTTTAGAAGATGTTAATCTTTTACAGAAAGTTTTCTCAAAATATGATGGAGATGGAATATCACTATTAATAGGTGGAGAATCAGGAATTAGAGACTTAGAAGACTGCGCAATCGCGTTTACCAAAACATCCTTGTGGGATAGAAAGATTGGACATATGGGAGTAATCGGCTCAAAAAGAATGAATTACAGTAGAGTCCTTCCTGCACTTAATGCAGTAAAAGAATCAGTAGAAAATTCATTGAAAGGCTGGAAATAATGAAAACAAAAAAACAGGACAAACATCTTGAAGAGATAAAGAAGTTGGCTGAAACAATAGACAGAGTAGAGGATGAGAAATTGCTCGTTGAAAACCAATTGAAAAAGGCACTTGCAGATTACGCAAACCTACAAAGAGATATTGATAAAAGGATTGGATTGCGAGAGGATCAGATGAAAATGCAGGTAGCTCAGACTGTAATGAGTATATTAGATGATACTCAGATGGCCATGAAGGCAAGTGATGCACTTAAGTTAAATGAAGAAACTACGTCTTGGCTAGAAGGAGTAAAAGCTATTTTACAGAAATTGGAAAAA
>CAZCMQ010000002.1:0-15972 GCA_964500025.1 uncultured Candidatus Saccharibacteria bacterium | reverse complement strand
ACAGTCGCAGAATTTGGGATAGAAAGGATTGATGTAAAAGTAGGTGATCAATTTGATTCCTCTTTACATGAGGCACTTGCCACAGTGCCCGGAGGAAAGAAGGGTGAAATCCAAGAAGTAATCCAGTCTGGATATATTTTAGGGGAAATTGTTGTTAGACCAGCAAGAGTTGTTGTCCAAAGTGGAGAATAAATTAGAGATATGGGGTTTCTGACCTCATATCCCTGATTTTTCAGGCACGAATTTAAATAAATTGAGTAAAAAATATAATGAGCAAAATTCTAGGAATAGACTTGGGAACAACAAACTCCGTCATGGCATACATGTCAGGAGGAAAGCCTACTGTGATAGCAAATTCACAGGGAGGTAGAACAACCCCATCTGTTGTTGCAACAGATGATAAGGGAGAGGTATTGGTAGGAACCCCTGCTAAAAACCAAGCAGTTACAAACACCGAGGGAACCATTTACTCAGTAAAGAGGTTAATCGGTCGAAAGTGGAGCGATCCGGAGATTACAAAAGACAAGAAATCTCTTCCATTTGAGATGAGAGAGGCTAAAAATGGCGGTGTTGAAGTAAAAATGGGTGATAAATGGCACACACCACAAGAAATATCTGCAAAAATCCTTGCAAAAATGAAAAAAGACGCAGAGGATTTCTTGGGTGAAGAGGTAAAGGAAGCTGTAATCACTGTCCCTGCCTACTTTGACGACTCACAAAGGCAGGCAACAAAAGATGCAGGGAAAATTGCCGGTTTTGATGTAAAAAGAATTGTTAACGAGCCTACAGCTGCTGCTCTTGCTTATGGTTTAGAAGGTAAAAAAGATGAAACAGTAGCGGTTTTTGACCTTGGTGGTGGTACATTTGACATCTCAATTCTAGAGATTGGGGATGGAGTATTTGAAGTACTTTCAACAAACGGTGATACCCACCTTGGAGGAGATGACTTTGACGCTGCATTAATAGAGGAGCTCATTAAAGGATTTAAAAATGAGCAGGGAATTGACCTTTCAGAAGATAAAACTGCAATGCAGAGGTTAAAAGAAGCTGCTGAAAAAGCAAAGATTGAGCTTTCCTCCTCAGAAAATGCAGAAATCAACATCCCATATATTACAGCGGATGATAAAGGTCCAAAGCACCTGCAAAGGAATATTAGTAGAGCAGAGTTTGAAAAGTTAGTTTCAGATTTGATCGATAAAACAGAGGAACCATGTGAAAAGGCAATTAAGGATGCAAAGATAAATAAAGGAGATATTAATGAAGTAATTCTTGTTGGAGGAATGACAAGAATGCCTGCAATTGCAAAAAAAGTAGAAGAAATCTTTGGAAAAGAGCCAAACAAGGGTGTAAATCCAGATGAAGTTGTTGCATTTGGCGCTGCAATACAGGCTGGAGTATTAGGTGGAGATGTTAAGGATGTAACTCTGCTTGACGTTACACCTCTCTCACTTGGTCTTGAGACACTTGGTGGAGTTATGACAAAGCTCATTGAGAGAAATACAACTATTCCAACCGAAAAGAAGCAGATTTTCTCAACAGCTGCAGATAATCAGCCGGGAGTTGAGATACACGTTCTTCAGGGAGAAAGAGAAATGGCTGCAGATAACAAGACTCTTGGAAGATTTACATTGGATGGTATCCCACCTGCACCAAGAGGAGTTCCTCAGATTGAGGTTAGCTTTGAGATTGACGCAAACGGTATTTTAAATGTAAAGGCTTTGGATAAAGGAACAAATAAAGAGCAGAAAATTACCATTACTGCTACAACCGGTCTTAGTGAGGAAGAAATTGAAAGAATGGTAGAGGAAGCTGCTAAGAATGCTCAGGAGGACAAAAAGAAGAAGGAGAGGGCAGAGACTAGAAATGAAGCAGACTCACTAGTGTTTAATACTGAAAAGCTAATGAAGGAGTCTGGCGATAAGATAGATAAGAAGAAAAAAGAAGAGATAGAGAAAAAGTCAGAAGAGCTAAAGAAATTGATTGAAAAGGACGACTTTGATCAGGAGGAAGTGAAAAAGAAGACAGAAGAGCTCTCAAACTCACTACAAGAAGTTGGTAAGGAGATATATGAAAAAGCTGCTAAAGAGGAGTCGGAAAAGACAAAAGGCTCAGAAAAGAGCGATAAGAAAGAAGATAAGACGAAGGAAGATGGAGAAGTAAAGGAAGGTGAAGTTGTAGAAGAATAATATATCTATAACTCCTTTATCTATCAGGTGTACTTGTGGTACGATTTAACAATTAACTAATCTGCCTGGGTACACCTGATACCATATGACAACAAAGTCTGAAAACAAAGGTCTTGATTTGATCGAAAACATTCAGAAACTTCTGTTTTTCGTCTCTTTACTTGCTCTCCCTTTAGCAGTTCTCCCTCTCCCTTGGGACATTACCGAATACTCCATGAGTATTGTAATGCTATTTTTCGCAACCATTGTCGTTTCTTTAGAGTTATGCAAACTTTTCTGGTCGGGAAGAGCAATTATTAAAAGAACAGCAGTTGATACTGGCATAATCCTTCTCTCTGTCTCAATCATACTTTCAACTATATTTTCTATTTCAACCCAGAGCAGTTTATGGGGATTTGATTACCGCTTAGGCACAGGAACTATCGTCTTTATTTCATCATTAATATACTTATACAGTGCACGAATCTTCCTTAAAAACTATGAAGATGTAATTACAAGTATCAGATTTCTTTTAATTGGTGTGACTTTAGGTGCACTTTTCAGCATTCTTTCTTTCTGGGGCATAAATGTTCTAAACACAGTTCCTGGCTTTGAAACCCATTTTACTGTTGGCCTTCCATTATATTCTTCAGCTAGAGTTTCATTGGTAATATGGGGCTCGGCTGCGCTGCTTTCACTAGGACTCCTTTTTGATGCACTTAAACAAAGCAAAGCCTCTCAATTAATATTCCCCATTTCGGTTTTTGCAATAAATTTTGTTGCTTTAATACTTTTCTCTTTAGTACAGGGTTGGCCTCAAGTACTTCTTTTAATTGTTGTATTTTCTCTTCTCCTCATTGTTCCTCTACTAAAGAAAAGACCGCTTAACAAGACATATGTATTCTCTTCTTTAATACTACTTGCCATATTGCTTGCAGGCTTCCTCCTGTTCCGAATACCTCAGTTTAAAGAATTGGTTGTAAGAGATTCATCCAAGCTCATTACACAGATAACTATTGACCCACAGGTATCTTGGAGAGTTGCTACAACTTCTATGAGTGATTCTGTAGTTCGAGGATTCGTAGGTTTAGGACAAGATGCTTTTTCAGTTGGCTACAACCTTTATAGACCTCTAACAGCTGAAACAATCCTCCTTAATACAACAAACTTCACAAATGCTAATGTTGAACTTGTAAATATTTTAGCTACTAGAGGTGTATTTGGAATAATTGCATGGCTGGCACTGGGACTTTTCATTGTTAAGTCACTTTTTGATTCACTAAAAAAGAATAGTCTTGAAAGTCCTGCGGACTTCTTCTTGGTTGGTCTTGATATTGCGGCTCTTTATGTCTATGTCTCAAGTGCATTCATATATTCCACCTTCCTCACAATCTTCCTTCTCCTGCTTTTCATTACACTTACAACAATATTAAAAAATGAGAGGCATGTAGACACTCTAGACTCCTTCATCCTCAATGTCGGCCTTTTCTTGCGAAGATCGGGAGAGAGCAGTACAAGGCCAATTGCAACAACCATGGTTCTTGTAATTTCTGCTGTCGCTATTGCAGCGCTTGTATACCTGGGGCGATATACTGTTTCTAGCGGATATGTATTAGAAGCGGAAAGTATGAGTGCAAAAGGGAGAGAATTGGCACAGAATGATAACTTGAGTGAGAGTGAGAGGGCAAGAATACTTATAGAAAGCTCTAACCTTTACGGGCGAGCTATTAGATTAAGCCCTAATAATGATGTGCTTCACAGACGAGGAAGCCTCATTGTTCTACAGTACGTTGAATATCTAGCTCAAAAATATAATGAAACTGAAATAGAAGAAGAGAAGAAAAATCTCTTCGAACAGATCGCTGCATATATAGAGATTGTTGTTGAAGAGTCTAAGAGGGCAACAGAGCTTAACCCTCAGACATATTCAAACTGGGCAACCAGATCAAGCAGTTACTCAAAGCTTGTCGGATTGGGCTTAACCTCCTACACCCGTTCTGCACTTACAGCGATGCAAACAGCAGCTCAATACAATCCTTTAAACTACGAACTATATTACAATGCCGCTCAATTATATGTTGTGAATAATGACAATGATATGGCTCTCAGAACTCTTTCACAGGTATTTAGCATAAATCCAGATCATGTTCCTTCATTAATCCTTGGAGGTGAGCTGTCATTAAACGATGGTGATTCGAGGCAAGCCTTAAGGTATTTTGAAGATGCAAAGAGAGTTATGGATGGGGTAGGAGGTGATGATTCAGAAGTATACGATTACGTGGTTTCAAAAATATCTGAGCTTGACCAAGGTGGTTCTGTAAGACAGGAAGTTAAACAAGATAGCGAAAACTAACTTTTCCAAACGATCTGATTTGTTATAAATGGGCCGATGTGCCAATAGGTTTCGGCTTTAGCTCCTGGGAAAAGTCTCAACCACTCTTTTGTAGGCAAGTATGTTATATCTTCAAAGGGATTTTCTTTCCCATCATCCATTTCCAGTCTGTTATTGAGCAGGTTATGAATTTTCTCTCGAGTCTTTAATGAGAATTTTTGAAAAAAAGGAAATGCGTAATGAGGTTCTATTGGTGTATCTATATGAGGGACTAAGATGAGATACTTTTTTCCAACCCTTGCGATTTCAGAACATGTCTTCTCAAGTGCGCTCATAGGATGAATATGCTCCAAAACTCCAATGCTTACAACAACATCAAATTCATTATCTTTAAACGTAAGAGTGCCGTCACCTTTTATCTGCACGTAGTTAAAGTTCTCCTGTGAAATTTTACTGTCTTTAAAAAGGTCTACTCCTGTTATTGGATTTACCTTATTAAATTTCTCAAAGGTTAGTCCTTCACCGCACCCTACATTTAATACTGTGTCTGTAGACTTCAATTTTAAAAGTTCAGTAATCCTTTGATATCTTCTAGTTTTCTGATTTACTGGATCGTAAAATCTCCTTGGATGCAGTGATGACATAATCCTTATGTTACAATATTAACTAGCAAGTATATCATTTGATTACTTTTATAGAAATGGAATTCAGAGAAAAAACGTACAAATATATTTTCTGGGACTGGCTTTGGACCCTTGCGTACTATCACGAAGGAACAACAAAAGTTTATGATTGGGTATTGCCTTTTATAAAGAATGAAAGAGGAGCAAAGCACTTTGTTGTAAGTTGGGCAAGTGATCCAGAAGGTCGTAAAAAACAAGCGCAGGAGTCAGGATTGTTAGAATATCTTGAAGATATCTGGACGGGAAAAGATGCAAAAAGAGGTTTTGAATCAGGAAAAGACGTAAAAAAGAAGGCGTACAAAGAATATGTAAAGAAATATGGAATGAAAAAAGAGGAGATTTTAGTTATTGGAGATAGTTTTGTTCATGAAATCCCTGCTGCACAGGAGTTAGGCTTGGATTGGGTTCACGTTTCTGACTTCATCAAGGAGTTTGGTCTTATCAACACCAAATAATGCTAAACCGGCAATCCTTGCTTCAGGATATTTCTCCCTAATCTTATTAGGCAAACTCTTTACTTCATAAAGGTCATTCACTGATTCTGCGATTATTAAAAAATTCTTGCGAGCATTTACATCATTTGAATATTTCTCTGAGAATATTTTAAATAGAGGTGAGTTTTTCCCTTCGCTGACTATTTGAAACCCAGAAAAATAGTCTGTTTTCGCTAAAGATTTGGAAATCATGTACTCCCAACCTCGTTGCAACTCTTTCTCTCGCAGTATTCTAAAAATCCTCTCGCCATTTCTATCAAATCTCCAGCAGCAGAATACAAAATCATACTTAAAAACATTCTTTTCATTTAAACATTTTGTATGAGGTTTATATCCAGTATTGATCCTCCCACATATGTGGCAGGAAGGAAGCTCACTAAATACAGCTCTAAAGCACTTTTCGCATATAATATCGGAGGGTGTATCACATAAAAGACAGTATTTGGGAAGAAGGTATTGGATTATTGATTCAAAATATTGCATACTATATTTTGACAAATGGTTATGAAATAATCCTGAAATAGTTGATTCTGTGACTCAATATCCATTATCATACTTAGCCACTTTGGTTTAAATCATATGAAAATACGAAATAGAGATAGGGTTGCTACAATAATGATGATCTTGGTTGTTACCAAGATTCTGGGTTTTCTGAAAATCAGAATAATTGCTCAATTCTTCGGTGTTTCAAGAGAACTGGACATCTTTTGGGCTGCTTTTGCTATTCCAGACACACTTTTCAATGTTTTAGTAGCAGGAATGATTAATGCTGCAATAATCCCAGTATTTTCATCTGTTCTTCATAAGGATGGAGATAATGGACTAAAAAACCTGTTCAAACGCTTAAACTTCCTTTATGTACTATTCTTCATGCTTGTTGCTTCCCTAGCCTTTATCTTTGCCCCAGCAATTGGAGATTTCCTTACAAGATCAGAAAGTCTTCATAGTTTCTTCGGCTCACAATCTACGGTTGATGGCGGTGACATCTCATTATTTGCAAACTTAATGAGAATAATGCTTCTCTCTCCACTATTTTTGGGAGTCAGCAGTTTAGTAACTGCATACTTACAGGTTAGAAGAAGGTTCTTTGTTACATCCCTTGCACCACTCCTGTATAACTTCGGAATGATCTTTGTCTCTTTACTGTTGGTGCTTTGGTTGAAAATGGGCGTGGAAGCAATTGCATGGAGTGTTGTTGCAGGGTCAGCCCTCCACCTATTAGTCCAAATCCCGACCTTTTTGAGTTACTACAGAGCAACCAAGGATGGCGTGGCTAACAGTATAAGAAGGTTGATTAAAACCGTCTTTAACAAAGAGGTTTTGCAAGTGGTTAAATTAGCACTGCCAAGAATTCTTGGGCTTCTAGGTGAACAGGTTAATGTTGTTGTAAACACAATCATCAGCTTCACACTTTCAGCAGGAGCCCTTAGTGCCTATAAATTTGCTTTCAGTCTCCACCTTTTCCCTGTCCAGATCTTTGGAGGAGCAATTTCTCAGATTGCACTGCCAAATCTTGCAGAGCAGTATGCAAAAGGGGATATGAAAGAGTTTAAAAATACTTTTAATAAAGCTCTTAGAAGAACTTTGTACTTGATACTTCCAATTGTTGCAATCCTATTGGTCTTAAGACTACCTCTTGTCCGTCTTGCATACGGAGTTGGTGAATTCGACTGGTGGGCAACTGTTATAACCTCATGGTGTCTTGCACTTCTTGCTCTAGCAATTCTCGGGCAGGCAGTCGTAACCATTGTATTAAGAGCTTTCTATGCAATTCATGAGACGAGGCTTCCTCTTGTTGCTACCGTTGTGGCTATTGTTGTAAACATCATTGCCGCCTACTACGCAACAAACTTTTTCAGCCACTACTTTGACTGGAGACCAATTGTCAGTCAGATTGGATTGCAGATAAACAGTATGAATGGGGGAGGATTGATAGAAGTTCTCAAATCTTTTGCACAAGACTTTGTTCACTGGTCAACAACTAGGAATGTGTCCGACGCTGCTGTTGGTGGTCTTGCCTTTGCTACAAGTATCTCTTTCTTTGTAGAAATGATTGTTGCGATTCTCCTTTTACGAACAAAAGTCCCTGTTATTACCTATGAAAAAACCATTAAGCCATTGCTCCCAATGTTTCTGAACACAGGATTCATGCTTGTTGGAATGTATTTTATTTACAAACTTTCTGACTTCAATCTGGATACAACAAGAACTCTTGCCGTTATCGTTCTAACAATTGTTACAACCGCCTTCGGCTTTATCTCATACGCTATCGGAAGCGTTCTTCTTAAACTTGATGAGTATGATCTGGTTGTAAGTCAGATAAAACAATTGCAAACTGCCATAATATCTAAAATAAAGTCAGGACTTAGATATGCGCAGGCAAAATTCAACAGGTAAAAAGACACGAAAAATTGGAAATGCAGGATGCTTTTTCGCAATCGCTATTCCTCTTTCGTTTGTCATAATCTCGTTTGTGGCTTTTCTGATTATTTCTCTCATATTAAGATCGGAGTATAGGAATTGGGAAGATAGGTTTGAAAATTCACATCTGAGTGAGGATTTCACATATGTCCAAGATTCAGAAGAAATATTGGAGGGTGTTTCTCAAAAAGTGGAGGAATTCTCCGAGTCTTCAGAAGAAACCACTTCTTTGGAATTAACCCCCGTTGAAGTATTTTGGGTATTTGCAAGACAATTTGAGAATTCAGTAACTGAAAATATCTCTGTTGAGAGGGGTTATGTAGATTCGGATTACGGCACTTGGAGCATATATCTGCAGACGAAGTATAAGGAGAGGACTTTGCCATGGATTGTAATTCATCTTGAGAAAGAAGAGGGTGAGGGTGTAGAGATTTTTGTTTCAGCGATATCGCTTGGAAGTTACAATATTACAGATTTTGGATTAAGAAAGACGGTTGAGGAAGTGAATGCAGGTTTGTCAGATGCTTTCACTCTTGTAAATCAAAGTGATTTCACTGGAAGAAGATTTGAAAATATTGAGCTTGAGCCTTCAATGATGACGATAAAGGGGAGGAGATAGCTTAATAACCCATACCACGAAATTCCTCTCCATCTTGTGGGGGTGGAGCCATTAACTCATCATAATCTGGTAATGGTCTTGTGCGATACGGAACCCTTTCGTATTGTGAGAGGTTTAAAAGACCGGATACTGCGTGTGAAACTGTTTCCTCAAGAAAGTTCATTATTTCAGGGTCTTCTTCAATTGTTTTCTCTGGAAGAACTCTCGCGAGAAATGCTACCGTCTCAATTATATGGCTGTAATATTTCCTGTTAGACATCTCTCCAATTAGGTGTCTCAACGCATATGGATTTTCTGTATTGCGCATTATTTTGTCAAAAGACTTTACCGTATTCTCTCTCATCTGTTCCGTTTCCTGTTTATATCCTTCAACCCTCCTGTCATTAATACTTTTTTCGTTTAATAGGAAGTCAAAGGCATCATCTGTAAAACGCTCCTGCAATCCCCATGCTGTAACAATATTCATTGCACGGTCTTCTTTTCTGGTTATGTCAGCTCTATGTGCATTCTCTATAAATTGCTCTGTTGCCCTTTGGGACAAGTGATGTCTCATGTTCTCAAATGCTACACTTGAGAAGTTATTTTCCACTAATGATGTAAGAATATACGCATGCCACTCTAGACTTCCCCTAGTTAAATCATCAAATGCATATCTATCATCATATCTTTTCCTGCTTACTTCAATTTGATTTTGTATAGCAGTAGAAACTCTCTCCGAAGCGGAGTTATTCTCTAATCCTGTTGTCCCTAGTTTGTCTACCATAGCGCCGATTATATCCCATAACCTCTCGTCCGTAAAGAAATATCCCTTGACAACAAACAATACACAAATTAAAATCACTAGCAGTTATGTGGTTAGATTGCTAACCACTTTATATTGAAATAATTTAATTACATAACAAATATGGCAGATACAATAAAAATACAGCCGTTAGGTCAAAGGGTTCTTGTAACTCCAGATGAAGCCGAAGAAGTAACAAAAGGAGGACTCATTCTTCCTGCAGGTGCAAACGAAGAGAGCAAACCTGCTTCAGGAAAAGTTGTTAAATTGGGAGAAGGAAAGGGAGAAGAAGGAAAAGAAGTAAGCTTTGATATAAAGGTTGGAGACAGGGTGTTTTTTAAGAAATACTCACCAGATGAAGTAGAAGTTGATGGTGAAAAATACCTCCTCATTTCAAGTGAGGATATTCTTGCAGTCATTAAGTAAATTAATTTAACTAATCACTAAAAATGGCAAAACAGATAATTTACGATGAAGAGGCACGAAAGAAATTAAAAGCAGGTGTTGATATGCTTGCTGATGCAGTTAAAGTAACACTTGGACCAAAGGGTCGAAATGTTGCGCTTGCAAAAAAGTTTGGAACTCAAGTAATTACTAAAGACGGTGTTACCGTTGCTCAGGAAATTGATCTTGAGGATCCATTCATGAATCTTGGAGCTCAGATGATTAAGGAAGCATCATCAAAGACAAATGATTTAGCAGGAGACGGTACAACAACAGCAACTGTTCTTGCACAAGCAATTGCAACTCTCGGTCTTAGAAATGTTGCTGCAGGTGCAAACCCAATTTCAATCAAAAGAGGTGTGGACAAAGGAGTTGAGCAGGTTGTTGCAAATCTTAAAGATAGTGCAAAGCAGATTTCAACAAAGGAAGAAATTGCTCAAGTTGCAACTATATCTGCAAATAATGACAAGGAACTCGGGACAATGATTGCAGATGTTTTTGACAAGATTGGAAAAGATGGTGTTTTGACAGTAGAAGAGGCGAAAGGATTTGAGGATGAAGTTGAATATACAACCGGTTATGAGTTTGATAAGGGGTATGTAAGTGCATACTTTGTTACAAATTCTGAAACATTGGAGACTGTAATGGATAATCCCTACATCTTTATTACCGACAAAAAGCTCTCAACTCTTCAGGATATTCAGGCAATTGCTGAAAAAGTTCTTCAGGCTGCTGATAGACCTCTCGTCATTATTGCTGATGAGATTGAGAATCAGGCTTTGGCAACACTTGTTCTTAACAAACTAAGAGGAACCCTAAATGTTGTTGCAGTTAAAGCACCTGCATTTGGAGATAGGAGAAAAGAGATGCTTCAGGATCTTGCAATTCTCACTGGTGCAACATATATCTCAGAGGAGATTGGAAGAACTCTTGATTCTGTTGATCTAAATGATCTCGGTTCTGCAAAGAAGGTTGTTGTAAGCAAAGAGAATACAATTGTTGTTGAAGGTGCTGGGGATAAAAAATTGCTCAAGGCAAGAGCTGATGAGATTAATGCTCATATTGCAAATACAACCTCAGATTATGACAAAGAGAAGCTTCAGGAGAGGCTTGCAAAGCTTTCAGGTGGGGTTGCAGTGATAAAGGTTGGTGCGGCTTCAGAGGTTGAGGCTAAAGAGAAGAAACAAAGAGTTGAGGACGCAATCAATGCAACACGGGCTGCTCTTGAAGAGGGTGTTGTTGCTGGTGGTGGTCTTGCACTTCACAATGGAGTTAAGGCACTTGAGAAAGTAAAAGTCGCTGATGCTGATGAGCAGACAGGTATAAATATTCTAAAAGATGTTCTTAGCGAGCCTTTAAGGCAAATTGCTGAAAATGCTGGTGCAGACGGTGCTGTTGTGGCTGCAAACTGCTCTGGTGAGAAAGGATTTGATGCTAAGAGGGGTGAGTATGTAAACCTTGTTGAAGCGGGAATTACTGATCCGGTTAAAGTTACAAGACTTGCTCTTGTAAACGGTGCATCAGTTGGAACAATGCTCATCACTACGGAGGCTGTAGTTGCGGATCTTCCAGAAAAGGAAGCTCCAGCAATGCCAGGTGGAATGGGTGATATGGGTGGAATGATGTAATCAAGATCTCCACATAAAGAAGAAGGGCTGTGTAATGCAGCCCTTTTTTATTTTGTTAGCCAGAATTTAGAATCTAACCTCTTGCGCGATAACAACTCCGATTATTTTTGCTGGCTTCATATTCTTTATATATGTATCACACACTAATTCCCTCCCATTATCAATAATTATTACGTCTTCTGCCTGTGGTTTTCTATTGGGGGAAATATACAAAATTGCACTTTCTGATATTTTAGAAATATTAGAGACAACAATATCGGATTCAATGGCAAATGCCTCACTATCACGTTGAGTTACCCAAATTGGTGCGTTGTAAAAGTGGGTGGTATTCTCTTTCACAAACGCATTTGTAGAAGGCTTTTTAGTAAATAGGGGAATATTGTTAAGCATTGCGGACATTACATCATCACCCCTTGACTTGTAATGTTCTTGTAATAATTCAAGAGGGGAAACCTTAAGGGCTTTAGAAATTCCTTCAATACGGTTTAAAGGAGAGCTATCACCTCTTTCATACCTGGAAATCATTTCCCATGTCACCCCAATGTTATCAGCGAGCTGCTGCTGAGTCATCCCTCTCTTATTTCTCTTTTCCCTTATCTTAAGACCTATATTTGAGTATTTCATATATACGAAATTGTAGTAGATGTGACTTCAGGTATATATAGAGCTATGAATCGTATTTACTAATCTACATTTCTTACTAATTTGTAAAATCTAAGTATGTAAACCACTATAATTAAGTAAATAACTTAAATTGAACTAAAATGACTAAACTTTTAAAGCTGTTAGTTGAGATTTCATCAATATCAAACGCTATTTTTATGACAATTGGTGAATACTCCCTAGACAAAGACAATGAGAAAAAACTACTTAAGAAAGTTGAAAAAATTGCTGTTGAACTTAGAAAAGTATATGTTTTCGTAAGGAGTGAGAAAGTATAACTTTCATCCAATTTCTTTTGTGCCAATCATTTGCTTCTTTAGGCAGGTGACCAAGACCTCGCTTTTCCAACTCTTTTTCAATAATGCCTCCCCTATGAGGATGTTTATAAAGCTGTTGCAAAGGGGAATGAAATCCATGAACATAATGAACTAACTCATGTGCAATTGTAGCGTCAATAACAAAATCTGGAATTTCTTCAAATTTATAATACCCGGTAATCGTAATTAAACTAATCCTTTTGTCATCCGCCACTTCATATTCTCCTTTATGCTTTTTCAACAACCCCTTTATCCCGCTACGACCATTCGCCCAGCGAATACTCCCAAGCTGCCTTTTGGAAAATTTCCCAAACTTTATCAACACAACATTTTTGCGAGGTACATCATCAAAGTACTCCTCCCATAGTGTAAAAAGCCTGTTTTCTAGGTAATTATTATCTCTCATCTATGCTATTATAGCTAAGATGTTCAGAAAGAAGTACCATTATTACAAAGAGAAATTCAATGTTCTCAAAAAGATTGTCCTGCTCGTATACAAAGAAGCCTTCTTCATAGCAATATCACGTGACTTCCTCTTTCTTATAGAAACAGCTGCTAATATGCTCATTATTACTGTTGGTGGATTTTTCATTGATGCGACTGCAGAGATCCTTCTAAACTGGGAATATTTCAATCTAAGAGAATACTTTGTTACAGATTCCTTCCTTTACCTTGTCTACGGACTCATCCTTTGGATGTTTGCGAACATCTCTTCAAAAATCCGTGCAAACTTTAAAGACAAAATAGATAACCGATTGTCCTACAAGATGCAGGAAGAGGTTCTTGCAAAGATCTCACGAAGTAATCTGCAGGATGTAGAGGATGACAGATTCCGAGATCTTCTTGCTTTCGTCCCAACCTTCTCATACTCAAGTATTCTTTTTACATACGACACTTTCTCTGAACTCTTAAGACACATGATTACAGCAGGAGCAGCCATTGCAATCCTGTATGATTCAATTGGTTGGTCAGTAATACTCCTCGTCCTCTTTGCTTTGCCTGAAGTTGTATTTGCACACCTAAACAGAACCTCTATTAGAAAGTACAATGATTCTCAGACAGAGCGCCTCAAAGTTTTGGATTATCTTTCCTATGTAACAACAAGAATCCCATTCTTTACTGAACTAAGAGTAGACAACACCTTCACTAGGTTAGTTAAGTCTTTCGCTAAAGAAGCAAATATCTATGTCCGAAATCTCTTAGAAAAAATATCACACTTCTATATAGACACCGCGCTTTTCGCCCAGACAGGTAGGCTGATGATGACAGGATATGCAATATACATACTTGCGGTTTCCATTGCTAAAAGATTTACCATCGGTCACTTTAAAGCTCTTTACGATTATGCTGTTGCAGCATACAACAGTTCATTCCATTTCATGAATAGTGCTTCCCAAATTTCAAATAATATTGAGTATTCACGAAGGTATTTTGAATATATTGAATTCCAGGGTTTTGGGGATATGGAGCATGGGGAGATTAAGCTTAAATCTGGCACCCCAACATTAGAGTTTAAAGATTTGGATTTCTCATACCCAGGTGGTGAGAAAAAAGTTCTTGAAGATATAAATCTAAAAATTAAGACTGGGGAGAAGATTGCGATAATTGGTCTTGATGGAGCTGGAAAGAGTAGTTTAATAAAAATACTGTGTGGGTTGTATAAAATTACTGCAGGAGATTATGAAATAGGCGGATATTCAATCCGTGAAATTGCAAGAGGTGAGCTTAAAAAGAAAATATCAGGAGCTTTCGAGGACTTTGTTCATTACAACATGAGCCTTAAGGAGAACGTTTCTTTGGCTGATGAAAAGGGAAGGGTAAATTCCAAGCTATATAACGAGGTGATGAAGATTGTTGGGATGGATGAGGTAGTTAAGAAGGGAGAAATACGAGAGAGTCAGGTTCTTGGTAAATATTTTGCTGATGGCTTGGAAATATCCCCTGGAAACTGGCAGAGACTTGCAATAGCCAGAATGCTTTACAGAAACAGAGAGATTTTCATTATGGATGAGCCATTTACTCATATAGATTCTGCTTCACAAAAAAACATTCTTTCAAAAGTAATTGAGTTTATCGGAAAAGAGAGGACTCTCATTTACATAACTCAAAGCGACAGCAATTTAGAAATGTTTGATCATGTATATCTTCTTAAAGATGGGAAGCTCACAAAGAAGAAGGTTACTAAAATGTAGAGTAGAGTGCTAAAATCAAAGCATCTAATTATCCTAAACAAATATGACTATTCTTGATGGTAAGGTTGTTTCAGAAAAAATACTTTCTCAATTAAAAGATACACTTGAAGCGCAAGAAAGATCGCCTCGTCTTGAAATTATCCTTGTTGGTGATGATTACGGAAGTAAGAAGTATGTGGAGATGAAGAAGAAGAGAGGTGAGGAGATCGGTGCGCAGGTAAATTTGAATAAGTATCCTGTTGAAACCTCTGCGGATGAAATTGTTAACAAAATTGCCCAGTTGAATTTAGACCGAGAAGTTTCCGGAATTATGGTTCAACTTCCTTTGCCCGAAGGAATTGATGAGTCAGTCGTTTTGGAAGCAATTGATCCCTCTAAAGATGTTGATGGACTGACAGCTACAAACCTTGGTCTTCTTTTCCAGAGAAATCCTTTGGCAATTGCGAGTGCAACGCCGCTTGGAATCTTGATGCTTTTAGATGAGTACAATATTGAGTTGGAGGGAAAGGATGTTGTCATTATCAATGACACTAAGGTTATTGGACTGCCTTTAAGTGCTTTGCTTCTGCAAAGGCGCGCAACTGTTACGGTTTGTCATGATAGGACTGCTAATCTTTCTGAAATTTGTGCAAGTGCAGATATTTTAGTGAGTGGAGTTGGAAAAGCAGGATTTGTGACTGAGAATATGGTGAAAGATGGTGCTGTGGTGATTGATGTTGGTATAAGTATGGATTCAAAAGGGAAATTAGCGGGAGATGTGGATTTTGAGAATGTGAAAGAGAAGTGCTCTTACATTACCCCAGTTCCTGGTGGAGTGGGACCAATGACTGTGGCCTCTCTATTTTTAAATCTTGCTCGCACTGTCGATCAGTAAGAATTCTAACGAAGAGATCTCACGATTGAGTCTTTTGTGATAAGTATGTTTCTATCCGTGGTCATTATCAAACCTTTATTAGGGATGTTTTTGAAACCCATATATATAACTTCCTTTCCTAGTTCCTTAACTTTCTTAACTGCCGGTTGTAAGTCAGAGTCAGAACTGAGAAGGATAATCGTGTCATAATCTTCTTCTTGAGCAAAGGAGATCATATCTACTGCAATTCTCACATCAACTCCTTTTTCTCTGAAAAAGAATTGCTTTTTATTTTTACCTGCAGATCTTCTTACATGTCCTGCAATCACAAAGTCTACGCCTTGGTTCATTAGATTCCTTTTAAGAATTCTCTGTGCTTG
>CAZCMQ010000001.1:0-55290 GCA_964500025.1 uncultured Candidatus Saccharibacteria bacterium | reverse complement strand
CAGATAATGGAGGATCTTTAACTGTTGATGGAACAGTTACTGTTCAAGACGGTGGTGGTTCTATTACCGTTGATGGCACTGTTGGAGTATCTGGTACGGTAGCAGTAACGGATAATAGCGGTTCTCTTACTGTCGACGCCCCTGTTGGTACCCCAGTATTTGTGCGGCTTTCAGATGGCACTTCTGCTATCACCACACTACCAGTATCTCTGGCTTCAGTTCCTTCACATCAAGTTACCAATGCTGGTACCTTCGCGGTCCAGGCTACTCTACAGACAGGCTCCAATACTATTGGTGCTCTGACTGCTAACCAATCTGTCAACAACACCCAGATCAACGGCAACACAATTGCTACTGGTTCTGGAGCAAATGGCAATGGTGTTCAGCGAGTAACAATTGCAACAGATGATTCTACTATTATCCCAGCCTCAACGGCCTATAGTAAAATCTCCGTTGGAACTAGTCAAGATCAGGCTGTCGTGAAAGCATCTGCAGGAGTTCTGTACAATGTGGATGTGGGTAATATTAATGCGGCTTATTGTGTTCTGAAACTATACAATATGGCCACAAATCCATCCAGTTCTGATACTCCTGTTCAACGATATATTATCCCAGGAAACACCGCAGGCGCTGGTCGAACTCTAAATTTCCCTAATGGATTAAACTTCTCTACTGGAATTGCTCTTCGGATCACAACGGGAATTGCAGACAATAACACAACTGGCGTTGCTGCCAGCGAGGTAACGGTTAATCTGGGATACACATAATGCCTAAACTAAGGTTACGTATAAGAGCTGCACACCGCCCCACAAGCGGTGGTGGTGGAGTTGCACCATCAAACAACACACTTCCTACAATCTCTGGAACTGCTCAGGTGGGACAAACATCAACAGTCAGCACAGGCAGTTGGTCGGGTGATCCCCCAATTACCTATACGTATCAGTGGAGGCGGGCAACTACTTCTGGCGGCACTTATTCAGATATTAGCGGAGCCACTAATAGCACCTATGTTCCGGTAACCGGAGATGAAAACTACTATCTAAGGGCGGTAGTCACTGGAACCAATAGCTATGGTTCCGCCAATGCAACCAGTGCGGCAAGTTCTCAAATAGCTGCAGTAGCAGGATCATCTCAACTAACTACCTTAACTCTAGCCAATACTTCTGGTTCAAGTGTACCTTCTGGTTTTATTACTCCGATGTTCGGGCATGCCTTCAAGAAAGGCGATGTGGCTTCGGGAGATTATCCGAAATTCGAAACCACCGGCGGCACAGATATTCCCTATACTATGTGGAATACAGTTACTTGGAATGACGGCTCTCTTAAATTTGCAGGCTTTATGCTGAAGGTGCCTAGCTCTGTCAGTGGTAGTGGGTCTCTAACCATCAATGTTAAGAATGGAGGATCATCACAATCCGCATCTGCAAGGTCAACTTCTGATCTTTCCGCTCAGGATCTAAAGGTAGAATTCGCAGGTACTTCTGGACTGTCTGGTACTTGGACAACTTCTCTAAACCAGGGCATTACAGACAATGATGATGTAGTTGTCGTTGGTGATGGCCAAGCAGGAAAGATCTGGAGAATTCGTCAGCAGTTTATGCAATCCGGAAGCAATCACGGACAACTGGAATGTTGGTGGTATGTGGCTGCCCTACAAGATAGCTCAGGCAATCTGGCAGGAATCCGTTACTTAGCTCGTGCTGCTCTACCTTGGGTAGATGTTGATAGTCCTACTAAGACTCACGGCTATACCATGACCGCCACTCTAAAGAATGGTGGATCAACGGTACGCTCTCTAAATGGTGGATCATCCTTCAGAATGCCTCACTTCTGTTCAGTGTTCTCCTGTGATTCAAACGGTCTCTACGATTATGTAGCTGGATCAATTTCCACTGATGCAACGATTCAAGTCAAGCCTGATCGTACTTATCAAAGATCAACCAGAGTAGTTCCTCCATATGACTTCACAGTCTCACCAACAGCGGACAGCAGCTATAGCTATGCTCCAATGAGTCGTGGACCCATTGAAGCCTTCATTGATGGTACAGGTTATCACACTGGAGTTGGAATTCTTCCTGAATGGGGAAGTCGCTATTTCATTGGCCAATCACTCAACAGCGAGCGGGCATGCCGCGTAGCAGCACTGTCTCATGGAGCGATGAACATCTGTTTGCGCAGAACAGGAACGAAACAAATCCCAGTTCTGAACAATAGTTCTTATTCCAATATGGGAACTGCTGCTCCGACTATGCGTTGGCGTGGTAACAGTGCTGATGGTTTTACTGCACCTAGTGGAACATTTCTCGGATCAACTTGGGACTCCAATCAGGGTTCTTGGAATACTTCACACTGGCCGTCTCTGTCTATGCCGGCCTATATTATTTCTGCAGAACCACAATATCTGGACATGCTCCAAGAAGATGGCAACAACGCCATTATTACACGCAATCCATCTTTCGAAAGAAACTATACAGTTTCTAGTGTCAACTACTATGGTGTGTGCCAGAATGATCCCTCTCAGGCTAGAACAGATGCATGGGGCCTAAGAGAGATCTATTATGCTGCTGGCTTAACCCCAGATGCTCATGTCGCCAAGAGTTACTTCAATGATCTAGCCGCAACACAGTTTACCTATAACAAAGCATTCAATCTCACCAAAGACTCGAACTGGCAGACCAATGGTCTTTACCATGCTAGAGCGGACGACGGAGTAGGACAACCATGGCAAATCGGCTTCTTGCTTTTAGCAGCCTCCGTGGGCTGGTGCCTAACCGAACATTCTGATGCCAAAGTAATGCTAGATTATCTTGTGAAGTTCTGGAAGTGGCACCAAACCTCAGCATCTACTTGGATGCTGACGGGCTACAATTCAACAATGAGACAGACCACTTCAGGAGGTTCTGCCATCATCACTTCAATGGACCAATACTATATGATTGGTGGGGTGAGTGGTTCTGGTGGAATCTTCACTCACGACTTTGGTACAAGTGGGGCTGGGGCGGTTGCACTCCAAGCTAACGATGAAGCAATCTTCTGGGGCTCTGCTCCATCAGGATTTACCTCCTATACCAAATACTATGTGAGAGATGTAAACAATGGATCGCGCCAATTTCGATTGGCAGCAACTCCTGGGGGTACGGCTATCTCCGTGCCGTCTGGTTCATGGGCATGGGCACTCAGATTCCACGGTCCACAGACTTCGTGGGGTATGGAGTTCAATAACGAGGGAGGATACACAGCCGGTCAGCGAGCAGCAATCTGCTATGCAGAAGCCGCCGGCGGGTCGAATGCTGGTGATGTCAGACCAGACTTTGACACTATGATGGCCGCGGCCTCCTTTAACTTTACCTCCAATCCCAAAAACGCTTTATCGGCGACATTCTAATGGCAACATATACCGACGCATTTACAGATACTAATGGGACTTCTTTAGCGTCCCATTTATCTGATCAAGGAAATTCCTGGGTAAATCACATAGCTTCGGCTGGTAATTCCGCGATCATTCAAAACAATCGTGTCAGGACGAATACTGCAGGATCTTCGATCTATTATCTGAATGTTACTCCAGCAAGTAATGACTACGATGTTGAGTGTCAGATCATTCACGATGGTACTGGAGCGGATACCGGCGGTCCTATTGGCCGCCTATCCACGTCCTCGGTTAATATGTACATCGTTGTCTATGTGAATGCTTTTTCACAATGGCAACTGTACAAGTATGTCAGTGCTTCTCCTTCTCTGATTGGTTCCTATTCTGGAGATAGTCCTAGTGGAACTACCCGGACAGTTCGACTGTCTATGGTCGGCACGGCAATTAAGGTGTTTATCGACACGGTGCAAAGAATCAGCATTACTGATTCTTCGATCACCACAGGTCGGGGTGGGATGGTTGTTTCAGCTACTACGGGTATTGAGAATGATGCATTTCAATTAATTGAATCCTCGTCTCCTCAACCACCGGTCAATGGAACAGTTAGTCCTTCCGTTGTTGGACAAGATGTGACTGTAAGTGTTTCCGTTACCAGTCCTACAACACCCACTGCGACTATTCAGCTCGATTCTACAGGAACAGACTATGGACCTTTCAGTGCTACTATTACAGGCAGTGCTCCCAATTTCACCGCCTCTTATATCTTTAACTCAGTTAATCCAGACACATACACAGCAACAATTGTTTCCACCAACGCCGATGGATCAGACACCGACTCCTCCAGTCCCTTCGTTGTAAGTGGTGGCGGTGGTGGTACGGCATCTTATTTGCTTGTTCTCGGCGTTAGTTAATAGGTGATTATTGTTGCTGGTAGTGCAAACGGGACTCTCAGACTCACTCAACACTATTTATCTATCAGATAAGGAATAACATGGCTTCTATTATTTATGATTCTTATTGGGGCGATCTAGTCCGCAATAACATTATCCCTACTACAGACACCTATAAGATGATGCTGACTACTTCAACCTATACTGAAAGTAAGGGAAGTCATAGCCGGCGATCTAATATCACTAATGAAGTGGCAGGTACTGGATACTCCGCTGGTGGAGAAACAGTAACATGCACTCTGTCTTCATTAGACACAGTAAACCATGTCCAGGTTTTAACGTTTGGTCAAGTTCAATGGACTTCTTCGACAATCACCGCAAGAAAAGCAGTGATTTATAAATCAAGGGGAGGGGCTTCAACGGCTGATGAACTTGTTGGAGTTATTGATTTTGGACAGGATATTGTTTCAACAAACAGCACATTTACAGTACCGGCATCTACACTGACTCTCACTAACGGAGCTTAATATGGCTATTGCTATTATTGCTTCCGGAAATAACAATGCTTCCGCAGGTGCCGCTGATATCTATACACAGGTATCTCTGGTGGTACAGCCTGGAGATGTTTTAGTTACTTTTGCAACTTGGAACACTACAGCAGCCACATGCAGTTTTTCTGACAATACCTATACTAATGTATGGACTACGGTTCTTCCTTCAACAGGAAGTTCTGGAAGATATCGAGCTATTGGTTATCATGTCGTTCAAGCTAACAACTCTTCTCTTCAATGTTATGCGAACTTCACCAATGGGGGAAATCCTCAGAATGTTCCAAACTGGTCATGCACAACTGTACAGTTAAGGGGAGCACATGCTTCTCCTTATGTAGCACCAATTGTTTCTACTACAGCCTCCAGTACTTCTATCTCAGCTAATTCAACTGATCCTGGATCAGATGGTGGCATCATTCTGGGATTTTTAACTGCGCAAAGTGGGGCTGGTTTTACCGCAGGCTCTGGATTCACCTTAGTGAATGGGGCTACTTATGGGTATGTGGAATCTAAATCAGAATCTGGTGCTGGTGCAGTAACAACTGCTGGATCAGTAGTATCCAGTAGCAATCTGTCTCTGGATATCATCACTTTCAAGAATCCTGTCGGAGCCTCTCCTCAGCGAATCAAGGTTACTAGTCTTGGTAATTCTATGCAAAGCAAGTCTGGCATTGGGGGTTATGTATGGAGTGCTGACGGTACTGCCAGATTAAAAACCTTTTCTGGTTTGTCTGCTCAACCAACTCTGTCGAGTGGTAACTCAATTCTTTATATCGATGCAGCAGGCTTAGGACTTTCCAATGGAACTCATGTATTAGTCTCTGCTTATAACTCTACTGAAGGAACTGTAGGCTTAGCTGATGCCGTAGTAGAAGCAGGAGTAGCGTAATGCCAATTCTAAAAAGTGATCCTCGTGTCAAGTGGTGGGTAGATGGCCGAGAACCTTTTGCTTCTAATACCTCCATTGTTAATACCCACATGGGCAACCAAGGCGGCCCAGCTAACAATGTCAGTTATCGAAACATTCCAGAAACAGGGCTAAAGGACAGCAGCAATAATATTGTCTGTATGAGGGTTCCTGATCCTACGGATCCAACTCAAACAGTTATTCGTCTTCGCCATGGAAATGGCTGGCCTACCTGGGGAGGTCTATGGAAGACTGAGATCTTAGCTTCAGGTAACTCTGGAGACGGCCAATCAGTTAGAACAAACCAATCAATCTGGTTTGTTTTAGCCTTTGCATTAGATGCCGATGCTACGGATTACAGTAATATCTTTGACTTTCACAATGGAGATAATCCCCCCTCTCAGGGCGTCCAGATCGCCTTCAGTGCGATTAATTGTGCCACCAATGGGGTAGGGTCATCCTGGTACATTGATCACTCTGTAGCGGCCCATAACCCCACTCAGAACAATAGTGATAGAACTACAAGACGAGTTGTTTCAATGCCTATGCGGGCAAATGAAATGAACTATCTTGTGGGTCATCTTAGAATGTCTCCCAATGCAGGAGACAATCCTTTTTCTCAATATTGGGTTAAACAAGGAACAGGCACTCTACAAAAGGTCCATGACGAGCAGCTTCCTATTGGTTATGTCAATCATGATGTAAACCAGTATCAGAAGTTTGGAGTATATTGTATCACAACTCCTAGTGGAACACAAACCCAGTATTATCGTGGTTTTGTTATTCTGCGGGATGAGCCCGGAACTCCGACATTAAATGCTGATGAAGTCTTGGCTATCTTTACTTCGTCTACTCCCACTGGTCCGGATCCAACACCGCCAACAGATGCTCCCGGTGGAGCACAGATTGTTGGTTGGGCTCCTTTAGGAGATCCTGACGGAGATCCCGTAGGATGGAATACTACTGCCGGGAATCAATCATCTGATGTTACTGCAGTTGGTGCGGCCTGGGCAGGCTCTGCTATTTATACAGCAACTTCAGCTAATGGAGGATCTCCTACTGCTCCGGCAGGAAGCTGGTCTGTTGGAAATATTTGGACTGCTCCTCCGGCCTTTGTAACAGGAGATCCTGCAGGTCAGAATGAATATATGATTAAAGCTTATATTCATCCAAGAGCCCTTGGAGCTACTAATGTTTCTGGTCAGGTTTGGGCAACTGATGTTACCAAACCAAACAGTGTTGGAAATCTTCTCTTTAATTTTGTTGGATTGAACATCAGTCCTTCTTTAGTAAATGGAAAAGCTGAACTGATTATTCCAGTTCCTGCTGGATCTTTGGTAGGAGGATCACAAAATGTTCGAGTATATATGGCTTCACAAACATTTAACACTCCAATTTTCTCGGCTGCGGTGTTGAATGTATAATGGACTACATTCATTATATAATTGAATTGATCATGGCTGCCTTCATTTATTTAGCTCGTCAGAACCAACACCAACGAGAGAGACGAACAGACAGAATTGAAAAGCGTCTGGAAGAACTTGAAAAATCTAATATGACAATTCAATTGGAGTATTTACCTAAACAAGATTTTTCAGATTTCCGAAAAGAACTCTGGCAAAGATTAGATAAACTTGATGATAAGATTGATGAGCTTAAAAAATGACATACTATAAAAAAGGATCATGGAACGCTATCTGTGATGTATGTGGATTTAAGTTTAAGTCCTATCAATTAAGAAAACGATGGGATAATCTCATGGTGTGCGAGAAGGACTTTGAACTTCGGCACCCCATGGATTTTCTCAAGGCCCCTAAAGAAAACCTAGCAGTTCCGTGGACAAGACCAGAACAAACTGATCGGTTCATTGAACTAAATCCATTCGAACAGTTTGTCAATTGGGTAAACACTTTTAATGAAGGAATCCCCAGTTGGGAGCAAATGATTGACTCATGAAAACACGCGATCAACTTATTACAGATGCTCTTGAAAGAGCGGGTGGCTTAGGATTAAATGAAACTCCAACGGCTAACCAGATCACAAGAGCATCTTCCGCATTAACATCCATGTTAAAGTCATTCCACTCGAAGGGAATGCCTTTATGGAAAATCACACAATATTCTTTTCCAATGTCGTTGTTCACAGACGGGTTTGCTACGATGGGGCCGGGACAAACTTTAGTGACTTCCACAATCCCATTGAAATTAATCAATGCGAATAGATATGATACACTAAGTCAGACAACTATAAATTTAAATATTTATACCAGACAAGAGTATTTATCTATTCCAAGTAATCCTACTGCTGTTCCAACTCAAATTTATTTTGTTCCAAAGAAAACCTTTGCTGAAGTATATCTTTGGCCTTGGCCAGATTCTTATTCTAGCACAAATGTTGAAGCTAGGATAGATGTACAAGAAGCTACTAATACTATTTCATTGTCTACAGACCTTCCTGATTTTCCAGAAGAATGGGAAGAAGCTATCATCTATGGATTAGCAGATAGAGAAGCTCCTCATTATGGTCTTCCTATTGAAGAAAAGAAAGATCTTGCTCGTAGAGCAAAAGACGCATTAGAAGAAGCTCTTTCATTTGGTAATGAAGAAGGTTCTGTTTATTTCAAGCCACAGGTTCGTTGGTAATGGCATATACAAATAATCCAGTTTATAACACTCAGCAAACCAAAAGAATTCCAATTCAAGGGAGTGCTATTCCATCGGATTATCGTGGAGGAACTTCTACTACTTTTAATTTTTATGCTAATGCTGTCTGTCAAAATTGCTATCCAACTTCTCTTAAACAGTGGCATGGAGATCCTGTAAATGTATTAACAGAAAGAGGTGGATACACTCAAGTGTCTTCTTATTGGAACGGAGGAAATCCATCAACTACTCCACCAAGAGGATTCTTTTCTCCTTTACTAGAAATAAGTCAGAATTATCTTCAGTATGTCGCCTATGGTAATACTTTGTATCTAGATTCAGGGGTAACTAAAACACTTCAATATTCTTCTGGATATGTGGGATTTACTGAGTATAGAGTAGGGTCTACTTATTATGTAGTGATATTAGAATCGCATCCTACTGCGGCTTATTTGCATCTATATAATCCAGTAGGTAACACAATTACTTCAGTGAATTTAGCAGTAGGAGCAGGAGCCGATCCGGTATTCTTAGACGGTTATATCTTTGTGTTAGGAACAGATCAACGTATTTATAACAGTACTATTGGTGCTCCTGATACTTTTTCTACTTCCACCGATTTCATTGACTGTGAGATGTTTGCAGATGGCCTGTCCTATATTGCGCTACATAAAAACCACATTGTAGGCTTTGGTAAATATTCTATTGAATTCTTTTATGATAATGCAAACCAACTGGGAAGCCCTCTGTCAAGAAATACTTCCTATGCCCAAACAGTGGGATTGTCTAATCCTAGTGGATTTGCAGGAGCTTTAAGGACTCCCATCAAAATTGGAGATGATATTTATTTTATTGGGAAAACACGACAAACTGATTATAGAGTTTATAAATTATCTAATTTCCAACTGACTGATATTTCATCTAGTTGGGTACAAAGAATTATTACTAGTACCTCTTATTTGAGTTTGAGTATAGAAAAGAATTCTCCTGCTATTCTTCTGACTTTAGTGAATACTACATACATTAGAACTATGTCTTATATCATAGAAGATAATGTATGGGTTCGTTATAATCTAGGAAGACAGACACATCCTAATGGAATATATCCTCTCTATTCCGCATTGAAGGGAGAGACACTTTATACTATTTTTGCAATAGCATCAGAGCAAAATCCACTTGTTAATCTTACCTATGGTTTATTTAATCATGATAAGTTTTTTGCAAATGATGCTACTAATGCTATCTATACCACAGATGAAATTGACTTTGGTAGTAACAATAGCAAAGAGATCAGAAACGTAGAACTCATTGGAAACTTTCAAGGACAGTCAGTAAAATTAGAATATTCCAAAGACCGAAAAGATGATCTTCAATCTACTTGGACTGATATGGGAACCATCAATACCGCTACCGCAGACCCTAACACTCCTATTAGATGGAGAGAATTAGGATGGGGAAATCATTGGAAATTCAGATTTACTTTCACTTCCAATGAACAGGCTAATGGAAAAGCTTTTCTCATGCGTGGCTTTGAAGTAACTTATATTCAACATAATGACTAGTATAACTAAACTACCATTTCCTTTTATAGAAGATAGAGTTCTCTATGATTATCTCAAGGCACTGAAAGATGCTTTTATTGATGATGAGTGGATTCCAGCAACTGTCAATGTCACTGGAGTAGATTCAATTAAAGGGGGCTATCAAAAGCTAGGTAGAATCATTCATGTTGTAGCTCTTTTTGAGAGTAGTGGTTCCCTGGCTATGCCAACTAATTCAACCATCAAACTTCCATTAAAGCCTTTTTATCGTGGTGAATATAACTTTGCAGCACATGAATTTAAACTCTCAAAAAAAGGTGCTTCCACTGTAGTTAATTGTTGGATGGACAATACTACTGGATTGGTTTCTCCTTCGTCTGCTATTACCAGCACTGCGGATGATTATGTCTTTTCTGGCTGGTACTATACGGAGTAATTATGGACGATCTGTTCAAGGCGTTAAGTGGAAAAACATTAACTGAAGCTCAACTAAGAGATTTAGTAAATAGTGGATTTCAAGCCACAGCACCAACAGAATATTATGATCCTAATGCTGGTTATAATGTTCAGGGCACTGGATATTGGGGAAGTAATGGAGCAGGATTAGGAACAGAACTCCCCACTACGCTGTCTTCATGGTTAGGTGATTTTGGCAATGACAATGGAACCTATGGTGGATATAATTATGATATCACAAAGAATGACGACGGTACATACACTCTAGGTGATGGCAAATTCACAGAACAACAAAAAGGTGGTGGGGGTATCTTTGATTGGTTCGGAGATAATCTTAGTTGGCTTGGTCCATTAGTAATGGCATCAGTTGCTCCGTATACTTCTCCGGCATTATATGAAGCTGGACTAGGTATGGGTGCAGGTGATGCTGGTCTAATGACTTCTCTTGGCTCTGCAATGAATGTTGGAGGAGCTGCTGCTGGAGCAGCTAATAGTCCTCTATCTGAAGTAACCACAACTCAACAACAACCAGGCTGGCAGGGAGAAGGAGACACCAACCTTCATGGTGTTCAACAGAATGTTGGTAGTGTAAATACTTCTGGTCTTCCCGATCCTACTGGAGCTACTGTAGGACCAGCAACACAAGTTGCCGGCACAGCCGCTACTGCAGCGGGTATAGGCAGCGCCATGAACAACAATAAAGGGCTGCTTGATACTATCTCCAATGCTCTGGGATTAAATTCTGGAGATATTAGTAAATTAGCCAGTCTATTATCAGGAGCTGCTGCTTCTTATCAAAATAATAATACTGCTAATAGACTCTTAGACATGTTCGATCGTTATCGAAATGATGCCGATTATTACGGAAACATGCTTAAACAAACTTATGAGAATCCTCTCAGTTATCTACAAGGGCCTGAGTATCAGAGCATTCAAAATGTAGCTGGAGATTATCTCCAACGGAAAGATGCTGCTGGCGGCAATTTGGCCAATAATTTTGGAAGACAGGCCAAACTACAGGACTTAGCTATGAGCAATCTAAGTAATTATAGATCTGGATTAGCAGGTACATATCAAGGAATGGCTGGAATTTCTACTGGACAAGGCGCCCAAGGAGCAACAGCTATGTCTGGTACAGCTAATAGTCCTCTTTATCAATCTCTGAATAGTCTCTTCTCCACAGGAACTTAATATGGCTGGCCCACTCGAATATGCACAATTAAATAAAGTTCTTTATGATGCTGCTATACAGGGTCAGAAGGACCCAATTGAATTAAACAAAATGAGATTAGCCAATGCTCTTTCTAGAGAAAACATTGCGACTAGTCAACAGAACAGAGATTTTGCAGCACAAAAACAACCTGGTCTTTTAGAACAATTGTCTTTAGGTAATGCCGGCCAGCGAATTAAAAACGAAGAAGGAATCTTCAATAATCAAGTTAACAATATAGTTGGGACTCAGGCAACTGCTGATGCCAAACTACAGGACTTTCAACAAAAGAAAACTGCTGGCATGGATAAAGCCATGGAAGGGCTAAACCAAGTAGTGGAACTAGCTAAAGCTGGAGCTTCTCCTGAAGAGAGGTTTAATTTCATGAAATCCAGAGGAATGCCGGAACAGTTTGCTCAGAAATTCTCTATTCTATCTCCAGAACAACTTTCAAAAGCAGTTGAAGACATGGCTCTTAGCACTCAAAGAGGAGCTATTGAAGTTGCTAAATGGAATGCTAGAGCTGCCCAAGAAAACAATAAGCTGCAAACGCAGGGCCAACAAAGATTAGAACAACTAACTCTTCAAGGAAATCAAGCTGCAGCAAGACAAATGAATGCTCTGATTGCCGCCATGAGTAGACTACAATATCAAGAAGGCCAACGAAATCAAAGAGCAGAGGCAGCCAATACAGTAAGGAGAGAGGGATTTACTTATCGTAAACCTACTGGAACACAAACATCAGAAAAAATGTATCCTTCTGGAATTACTACTTCTTCTCAAAAGAATGCATATGATACTCTCAGCGAAGAAGTAGCTCAACAAAATCCAGATAAAACTGGAGAAGAAATCAAGAAATTTATAAACGAAGGGCTATTAAAAGACTTTACTCTCCGTAATAGATTCAATGAACTTTCCATTGGATATGATAATCAAAGACGAGCTAGGGATGAGAAACCCAATCCTCTCTCTAATATGCCGGGCATTAAAGGCACTCCTGCGGCAGATGCTCTACCTCCAATCAGAACCCCAGGTAGAATTGAGAATCTGATTACAAATAAACTTCCTGCTGCCGAGCAAACTCCTACTCCAGAGCCACTAGGAACAACTAAAGAAACTAAATCTTATACTATGGAACAATTAAGATCTGTCAAAGAAAATAAAAATCTTTCTGACGATCAAATTAGAGCCCTAGCTAAAGAAATGGGAATTACAATTAAATGAAATTAACTCTTCCAGAAGAATCAAACCTGAAGCTAACTCTTCCGGAGGAGTCCTCGACTCCGAAAAAGTTAACTCTACCTGAAGACAAGAAAGAAGAAAAAACGGATCTCTGGACTGATGTCAAGGAAGGCATTGCTGCTGTTCCTATAGCTATGCTGGGAGCTTCTGGAGCAGTAGCAAAGCATATTGCAGGTAAAGATGAAGAACGCCGAGCAATGGCTCTACATCGTATTCAAAGCTGGCAAGATAATGTTCGCAGAGCATTAGGTATTAATTATGGATTAGACGTCTATGGTAAAAATCCAGGAGTTGGTGGTAATCTAGTTCAAGCTGTTCCTACACTAGCTACAGCCATTGTTGCTCCATATACCATTCCTGCTCTAGCAGCAGGAAGAGGATCTAACACAGCAACTGAATTAGAACAATCTGGAGTTGATAGAGGAGTTTCTAACTTAGTGGGAACGATTGATGCTGCTTCAGACGCTATTGGTATGGCTATTCCTGCTGCTGCTCCAGAGATTAGAACTCTCACACAACTAGGAAAGACGGCTCTGTTTGGCTCTTCTGCTAATGTGGCGCAGGGAATGGCTACCCGTTATCTTCAGAAAAGATCTCTTGAGGGCAGAGGTTATGAAGAACAAGCTAAGCGATTTGAGAACACTCCAGAAACTATTATTACTGAGGCTCTTCTAGGAGGAGCCCCTAGGGCTGGAGTTGGTGTTTATCGAGGGAGAAAATTATCTCAAGCTGAAAGAAGCTCAAGAGAAAAACTAGATGCTCTTGAATCTCAGCGGCAAGGAAAGATGAATGAATTTGAGGCAGGTGATCCAGAGGGACTAGACTCTCAGCAACCAGTCGGACCTCAGTTTGGTGGCAAGCTTCCTGAAACAGATCAAGGAGATGACTTCATTCTTCCTAAGCAAGCTCCTACTGAGCAGCTTACTCTAGACATGGATCTACCTATTCCAGAGAAGCCTGTCTCTAGAGATCTCGTAATTTCTAAAGAATCTCCTAAAGAACCTGAAGTACTTCCTCCAGAAGCGCCTGATTTTGCAATAAACAGACCTCCAGAAAGAGACATTTCAAATATGTCTCTAGATGAATTCGAATCCTATCGACAGTCTATCTTAGATCAAAATAATAAAATTGAGTCTGATTTTGTTCGTAAACATTTTGGTCCAGAGGAAGTAGCTGAATTCGAAAAAAAGAATTATAGAGAGAGAGGCAGGTGGTTAGAAAAATATTTAACAGTAGAGCAAGACAACGCTCTTCAGTCATCTTATAAAGATCAAGTTTTTCTTGATAGAGTTAATGATCGCCTTCGCGGAACGGATTTATCTAGTGCAGAAGAAGTTGGCCGTAGTATTTTTCAGTTAATGAGAGATGCAAAAAACCCAGACTTCAGAGATTCTCCGGATGCTGCTGCTATAAAACTGCTGCTTCGGCATGCTGCAGATGAGGGATATAATCCGGAACTGATTTTAGACACTGCAAGACAGAATGCCAAGAGAGTTTATGGAGATGATGCAGAAGAAATTTTAGCATCATTGTTTAAACCAGCAAAAGCACCTGAGCCAGAAAAACCTAAGGCAGTAACATTCAAAACAGCAAAAGGATCGACCTACCAAGTTCACGAAGATGGTACTACCACCCGTGACAAAGCGGCTCGTCCCGAACATCCAGGAGAGCAGGGAGTTCAACCACGCTCAGCACGAACCGTATATGTTACTCCAGAAGATGCCCAAAAGCTTGATCTTATTCAAACTCAAGGAGGAGGGAAGGGGTTAGCTTTCGATGATGATACCGGTCATGTGGGAGTCAAATATCTCAGTGGTCCTGGAAAAGGAAAGATTGAACGTAGCACTGTTGTTCCATACCAAAAAGAACCTGGAGTTGGTCTGATTCCTGTTGAGAGTTGGGGGGATTCGAAAACAATTCATTTTGGAAACAAGATCACTGAAGTTGGAGATACTCCAAAAGAATCTGCGCCTCCCTCTCGGCCAATGACTCAGCTTGGTATGCGTCTGAAAACAGAGCAGCCAGAGCCATCAAACATTCCATTTCTAAATACAGAGAACACTGCTCTACAGTTTAAACCAGGTAGAGAAAGACAAGACCTAAAAGATAGACCTCCTAATCGTCTCTCAGCTATTCAAAAAGTGAGAGATGAGTTAGGTATTGTTGATGATGTTGGTCCTCCTAAATCTACTAAAGAGTCCAGAGAAGATACCATTTGGAAAGATGTTACTGGAGAAAAGATCGGTAAGGATGTTGCTCCCAGTACAGTAGAAGATGCTGTACTTCAGGGAAAGACTTCTGATGATCTTCCCAAGAAGAATTTCTGGAAAGGTAACAATGCCCTTGGTGCGGGTATCCGAATGAAGGGAATGGTATTTAATAATCCAGTAATTCGGAGAGTCAATCATGTGATTTCAGAAGCTACTAACAAAGCAGCTAAATTCATGAGAGATGATGTCGAGCCTATCGCAAAGTCTTGGGCTGATATGACAGATGAAGAAAGAACAAATGCCAGAACTATGGCTCAATGGGCAGATAGAAATGAAGAAGTACTGAGAGCCGAAGATCTCAGAGCGGCCGGTTATTCTGAAAAAGTTATCTCTTTCTATGAACAGTACAGATCCGTATTAGATAAATTCTATAAAGAATGGAATGCTAATAGAGCTGCTGCTGGATTAGACGCAGTTGATTATCGTTATGGGTACAGCCCCAATAACTTTAAAGGAGATTATACGGCTGTCGTAACTCGTGATGGAAAGATTGTTGGTGTATTAACTGGTAAGTCTTTAGCTGAAGTAGAAGCCGCGAAGAAACAAGTTAAAAAATACTATAGTGACGTACATATCACTAATACTAATCGTAGAGCTATCAATCAAGCTAGACCGGGAGAGTTTGTCAAAGCCCTTCAAGATATTCAAAAGATTATTGATGGTGATCCAAGGCTCAAAGATATCTCAGAAGCACTAAGACAGCGTGGTATTGATGAAGGTAAAGATGCATTTAATTTCGATGTCCACACTCTAAACAAAGAAGGAGTCTTTGGTAACGAGGGCAATAAGTTCTGGAAAAATGCTTATGAAAATAATGATGATTTTTTCAAATCAATCGTTAATTATTTTGAAGAAGGTTCACTTAATCATAACATGATTCAGGCTAACTCCGAACTAAAATCTTTACTTGGGAATCCTGATGTCAAGCCCAACACTAAACAGTATCTAGAAGATTATAAAAATTATCTAGACGGTAGAACCAGTCAGCTTGGTGGAGCTGTTGACAATGTACTAGATTCGATTGCTAACGGCACTAAACATCTTGGCCTTGGATATGGTCCCAACAGTGTCAGGGCTGTAAACAATTTCTTGATCAATACCTTCCAGACAATGAAACTTGCTTCTGGAAGTATGAGAATGCTGCTTGCTCAGATGACCCAACCACTTCAGACGGGTCTTCCAATGCTAATGAAGAATGCCAAGGATCTTGGAATTGATACCACTCCAATGGAGGCTGGAAAACAATTAGCTGCAGGATCCGCTATCTTTACTGCAGCTTATCTTGATTATAAATCAGGAGGTAGATTAACATCTCTTCCAGATATCTATAAAGAGGCTTTTACTTATGCGAAAGATCGTGGATTAATTTCTTGGTCAGAATATGAGCATATTAAATCTTATGGTAAAACTTCAAGTAAACTTGGAAAACTTTCTTCAGCTCCTCTAAGATTTGCTGAGGCTACTACTCGTCCTACGATGTTCTTCGCTCTTTTTAATCAGATTGTAGGCCAAGGATATAATCCCAAACAAGCAATGGAGATTGCTTATAATAGAACACAGGCCAGTATGGGAGATTATCACAATAACCAGAAAGCTATGGTCTATGGAAATTTAGGTGTTCTTGGTAGACAGATGGGACAATTAAAAACTTACAGTCACTTCTCTACTAATCTTTACCAGTATTATTGGAAAGAGAAGGACATGAATGCTTTGGGATATCAACTCGCAACTAACTTCGGACTAGCTGGACTAAAGGGATTTATCGGATATGATCTAGCTTCAGAACTGTATGATTGGATCACGGGTAGAAATCTAACAGATGATATCAAAGAGAAGTATGCTGAATGGGCTGGAGTTAAAGCTGATTCTGATGCCATGGATTATCTCTTATATGGACCACTCTCCAAAGATACTGGACTTTGGCTGCAGCCGTCTCTTTCAGGAGGTAATATTATTCCTTCAACAGAAAGAGATGCATGGTCTTTTGTTTTTCCTTCAGCAGGAGAGGCATTTAAGATTGGTAAAAATATATGGGACTTCGCCTCAGATCCAGGAACTCAGACAGCTAAGAATGCAGTTCGTGGTGTAATTCCCTCTTCTCTTCAAGGACTATGGGATGTCGAAACTTCTATGGATTCTCAAGGAAGAATTAAAGATAAATTTGGACAACCAAAAGAACCTGCCCTGACTGAAAAAGATCAGATGCTTAAGAAATATGGATTAGGATTAAATACCTTTGATTTAGGTAAGAAGCAAACAGAGAAGTGGAACAGTATTCAAAAAGAACAAAAGAGATCAGAAAGAGCTAAGGATCTTGCCAGACGAATCAAGAATGATATGGTGTCTCAGGAATTTACCAGAGAACAGCTCACAAATCAACTTGAGGAATACGCAAAGATCACAGGTGATCCAAACAGTGTTCTTCGATTACTTAAATCTCTTCCAAGAGAATCACTCAAAAAACACTTAACCAAAGAAGAAATGCTTCTTATAACAGGAAGTACTTCTAGTATTCTTAAACATCAGAGACTAAATGATTGATAGAAACAGACTAGCCGCTCAACTTCGAATTGACGAAGGAGAAAGAAAAAAACCCTACCTCGACAGTGTTGGTAAAACAACAATCGGGGTAGGGCGGAATCTAACTGATGTAGGACTCTTTCCAGATGAGATTGAGTATCTACTTCAGCATGACATCACCAGAGCGGAGAATGAGTTAAGAACTAATCTCCCTTGGTATGTATCTCTTGATCCTGTCAGACAGGAAGTTCTTGTTAATATGTGTTTCAATATGGGATGGTCAGTTCTCTCCACTTTCAAGAATACTCTTGATGCTGTGCGAAGAGGAGACTATGAAGCAGCATCTAAAGGAATGCTGCAATCTAAATGGGCTTCTCAAGTAAAGGGAAGAGCAACTAGGTTAGCAGAGAAAATGAGAACGGGAAAATAGAAAAGGGGCCGAAAGGCCCCTTTCCTTTTATACTCCGCAACTTCCTCCCTTACCGGTTATGTCACAGACATCATTTTCCTCAAAAATCACATTCTTATTAGCATGCGCTTCTTCATAACTCACTTCTGTAATGGGCTGTCCTCCTCTACTTCCGTCAGGGTAACAAGTGAATCCTCGCAAACGGCTTGCATACTTTGCAAGAATTCTTGCGAAATCAGGTACATCTTTCTCGCTATTTCCGTTCGAACCCCAAGAAGGGAGATTGATGGTACTTGAAATTGACATGTCAACGTAATCTTGAATGTCCGCTTGGAACTTGATTCTTCGTTCTGGATCATGACTTAACTTATAGGCGGTGTCAATGTTTTCTGGTTTGAGTTCGTAGTCATTGATGAGTCGTTCTGCAGTACTGTCAATAACAAACTGATACTTCCATTTAGTTCCTTCAGTGAGGAACCTGCGTTTGTAGGCAACCGCAAACAAAGGCTCGATGCCAGTTGTAGTTGCCGCCAGAATACCAATTGTTCCTGTTGGGGCAATCGCTCGATACGCTTTAGGGTGAGACAAATAGAATCTATCGCAATGTTCTTTAGCAGATCGCTCTGATTCATCTTTATATACTTTCAACCACTCATGGAGTTCTGAAGTAACCTCATACGCATAACCTCTCTGTAAGAGCCATTCGTGGATTCCCATGAGTCCAAGACCGAGTCGCCTATTTTGTTCCCGAATCTTATAGACTTTGCTATAAGGGAGATCCGCACGCAAGGTTCCACAGACAAGGAATTTAGAAGAGAGGGATACAATGGATTTGAATTCGTCCAAAGATCCAATATTCCCAAGATTGATTGAGCCAAGATTACATACGTCAGAATCATCTTCGCTCGTAACCTCTGTGCAAGCATTTCTAAGTGTTTCACGCTCTTTCCCATTAAAGTTAAAAGAGAAACCAGGTTCTCCTGTCATCATCGCTTGCTTGACGTTTTCCAAATAAACAGAACTGTTCATCAAGTTTTCAGAAACAGGAAGTTTAGTGTACTGTTTACCACCAGCAATTCCAACTTCTTTCCAGAAGTACTGACCACAAAGACTGTCATCATAATTAACAGAAATATTGGTCATATCTAGAGGAGCAGGAAAATTAAAGTTTTGTTCCTTCAGATCTGCTAAAGTTAGTCCGGAGTTGCCTGCTTCCTGATCTCTCCAATTTTTTGCTCGCAGAAAAAGAGGAATGTCTTCATGTCTGTAATCAAGGCTAGCATAGATTGCAGATCTCCTTGAACCTCCCTGCATAACGTTGCGGCCGATTTCGTTGATCGCGAACATGAGCGGTAGGGGGCCAGATGCTTTTCCACCAGTTCTCTGTAGCGCTCGGCCAGATGGACGGAATACTGAGTAATCGATTCCAATTCCTCCCCCAGTGAGAAGACAGGAAGAAGCTCGATGAAAGAGACTGGCCCATTCTTCTCTTGTGTCTTCTTCTCCTCTGAGGAGATAGCAGTTGTTGTAAGCTTTAAACTGTCGTCCAGCATAATAGAGATACCTTCCTCCTGGTATGAATTTCATTTCTTTTATATATTCAGCCAACTGTTTTCGTTCATCATCTGACATTAACTTTGGCTGAGTTCCCCATCGAGTGCCACAAACATCTTCTACCAATCGATCAGCAAGAGCATCCCAAGTATCACTTGGTCCTTGACTATATTTGAATCGAAATACGTTTGCTGCAAAACTATTTTTAAATCTTTCTTTCTCCAATCTCCTTAATCTCCTCGTCTGCCAGCTCTTGCTTGATTTTTTCTTTGTAGTGTTTGATTGTTTTATGACCTTTAAATGAGGTCTTCTCCGTCTCCGAAGAGTAGTCTTTCTTCTTCTTCATATTCTTTTTCAAGATCATCTGCTTGCTCTTCAATAAAATCCTCAAATCTCTCTACAATGTGATCCGTGGTGATCTGTAGAGTTTCAATTAAATCAATAATATCTTCTTCTCGAAGCTTTTCTTTGATTTCTTCTAGTGTCATCATCGTACTGTTCCTTTAACTTTGTCAAAGCTTCTCATACCAGCCAGACCTAGAAGACCCATTAAAATCTGTAGTGTAATCGTTGAATCTATTACCGGGAAAGTTCCGGAATAACCGTAGACCACCATCGCCACGAACCGTGCAACTGGCTCAACAACAGCAGAATAAAGTAAAGAGCTAGCACATGTCCAGCCGACAAATGGCCGCCAATTCGACGTAAATCTGCTATCGCTGGCAGCTTCAACTTTGTTAACATCAATCTGTCCTTTTAGGAGTTCTGTTTCGCTTTCTACAAAAAGCTTTTCTCTATCAAATTCTAATTGAAGCAGCGCTAACTTAGCCGCTGCTTTTTCTTTTTCTGAGGGGAAAAAGTTTCCTATCGCATCTAAAATCTTATCGACTAGTGGTATTGCGAGCGGGGTCATATTCTACCTCAATTAATTTTTCTAAGAAGTGGATAGCCTTTCGGAGATCCTCAATACCACCCTTGTCTCGCCATCTGGCAATATATTTTAGAGCCGTTCCATCAAGATAACCAAGATTCCATTTTACCACAACATCCCATGGTTGTAAATCACCATATTTCTTATAATGATCTCCCCCATGTTGAATACTATTAACTGGCCCTTGTGGTTCTTTAGTTCCTACATTAGGAGCATAAGATCCTCCCGGCCATATTGTCCAAGAGGAAGGATCAAGGGGATCCTCCCATTTATTGTTCTTTTGTTTTCTGTTTTTTGCTGGACTAAACATTTACGCCTCGGTTTTCTGGAGTTGGTGCTTGTGACTTTCCTCCACGGAACCAATTGCCACAGTTACTGCATCGATAGCGTTGATAAGTGCAAGTCGCTGTTCGATGAAATCCTCTACGCTGGAAAGACTCAGATCCACAGTTTGGGCAAGAAAGAACAGAACTTTCAAGACTCCGGTTAGGGTGAACTCTAATCCAAGGAAGAAGTTTATAATAAACTTGTTCCAGTAGTATGACATCATTTTTATTGTATTCCTCCATGTGTTTCCATGCCGTGTCATCTCCCTTCATACAATCTGTCCAAAGAGAGAATCCTTTATGTGGGGTCTTTTTTCCAATCTTCAATGCTTTTGAAATGTAATTCAAAGAAGAAGAAGGAAACTTAAATCTTTGTTTGACTACCTTAAACAAGTCTACCTGTTTCGATGGAGCAGGTGGTTTCATTCCCCATAATAGAAACTCTCTATTAAGAATAGGAATGTCAAACTTTGTTCCATTATAGTGAACAACAGCATCAGCTTCGCACATCAGTTTATGGATGTTTGAAAGATAATGTTCAGGTAGATTATTACGCTCTGAATCAAAGAAGACTTCATCTTCTCCTAACCACTTGGCAGACCAACATAAGATCCGGGCACTGTCAATAATATTGTCTGGATTAATCCAACGTTGATTCAGTTGCCAGATATATGCTGTGTATGGAGAGGTCTCAATATCTAAAAGTAGAACTCTCATTGTGGTTTGTGGTCTTGTGTTACCACTAAAACAGGATCTACATCTTCTTCTGATGTGAAGGGAACCAGTCCCTTGATAATCATATCAGTTAGAGCATACTCTACTAAAGCTTTTAATTGAGGTTGAGTGAGGGTTGCCTTAAAAACACATCCTCCATCCTCTGTTTCTAAATATTTTGTGATTTCCATTTAATCCTTTATAACTTTGAAAAAGTCATCCAATCCAATCAAGACGACAGGATCTCGTCGATTTGCTTTGATAACGACAATTGGAATTCGATCACCGCCTTGTGTATTTTGTTTAGATTGGTCGTAGAAAGTGTATCCCACAAACCTAGCGATATTCTTACATTCGACTCCAAACGGGAACCGTTTCCAACCCAAGTTACTGAGCTGAATGTCTGTTCCTTGTTGGCCCATTCCCGTTGATCTGACATCATCAGGAGTCAACTCCGGATACTTCTGGAGTATCTTGTCTCTCACTAGTTTCTGAAGATTTCTGGCCTTGTTTTTTCGGCTTGCGACTGAAATCGACTTCTTTTCTCCAGATTTGACAGACCCTAGAGAAAGAGATTCCAAATCGTTTTGCGACATCAAAGCAAGTTTCTTTGTTTTTATATTGGTAGATTTCTTCATAATCTACTTTTGGATGCAATTCATTTTTATATCTTCCTTTTTTCATCATGTCTTGTATATTATCATTCCAAGTTCCTAAAAACAAATGGTTCGGATTGATACAAGTAGGATTATCACATTTATGACAGATTATAAAGTCTTTTGAATATTCACCATAAGTCATCGCATATGCCATTTGGTGTGCTCTAGTGACTTTCAATTTCTTAGCAGCATTAGAGCCATGAACTTGTCCATATCCACCCCTATCTAAGCCCCCTGTAAAATGAACACAACCATTTTCCATTTGTTTACTTCTTTGAGAAAGATATTCTTGTGGAGTTTTAGAGTGACGATACTTGTTCAATGGTCTCAAATTGTTTTTCGACTTCGCGCTCGAAGTCTTCATTTAGAGTTTTAACCAAGTCATTAATTGTTTTAAGTTCTGCTTCACTACGAAGAACTTTAACGAGAAGTAAATTACGATAGAATCTTTCATCGTCGTTATACAACTCTTGAACTCTTTTCTTAAGTCCGTCAATATCATCTCCATATTCTTGAATTATTTTAGCTGCAGTTTTCTTTCCAATGCGATCGACTCCAGAAATATTATCAGTAGAGTCTCCAATTAACATTAAACTATAAGGAACTTGGGCTGCAGTGATCTCATCAATTACTTCAAATTTATTTACCGTAAAGTTATAAAATCCTCCTGGAATTTGCCGGAGATCTTTATCATTACTGCAAATAATAGTATCTTCTGTTGAAGCCATTCCGATTGCATCATCAGCTTCAATGCCATCAACTACTTCCATCTTCCAATCAAGGATCATGTATTGTCGAAGATCTTGAAGATAAGCTGGTTCTGGTTTGGTTCTATTGGCTTTATAAGAAGGATCAATAACTTTTCTAAAGTTTCCCTTCCCGGTTAAGAATCCTTTGTAGTTATCTGTATTCATGTCTGCAAAGATACGATACATTAATTCTTCTGCCCTACGAATAGCCATCTCTATTGGTTCTCGATAGGGCTTTATTTTTGTGGGCTCTGCGGAAGCAGCACACCGAAAAGCCACAACATCAGCATCAATTAATAGTGTCATTAATTTCTCTGACAAGTAGTTTAAACAAAGCCGATCTTCCTTGGTTTGATTTCTTCACCTGTACAGATAAACTCATTTTCGAAGGAGTTTACATACAGAGGTAGTGTCATCATATTGCTTCCTTGCTAGTTTAATCAATTCTTCGTCTCGATAAGGATACTTATCCGGTAGATTAAGTACGAATACATTCTTCTTTAGAAGCTGTGGAAACTTATCAACGGCCTCTTCATGGTTGTCGGGATGTACAAACACAATCTCATCCGCCCAATGAATCAGAGCCTCATCTAACGGAACTAGAGCATATTCCTGAGTTACTCCACAAGCCCTAGTGTTATATTCATATGGAGGTTGTGAGAGCATCCATGCTAAAGTAGGTGAGCGGAGAAGTCCTGCTGAACAAACTGTTAGAACTTTCTTATAGGTCCCTTGATATGGATTTGTTACATTGTGTAATCTATTATTCACTGTGAATTTCCTTGTAATGTTTCCTGATATGCTCAAAGTCAAGTGGAGTAAATCCAATTCTCTCTACACTGACACAGAAGTATCTAGGATCTGGTTTATCTCCGTCCATTACTACATTATTGTGCAGATGTCCATGAATATTAGCTTTCCACCTTTGAAGGGATTTAGGATGGATTGGTACATGCGACAGAAAAAATCTGTCTAACACATGATAAGCACGGATATCATCAAAATAAGGAAGATAGTCTTTTAATTTAAAAATATCATGATTACCTTTAATTAGGATCTTTCTTCCGTTACATTCCCCAAAAAACTTGATACCATATCTGGCGATCGCCATATCCCCAAGACAGTATACCTTATCTTTTGGTTTTACAGTAGCATTCCAGTTGAAGACAAGAGCCTTGTGCATTTCCTCTAAGGATTCATAAGGTCTTTGACAATAGTCAAGAATGTTCTTATGCCCGAAGTGAGTATCGGCAATTAAAAAAGTTCTAATTTTGGCCTCCTAATTCTAATCCTCCTCCTTCCCAACGGTAATTACAATCCCCACACCAATATCTATGATCCCCGTAGATCTCGTCTATTTCTCTGAAGTACATATTGAGAGATTTACATTTAATACATTTAAAGGTGTATTTTTCAGGAACTTCACTATATCCTAATTGAACAGGATGTGTTTTAGAATTCAAACTTTATTCCTATTGAGAAATTCCTGGCTACATTCGCACCTTCGAGAGCAATAAACACAGAGTAACAACTCCTATTGCAATAGCCCCACTGAGTAAGAGTGTAGCCAAGAAGAAATGCCCCAAGAAAATGAGTATTGACCCGACCAATGCTAGGATGCCTACCAAGTAATGGATTATGTTCAAAGAACTGATCTGGATGTCTCGCTATGTATCTTGTTTGCAGCCAATCTGCTGCTAACAAAGCACTAGCCGCAATTACCTGCTCTTTAGATGGTTCGGCAGCCTGCACTGTTAAAGCACAGGCTGCCAAAACACCAGCAATTAGTTTTTTAAAGCTTCCCACGATTCAGGAAAAAGTGGTTTAAGAACTTCCTCTAGTTTATATGCAATTTCTTGCGTTTCTAATTGAGCATGTGGATCTGATCGAAGCTTATATACTCTAGCCCAAGCAGCCAAAGAACCAGTCCAGATCCATTCAGTCATGGTATTCTGTGGAAGAACCATTCTAGCCTGTTCTGGAGCCACATCCGATGAAAGTAAACTTTGATAAGCACCAAGGGCAAGTGCAACTACCATCTGTAAATTACGATCAGCTTTGTCGTTTTGTTCTACTCCGATAACTTCTCCTGATCCTTGCTTTGCATTCTCCGCTCTTCCGCGCCAAGCATCAGGGAAATAAAACTCAGGTTCATTATCAACGTATCTACGGCTGACTTCATTCCAAACCAATCCAACTTGGCTCTTGGCCAACTGCCGTGCCACAAAAATTGGAGCCTTAACACGAACAGTTGCCCCAACGTGCCCAAAAGGGCTCCAGTGATTATGTTTAGCCAAGTAGTGAATAAGTTTTGCATCTTTGTCTGATAATTTATGGATGGGAAAATCATAAATAACTCGTGAATCTAGATCAACTTCTTCTTTCCAACCAGAAATTTCCCACTCACTCATCTTATCAAAAGATACTCTAGCGGCATTCACTACCTCTAAGTCACTACCATAATGATAACAGTAAGTGACCTCTTGTTTAGAGATATTCATCAGAATTTTCGATGAATTTCTTTGTGATGCTTAGTACAAAGCCAAACAACTTGAAGTGGTTGGTCATAATCTGGATGATGTCCCTCTACTTCCACGTTTCCACACTCCCAGCAAGGTAGTTTTTTAATTTTATTATCTCTAATAGCATTATTAAATATAATATGCGCCTTTCTTTTTTCCGGAAATTTTACTTTCCATTTTTCATGAATAATCTTCATAGATTGTTTTCTATGAAAAAGTTTAGCTCGATCTCTATCATATTTATTATAATAGTCTTCGTTTTTCCTTCGATTTAATAGAGAGTCAGTTTTAGTGCAATTTTTACATTTGTTCAAGTATCCATCTTTCATTCTTGGATGCTTATAGAATCCGTCTAAAGATTGCCTAATTCCACACTTAAAGCACGTTTTGTCTTGGGACGTGCTCATCCCCGACTAAAAGGAATATCGTCTTCCATGTCGCTGAAATCTGCTTTCTTGCCTAATACATAATCTTCAAATCGTTTGGCCGCCGCGAGAGTTGCCTCGACATCTCCGGTACCTTGAAGAAGATCTGCAGCGGCTTTAATGCTGGACTGGCGAATGATTTGAATTTGAGTTTCGTCTGATCGTTGTTTATAATTCACAGGAGTTTCCTTTGGTGGTGAGTCTTGTCTGGCAATTCCGGTCCAGTCAGTATACATCCCATTTTTAGCTGTTTCCACAGAAAACCAATCACCCTGTTTAGCAGTAGCCAGCACATCATAAACGTCTTTACTATTGCCGAAAGGTAAAATTTTCTTTTGGGATACTCGTCCATTTGAATCTTTATAAGTTACTTCTAACAGTGAATAAGGCTCACCTTTTTTAGTAGTTCCTACTGAGGAATTTACATTAACGATATTGATGTTCATATGACTCCATATATAATATTATATTTGTCTAGATTTGTCAAGCAAATCTTTCTACTTTCTCTAATGCTCCCACACTTGGTCCCCATTTAGCTTCACATGGAAAAGGTAGAGCTAATTCATGATTAAAATACTTCTTAACTAGGTTTGGTATATCATCACTAGCTTCATAAAGAATGTTTACACAAGCCTTTGCTTCGTTCTCAGGAGAGTCAATATAGTTAGCATCATGAATTGTATTAATCAATCCAGCTTTCATTTTATGTTTTCTAAGTCTGGAATGAATTCCAATTCTAGTTAACTTGACTATATCTGCTCCAGTTCCTTGTACTGGAAAATTAGTAAAACTAGACCACAGTAATTTTGTTTCCCCTGTTGGAGTGATAAAAGGAGGAACCAGCCACGTTCTTCCTGTGAAGCTCTTGTATGGTTTTCTCTGTGCTGAAAGTTTAGCTAACTCCTGATGCCATGCATCCAATCCATCATATTTTTGGAAGAATTGTTCAATCAGTCTCTCCCAATATTTCGGACTGGATGAGATCCACGAAAAGAGTTCGTCTTTTGAGAAGGCATATGCTGATCCCCTAAAGATTGTTCTGAATAAGAAGATCTTGGCGGCAAGTCTTCCTTCTCTCCCTGTAGGACCGTCGGGAATATTAAAATGGCGCTGATTAGCGCTATGAATATCCACCAATTCATCATGAATTTCTTTTAATCCTGTTTCATCTCTTGATAATTCTAAGGCTACTCTCCACTCCAGAGCTTTTTTATCGGCCGCTACTATCATAACGACTGATAAAAGAATAATCTACTTCTGGAGGACAATTCTGAATGTTTGGTCGCACTGAACTTAATCTACCAGTGTTTGTTACAATATGATTAAAGGAAGAATGAATACAATTATCCCATCCCATTTCTTCAATTAATTCTTCATAATTAAAATAAGTTCCAATAAGTTTAGTGAGTCCCGCTTGTTCAAGAAGCAGAGGGATCAACCCACTCTTATCTCCTAATTTTAATAATGTGGCTTCATCTGTAGCATACATTCCTGGTTTTTTTAACTCAGATCCTTTTAATGGTTTTATCATTCCCGGAAGAACAAACACCTGTCTTTCTATTTGGAATCTAGGTTGGCCCTGTTTGATACCTGTTTTATATACTCCAATAGGGATCCTTTTTTGATAGAGGATTGACCCTCCATAGAGGAGGGCTGAAAGATGATCTCCGGAGTTGATGTTGAAGTTCGGGATATCGGGTGGAATGAATTTCCGAATTTCCGATTCAACCAACTCAAGTCTCTCTTGAAGCTCAGCTTTTTTCGACCTCTGATAGTCCTTAGAGATGAGGATTCCATTTCTTTCCATGTCCTCTAATACAATTATATCATATCCATATAATTTCCACAAAGTTTTTTTATCTCCGATGAGATTATCTAAAACTTTGAAGAGATCCCATGTTAGTTTGGCATCTTGAATCGCATACTCTTCTAGCTCTTCCCAAGGAATTTCATTTGTATTTATTCCCTGAGCCCAATATTCTGCGATCTTGTCTATCTTCTCTCCTAAACCATATTTAATGGCACAGTCATTGAGAGAAGGATAGCGAGTTTGCTGGTGAGTTAAAAGATACTCACCGATTTGGGTATCCCAAATTCTTTTATGTTCTACTCGGATACCAACATTTCTTAGCCAAGCCAGATCATACTTGAAGTTGAATCCAACTAGATCTGTGGCTTGATCTACCAAACTTTGAATTAATTTATAGTCGTTGGTAAATCCAAAGTCTCCATTGAAATGATAGGAGATTCCTACATTTCTATTTCTTTTGTCGTGAGCAGCGCCTTTATTGCTAGTGGTGTTTTCTGTATCTAAGGTTAGATAATTTTTATATGATTGTTCTCGAACAGCCATCCGATCGTGCGTCTATGCGCATCCTCCCACAATTCTCTTTTTTCTTCTTTGGAGAGTTTTCCTTGATCAATTTCTGTGTGGCATTCATAACAAAGATAAGCCACTCTATAGTCATGTGCCTTTAGTCCTCTCCCTTTTCCGTCCCTGAGCTGATTACTATGTGCTGCGACTATTGTTGGACTAGTAGATTGACAGCTTTGACAGCGCTCACACTCTCTAGCTAGGTCTAGAATCTTTTGGTTTCTGTACAAAGAGATCCTCACCTTCATAATATGGATTCATTTTAAGAATATTCAATGCCTCTCTAGTGATTCTTGTTGCCTGTGGAGCCTCATCTTCTGCATGAGCGATAGTTCTTTCATAAACTTCAATCAACCAATTAACACTTTGGGTATATGGGTTCAAGTTTCCTCCAAATCAAGATAGCGTGCCCTTTCCGGGTCTATTAATACTTCCAATCTAGCATGTCTAAGTTTAGGATCAGTATCTTCGTCTCCTAATAGTTTATTTTTACAGATAGAAATAAATCTATTATCTTCAAATCCTGGAGTTAGAAGCATTCCAATACCTAAAATAAAATCTGCCTCTGCTTGTTTAGCTGTCTTTGCGTTACTCACATGCCCCATATTGAGCCATTGAATTCCCTCTGCTGTTCCGTCTGCTTGGGAAACGCCAATGACGGGACAAAACCTTTTTGCCAGTTCTCTTGCCCAGATGTATTTTTTCCCGAGAACAAGATCTTCTCTTTCGGCGTCGAAGCCCGTAACTTTGTCGAGTTGGTCAATGACAATAAGCGAAGGTTTTTCTTTTTCTGCAAGTGCTTCAATTTCTTTTCTTGAGATCGTTGCCTTGTCAACAAGTAAGATTTTACCGGCGCGCTCATAAGCTTCCTTAGCTTTTTGTGGATTACGTTTAATTTGATCAAGAGTTGCACCAAGCTTTGCTTGATACACCCTCAACATTACTTCCTTACCCGGCTGTTCATTATTGATCCAGATAACAGGTCTGTCAGTTTGTTCTGACATAAATGTTACTTCGGACGCAATAAAAGTAGTTTTACCTACCTCTGGCCGCGCAAAGATAAAACCAAAATTACCGGTTCTCAAGGAACCTAAAGAACGATTAAGGGTGTTGAGTCTCCAACGCAATCCAGGTTGGAGAGCAGTATCAGCAAGAATGCTATCTATGTCATCAGTGACATATTCTTCGCTGATTTCTTCCGTTTTTTCTAATTTTTCTACTAACGGATAAATTTTATCCACGCTGCCATCAATACTTGCCTCATAGGCAGCAGTGGCTAGATCTCGAAGTGTCTTTGCTTTGTGGAAAGTGTCAAGTAATTCTTCTACATTATTAGGAGGTTCTGCTGTAAGCAGTTGCTCCGCAACAATAGATAGAAGTTCTCGATCTTTCTTCCCGGTTCTGTATACTTCGATACCTAATTCTTGGGCACTTACTTCTTTTTGTTTTGCGAAAAGGTTATCTAATGCAAAAAGAAAAGGCCGCATCTCCTTTGAAAATTCTAATGAGTCGATGCGGCTGCGCCATTTGGCGTAATTCTCGTATGTTAGTAGAAACTTAATTACTAAGACTTCTGGATTCATTCTCCCTTGGCACTAATTTTAACATAGTGATTGAATCAAATCTTTGTTTAAATTCCCCACACCACCACCCTTGATACACGACCGGAAACCTAGATGATGTGTGAGTAATAACAGTTGGTGGATATCTACGACAAGACAATTCATATCCATCATTAACTGAAAACATGCATTCAGAACAATTCATTTTAGCACAAAATAAATAGCAAATGGTAAAAGTATAATACAAATAAGAGAAAATATAAGAGTAAACAAGTTAATATATAATGCAAGCAAAGATAAGCTAATCATTTTCTTTTGAGTAATGATTTATCAAAAAAAGCTCTATTGTCGTCATACACAGCAACGATAAACATTGACAATAAAACTATATTCAAGAACGGTACATAAAGCAATATACTAATAATGACGGAGGCTATATAAATCTCACTTTCTACAAAATAAGAATATAATAGTGTAAAGAGAGCAAAAAAAGTACAAATAGAAAGATATATTAGCATGGTATTTTCCATATAGCCACTAATTTGAATTCAAGTTTTTCAAGCTGTGTGAAAAACTCTTCCGCGCTTTCTTTTGTATTAAAAGTCCACTGTCTGATTGCCCAATAATCTATTCTTTCTCCATTGTGTATATAATGGGTTTTGTAAGCGACAACCAAAACATGCTTATCCACCTAAAACTCCCTCTAAGAGTTCATCAATCCATTCTTCGTCTGTCATACAAGGCTGCCATTCATATGTATATGAAGTACGGCATTCAATATCTTTTCCGTTAGCCCAAGCGATAATTACATCATAGTATTTATGCTTCATGTCAAATCTTTCTTAAAAAGATAAGAAGTATCTGTGAGCTTTCCCATATTGATCCAATTGTTCTTTTCTAATATGCGAAGTTCAACCACGTTATCAACATTAACCGTACAGATTACAGTAGAATATCCATATCTTTTGGCAGCTTCTAGTCTATGTTTATGAAATTTAGATCCAATTCCCTTTCCTCTATGTTCCCTTTTAATATAAACATTATGAAAAATTCCTATCTGACATTCATTCCCCGGGAATTCAGTTAATTGGGCCGATCCCTCTGGAATGGAGAGTACTATAGAATTACTAGAGGTATTATTTACTTTCATTTCTGATATTGGGCGATTATAATGTCATCATTATGAGAAACACGGGCAAAATAATAATATTTGTTAGGATTATACTCCTCAAATAGACTTTCTGCAAGTACTTTAATGGGAATAGTTATTCTCTTGTCGGTTTGTACTTTAACTTCTTTAGAAAAAGGCCACAATCTCATTTGGATACCTCAGAAATAAAAACGCACCAAGGAAGATATTTTAGAAGATTTTCCAAGGTGCGGCGAATGGTATTAACAGTTATATCGTTTCTAACAGCTATAGTTAGCGTAAACTTTACTTTCTTCACTCTACTATACTTTATTAGGAAACGGCTGGCAAAGTTCCCCCTTACCCACTAAAAAGTGAGTAAAGGAAACAAAACCAGCCGCGGACTTTATTGAGGTTTCCGTAGTCGGCACCACTTAATACCTTATGTAGCAAAGGCGTGGTAATCTGGACTTTCGAATGCTACTTCGCTTACCACCGGCTCCAGATGCAGGGAGACATAATAAGTCAGCCTATTGGCTAGTGCACGCACATCGCCGCCCTCATACAACTTATTAGCTCCCCGAGTTCCCCCGGCTGTCTCTTTTGGTTACCGTGGTAGAGACATTTAAGACATTCCCGCCACCGTTGCAGTTTTCACCGTCCAGGAATGAATTTATCATTTTTCCAACATTATAACACATTTTTAACAGATTTGTCAATACTAATTGTAGGTTATTCTCTTATAAATTCTGTTTTTAGTCTCGATTTCCTCTGTTTTATGGTCAAAATATGTCAGATGACTTCAGCCCGAATACACTGTAGTTGTGTTTTTGCATTTTGTGCATCGTCCTGTGAGTTGATACCAACCATCTGAAGAAAACAACTGAAATTTAGTGTTTCCACAAACACATTTTACTTGTTGATTGTGTCGATATAGATCGCCGCTCTTATCTGCAGGTAGTAAAACAGGTTCGATGGATTCCCATATAAAATCATTCATAGAGGAATATCCTTGATCATTTCTTCAGCAATGAACACATCGAAGGTATTGTCATCTTCTGGACATTTGATGTTTTCCAAGAAAGTGTAACCAAACTTGGTTCTCCAATACCAGAATTCTTTTCCATCCCATCTAGCTACTTTAGCATTTCTACACCTTCCAAGGTAATATTTTCCGGCAACGAGCCTTTCCTTGGGAATAATGGGGTCATAGGACCACATAGAACCTCCTACAGTCAATTATTTTGCATGGTTGGTACTACCCCAGCTTGTACACATTAAAATCGATTGTAGAGCTTCCTAGCGCTTCTCTTTGCCTCTCTTCATTCCAAGCTTAGCCATAATCTCTCCATAGAGAGGATGTTTCCAGCTACGATTAGATCTACACATGTACTTTTCAAGGGGACTTAGTTTAATTCCCTTGGCTCTTCCTGTAGTTTGATTCCCCTTCTTCCCGTATTTTCGGATCTTCCATCGACCCATATTCCTGACATTTTCACCAACGATCATAGATAATCCTGTGCTTGTTGCAAACCTTTGATAAGCCTTGGAAGCCAATGAATGTCGTAGTCTTCAAATAACAGCCACCAATTTCCATCATCTCCAGCAGCCAGAGAAAAATAACCATCCCTAGCGACAATAGCGAAGATGTTGTCAACAAAGAAAGGATCTTCCCAATCCTTATACGTGTCTTTATACCAAACTCTAATTTTGGACATATCCAACCTCCAATAAACTTTTCAAATCATCCAAAGATTGGTCTTTAGGATCTTTTTCTGTTCGGAACACACTGGCTGACATTCCCATCAGCCGAATGAATCTTGCCAATCCCTGTGCCTTGTCATGGGCATCATAGTCTAACCAGATGATCGCATGTTTGAATTGTCTGGCCAAACTCTTCATGGCCGGAATAGACAGCTTTGTTCCAAACAAACAATAACTCGGGGTAAATCTAGCTGTTTTTAATGCAGAGAATGGATCTTCTACAATGCAAACAGATTTCTTCGAATAATCCAATCCAAAGATATGCTGTGGAACTTCTCCCTCATGTAACCATTTGGGGTTTCTTTCGTCTAAGGCTCTGCCAGATTTAAAGTCTGGTAGAACCATCACCATTCTGTTATGTGGTCTTGAATACTTGAAGTAGTACTCAGCATGAGGAATCTCGTACTTTTGCAGTAACTTCTTGCATTCTTCGTTAACTTCGCTTAACTCCGTGTAAATCACGGGATGATGTTCCTCTAATTCCATGGGCTTCCATCCTTCAGGAGGTTTATATCTATGACAACTGTAACAATAACTATGTCCATCATCATAGGTAGTAAACGCATCACTGCTGTTACACCAAATACACGGACCTTGTTTGATCGCCCTGCTCACTCCAAACTACTTTTTTTATTCCTACTGTTTTTATAAGAGACATGCAATGAGGACATGGCTTAGAAAGCCTAAAAGAATCCCCGCTAGCACGGCATACATAAATAGAAGCACCGGATAGATCATGTCCAGTTTGTATTGATCGGTAGATCGCCGCCACTTCTGCATGAAGACTTTCCGGATATGGTCGCTTAATTTTGGCATATCTGATTTCATTATATCCAACAGAAAGTACGCGGCCACCTTTTATAATGACCGCTCCTACTTTATGCCGGAACTGGCTCTTCTTTGCTACTTTCTCGGCTACTTTTATCCAACTCATGAAGTTTTTTCTTTATTTCTGGCGGACTGTACCACAAAAACTTACGTTGATTTCGATTAACAAAAGTTGCTGTGATGTTTTCTCCAACACATACCCATGTCCAACTTGTTAATGACCAAATCCAATCACCAAGTTTTAATGGAATTTCATGAAGTGTCATAAAGCTCTCTTTAAATAAATAGGGTCATCAAATTTAGCAGAAACCATATCAATTACCGTTTCTTTACTCGGAGTGTGGGGGAGTTTCAATCTCTCCTTCAAAAGACAATCCGTTCTCATACAATTCTTCACTTCGCTCACATTCATTTTCAATAGCCCACATTTCTTGCAAGTCACTCTCATCTCTTAGATCCTCTCTGTCAACAGTTGTGATTCCCAAACCCTTGATGCATCTTTTACATAAATCCACATATTCATGGCTTTTGGTATATTTTCGGGTTGATTCAAATGAAGAGAGGATTCTATTACAAGATAGACATCTCATGCCTATTCGCGTGGCCGAACGCGCACTCCGCGCAGGCCGTTTCCTTGAGCACCCACGGCCGGAATATCTTCAATGTCCCATACAAGATTTCTTTCCTCGTCGTGTACGATTATATTTACCGGATTCGGAGGCCGGTCCGCATCTCGAAGAAACTCATTAAATAAATTAGCAATGTGTTCTTGATGGTTATCTAAGACACCTGCATTTATTTTTACAGATTTTGTCTTTTTCTGAATTTCTTTTTCTTCAATTTTAATGATGATATCACATGGCTCATCAATAGCCATATTATCTACATAAGACACAATCCCATTAAATTTGGATAAAATTCCAAATTTTGAGCAATCAGTTTCTACAACTACTGCAGGTTCTCCTTTTTTGATAGAAGATCCGACTATTTTAGTCGGAACTGCATGCCAAACAACCTCTCCCGCTTTTAGACAATCTTCAAATCTAATTACTTGCGTATTCACCAATTGCTTCTCCATAAGATTCAATAGTAGTTCCTTCTAATCCTGGAGCACAATTAACTTCCAGAACATAACATTTATTTTCTTTTTCATTCCAGATAATATCCACAGCACCAAAATCAAGACCAGAAGATTGGATTACTTTGATAGCCGTTTCTCTGAGATTATCTGGCTCTTGTATATTATCTTTACAGTAAACCCATCCATTATCCAGATTACGGATCTTTGGATTATTTTCCATCCCCTTTCTTTTTCTTTTTTCTTGAACATCGATTACAGAATCTCTAAATACGTGTACCCGAAATTCTTTTTTCTTTTTTACATATTTGGTGTATAATAAACACTCAACTACTTGTTCTGGAGTTTCTGCTACAACAATACCTCTCCCTGAATGGGAATTTAGTAAAGTCCTACAAAACACCACAGAACCTTCTGTAATCCATTTTTTAGCTGTGTCGCTATCCTCACACCAATCAGGGAAATAAACTCCTTCTAGGCCCCTTAAAATGCGTAGAAAGGTTAGTTTGTTTGAAGTTCTATTAACTACATGAGGAGGATTGAGAACTTTGTCCCCCAAAACTATATTCCTAGAATTTCCCCAATTAACTAGAAGCTGGTGTTTCTTTAGATTGATGGGAAGATCCGGTCGAACGAGCACGCATGTTTGAAATTTTTTCAAATGTGTGCATAAAGTTCGCGCGCTTCTGCTTCCTTTCTTGTACGGGAGAATTAAAATACTCATCGAACTTATCTCCTAACTCTGGATCTGTTTTAAACATCTCTGCTCTGACGCAATCAGAGCAGGTTGTAGTTATTGTGCAATCTGCGGGATCTAGAATAACTTGGGCACCATGAAAATTATATTTTGAAAACGGCATTGCACATTCATCGCACAAATGACGCTCAATGACATGATCCCGAATAGCAGTAGGAATTGGTTCATCTAATGTATCACACTCTTCTCCAACATACATGTTAAGAGAAGAATAAGACAACCAATACATAGAACCTCTATTATGATAGGAAACATGATCAATTTCAGCTTCGTAAAATGGCTGATTTAACAGATCATCTGCAAATTCTTTTTCCCATCCTTCAAGAGTAATGCGACAATCTTCTCCCTTAAATGTTTCCGGAAGAATGATTTTACCTAGTGCTAGAACTCCTTCAACCCCTGCATAATTCTTGAGTTCTTCCATATGGAAGATAACTTTGGTTTTAGTGGAGGAGGTTTCCGATTTGTGTTTCCCACCACTCAAAATCGAATGACCTTTTGGGTCTGGAGTAGCCAGTTTCCTCCTCTTTAAAGTCTTTCCACTAAAGGTAAAAATCTCATCAACTGGAACTTCTTGAATGATGTCTTTTGGATCAATTTTATTTCTACCTAAAGAGTAAAACAATGGTAGATATTCAGAACCGATGGCCACCATGTCATTATTTTCAGCATAAAACAAGGGACGATCCTTATTCCGCGTAAAAATAACTTCATTAGTATCCGAATTAAACCAAATTAATGCAAAAGCTCCATAAATGGAATTAATTACTTCATCAACATTGTTGTTTTTTGATAAAGCTACAGCAATCGCATGACTATCTACTTCTGAATCTTTATTCAGATTTGTGTGATTAAACAAAGTTCCATTATGAACTAAGCAAATATTATTTTCTAAGAACGGATGAGCGTTATTACTGTTTACAGTCCCTCTCGTCGCAGCCCGGTTATGGCCCACCAGTACCTTACTGTTTCTTCGTGCGTCTGATTCGAATTCTTTCCATTCTTTGGTGTCATACGCATTCATCGGATGCGTAGCAACCTTAAATAACTGTAACTCCCTTTTCGCGACACTAAAAACACCCGTAGAATCTTTTCCACGGAGAACATCAATTGTTAGAAGATCCTTGAAAGCATTGATTTCTTCGTGATTGAGTCCAAGCTTTCGCTTACTCAGCATTCCTACCAAACCACACATTTATTATTCTCCGGAATAAAGTAGACGAGTATTATCAAATTCTTGTCTATTAATAGACAGATTCACAACAGAGCACATTTCTGAATAGGACAAATCTAATGGATTATTAGATTCACAAAACTTAATCATATTCTCCAGGATAGAAATAAAAGAGATATAATGAGGAATTTCCGATAATCCTGGATAATGTCTAAATTCTATAGTATTTAGTGTCGGAATGGTAGCAAAATTCAATGCGGTATATTTGCTCCAATTTACCTTAATTTGGTTATTTTTTGACTGTATCTGTACCGCTTCTTTAAACGGACGCAATCCGTAGGTAGTATCCCACAATGGAATACAATAAATATTTTTATTGCGATTTTTTCCAACGAACTTGAATAAATCTTTCTCTATATGCATGTAAAACGTAAAAATACGTTCTACAGCATTAAAATCCAGATCCCCTACATTGACATGAACATGAGAAGAGCATCGTGGAGAAATCACATAAGAAAGTGATTCTTTAAAATAAGTAAGACTTGGAACCAAATCACAAAATTTCATCGGCCCCGCACTTTTGAACTCTATTCCACCGTTTCGCAAACTACCGTCATTTGTTCCGCTCCAAATAGCACTAGAACATTTAGTTCTAAAAAACGGTTTTTCAATTTCCAGTTCAATTCCCAAAAGTCTCTCTGAAGAAATATAAGAACTGTATTTCTTCTTGAAAGACTCCGACAAATTAATAACTTTTAACGGAGGAACGGGAAAAATTTCTGAAATTTTTATTTTAGGATACATGATTCATATTCTTTCAACGGAAGTGGCATTTTTCTGAGTTTGAAGTATACACCATCAGAATAAATCCAATCTCGATTGATTAGAGTTTTCTCTCCCTTTTTTGCTTTTTCATAACGCTCAGCCACATTTGTTGGATCGTTGAAACTAGCTTTAACTAAAGAAGTGGACCATTTTTTGACTAAATTAGATCCATTTACGAGAATATGAAATGTTCCTGAATTAATTCCACGCTTCCACTGTCTTTGTGGATTTCTAATAATAAAATAAATTTTATCTTCGTGTTCAAAATACCCAGTTTTCGGATACTTGACATTTAATTCTACAGTTCCACCAAAAAAGGTGGTGAAGTTTCCCAAATCATCATTAAATAATGTGATTTTATCTTTTTCGCTTAATGTGACATGAAACAAATCAAAAGATGAGCAAGGGTTTGCAAATAAATAAGTGTCATGGTATTTTTTAGTGAAATCAGAAATTACATCATCTTTATTCAATTGCAAATTCCTTGTCTAGTTTCTTATAGATCCTTTTATCTGCATTATTTACCGCCTCAATGATGTCATCCCGAACAGGAATTTCCTTTCCTTGATCGACATATTTGAGGGCTTTTTCTACTTGCCACCAAGTTCGGCTAATAAGATCGTCAGTAGAAATCCAATAATTAGAGGGAGTACGGTACTCTACACCATAATCTTTGGGACGAAAGGCTCCGGCTTTCCCATATAATAGTCGTCTTTGCGTATCCATATCTCGTTGTGAAAGCCAGGCTCCCACGTAAACATCCAACGCACGTACCACTTGAATGATGTTTTTGTCAGTTTCAACGTGGATGTGACCTCCCGCTGAACGAAGGTTTGAATTCTCCGCTTGTGGTCGAGGATTTTCTTCAAACGTCCAGGCATTGTAATCCGGATCGCATCCGAATCTCCTAGCCGAAGGATGATCCAATTCCGATGGATCGAATACGGCCGATGGGACAATTGCGATTTCAAGCCCCATATCTTGGATTTTTTCGATTGTTTTTTCTTTGGCGTATTGAAAATACCGTATCGCCTCTTCAGGTGAGCTACATGGTGGGGTGTTAAACTCGACCGCAACATTGTCTTCTTGTAGTGCACAACCTTCTCCAATATCTAAAGGAAATTCTTTAGATCCACCAATAAGTCCAACAGAAGAAATAAAAACACCACTTTTGCTTTTAAGAAAAAATTCAGGATCAAAACCAAGTCTCATAAAATATTATGTTCCTTTAGGAGTTTTTTTAATTTAGCAAGACCTTCATCTGTTAATTTGAATGAAAACATAACGTTCTTATTGTAAGAATGAATGCTGTTTTCCCATTCTAGAATTTTTTTCGGTCGGAATGCTTTTACAAAAAATGGATGTGCATGTATATAAAACCACCCTCTATTATCATCATTTGTTTTCATGATGTTCATGTTATCGGGTAGTAATTGAGTGTTAGCTAGTGTATAAGTATACATTCGATACTTTTTGTTTTTTGCTTTTGCTGTACCTCTTAATACTCGTTCCAAGACCGCAATAAAGTCTTGTGTGGTTTTTTTACTATTGAAGTTCAGGGAACTAATGTGGCCCATGCCACATCCAGTAATACTACTTGATACTGTAGGCATCAATTAACTCACAAGCATAAGTATGAAATGGATGTCCATTAGGAACAAATTCTGGATGGCCTTGAATTGCTAGAGCTTTAGTTTTATTGAAATAAACAATCTCTGGTTCTTGTTCTACTTCCCCAACATCACCTTCTTCTGTTTTATGATAAGGGGAAAGATTGTTTGTCCAAGCAATTAGCTGATGATCAGTGTCATCAGGCCGCATCATTTGATGATGCACAGAATTAGAGACGCGCTGTTTTCCGTCATTACATGACATGTAATGCATGCCAGGATGCTGAATATCTTGATATAAACGGCCGCCAGATAGAGCACAAGCTAACTGTGCTCCACGGCAGACACCAATGATAGGCAATCCCTTTGAAACAGCGGAATTGAACATACGTTGTTCGATCACATCTCGACGGGATGGTGAACCAGCGTATGTATATGTGGGTTTCTCCCCATAAAAATGAGAAGAAATATCTTCCCCTCCCCACAGAACTAGCACATCATTTTCTTGTAGAAATTCAGGATCAATAGAACTTACTTGTTCACCTAATTTTTTAAAGGTTTCCAAGGACATCGTGCCCATAGGCACGCTTACGAATCTTTTGATTTCTTTACTCCGATCAACTCACCAAATTCATTTCTCTCTTTTACCACGACTTTAGGAGTCGCTGCCTCTACAATAACGCCTTCTCTGACAATGCAGCAAGATGTCTTGAAATTATTCTCGACAATAATATGTGCCATTTCTTCTGTATTTTGATCTGCTGGATAAACTCGTGCCATAAAATAACGAAATCCAGTGTTTGGATCTTGTCGTAATTTATTTTCATTGAGTTCAATGATATACTGTCTCATAGAATAATACACCTGCTAGCAAACTCTTCGTCCAGATCTGAAATGTATGTAATTCCATAAATGATTGGAATCTTGCCTAAATTATCATATAATAAAGGGAGGCCAAATTTTCCTAAATCTCGATCATCTTCCATTATTTCGAAGAAAAAAATTCCTCGATCAGTTTGAATCAACCATCCAGACATGATTTAGTAATAATCTCTAATTCATCCATTGAAAAATCTTCAATTTTTCCGTATTCTCGTCCGCGAACAATCTTATAGTCTTCTGATGGAGCCCTATTAAATTCTAATAGAATGATCCAACCATAGACATTATTTTTATTCGTATTCTTTTTTATGCAGATAGTTCCTGGAGTAAATCCACTTTCTTTGGCCTGTTCTATTAATTCATGCCATTGGGCATAAGTAGGAACAACGGACTTAAGTTCTACTTTTTTAAGAAGTGGTTTTGGAAAGAGTAATTCCATTATGATAGTGATTAACATAGTTATATCGTTTCATCGTTTCTTGATACAATGAAATTTTATTCGCGTCTGGCTCATAGTCACTAGTTGAATAATTTATTGTTTTTGGAGCATCTAAAGCCGCACTCCTCGGCGCCCACACCCATAATGTACAAAAGTTTCCATTTTTGTAATTTGGATTATGGAAAGAAAAAACTGGATTGGCTCCATATCTTTTCATAACTCTGGTAAAGTGATATTCTCTACCAAATTCGTCGGTTGCTTCAATCCAAAAAATCACTTTTTTTTCTGGAATTAGGTGATTCTTGGCTAGATCAATGCTTTCTTCTTCTGAAAGCTGATACACAGGGCTAATTTCTATAGCTCCACAACAACTAAAAGCCTGATAAATTAAGGCTGAGCTATATGGAAGTATTCTGTCTTTTTGTTCTTTAGTTAAATACTCTGCTTTTTTTCTTTGTTCTTGTAGTTTTCTACTAAAGTCTGTTACTGCACCATAAATTGGTTTTAAGTAAGTAAAACTAGCTTCAGCGAGTGTTAGTTGTTTCATTATAGAACAGCCTTAGTATTATCTGGAAATACTACATAGGCTCGGAGTTTTTTATTTACATATTCTCCATGTTTTTTAGTAATGACCTCCTGTCCTGGCATCACTTTTCCTCCAAGGAACTCAATCACGATTTGTTTAGCACGGCGTTTTTCCATGCGATTTTTTGCTTCTCGTTCAATTACTGCCCGACATTTTGCATACTCAACGTTGCGCCGGGCAGAAAGGTCGATGTTTACATCATACATCTAGGTATAGAGTGCGTGGATTGCTTCTGAGAAAATCAAGGTAATATTCATAATCTATAAAACCATCAAGGCCAACAAACTGCTCTGCTAATTGCTCAGCGATATCTTTGTTAGTTGGGATTTTTTTGAAATCTTCATTTTTCCAATGCCAATTGACTCGTCCATCGGCTACAGAACGCCCGATCCGACGACAAAAATTGTCATTAAGACTACAAATACTAACGCCCACAGATAAACCATCATCCTTGACTTCCCATGCGAAAGTCATTCCTCCCCGAGGATAATAGTTAGCTTTACCATCCGAAACTTGCCCAAATCTTAGATGCATGTATTTCATTTTTGAATCTCATGAATAGAAATGTCACGGGTCACGCCATCTTCTAGAAGCTCTCTTTTTGCTTGGGTTGCTTCTTCTAAACTAGAGTAAACTCTAGAAAACATTAAAGCCCCATGAAACCCTAATATAACATACCATGGAGTAGGCTTTACTCGATACTCATAATTTCGAAAATCCCAGCTTGGGAAAGGACAATCCGTCCAACCACCCATGGAGTTAGTTGATTTCGCCTGAATACGCTTGCCTTGTTTTGCAGCTACAAGAACGGCGATCATTTCATCAGTGGTCATTTTTGTAGACTTCCTGGTTTGTGATAGCCGGACATTCCTCGTTTTTTCAGTCCATCTCCTTTGTTGGCTGCTTCCATCATTGAGTTGTAATCAACTCTACGGGCATCAAGACGCCTTTCAGCAAGTGTTGGGCGTTTTTTACGTGGATTGGGCTTCATCGAATTCTTTCCTTTTCACTGCCGGTAATACGAAACATTCTTTTGTGAATACTTTTAGAAGCTCTGAAAGCCTCTTCAGCCACAGCGTAATCTTTAGTCCATTCTGTAGTAACTCCTGCAACTTTTATTTCATAAATAGGTTTGTCCAACACTGTAACAGTGTCATTTGCTTTTTGAAGGATTTCCATTTCTGTCATTTGATTCTCCAAAAGGATTAAGCAAGTCCACATCTATAGACTTGCGTAGTATTTCTGGAAGATTATCAGGATCGGGAGGATTTTCACATTCACCTTTGACTAGGCAATATGGATATCCACAGCGCACCAAACCAAAACATGTTGGTTTGTTTCCTTTTGATTTGGTGGCGTAGCTCATAGTGGCGTAGCTTTATACAGAATGTAGTTCGGATTCTTTTTCAGATCTTCTAATTCATTCTCAGAAATATCTTCTATATAAGCGCCGGTCAGTCTGCTATGCGCTATATACTGCTCTTTTGGCTTGATTCTCCATTCTTGAGTATCTCTTAGACACGGTGGAAGAGATACATAATCAATACCCGGATGATCTTGCCATGTGCCAAACGCATCTTTAAATTGGAGTCTTTCTCCTTTAGTCCAAGCAATCAGTTCTTTTTTGTATTTCATACACCATCTCCCTCTGTTATTTCTCCGGTTTGAAGATCAATACAAATATCCCCAGAACAAAACTCCGGCCAATATTCTTTTGGAGGTTGATCTGCGTATTCAGCTTCGCAGTAAGTAATGTCTACATCATCAAAGTTACAGTATCTTTTTGCTCTTACTATGAGATGTCTTTTTACTATCTGCGCTTTTCTAAGATCTGCTCCAGACATGATTTCGTTGCCAAATTCATCTACAGTATTTTCCATAGTCTTTCTGCCTCTTCACCAGTCCAAGTTTTTTTAGCAATATTGCTTTTGACCAATTCTAATGAAATCAATTTTTCTATTTCGATTCCATCAACTTGGATAGTGGCAGGCTCGGAATCTAATTCCGGCTTTAAGTCTCCATATTTCAAACGATGGTAAGAGCCTTTTTTGGTAAAAACTATTAGCAAAACGCCTCCACAACAATAAGAAGAAGATAAGCGATATAGAAAAAGGAAACTCCCATTCCTATAAAACCGACAGCGATGAGAAACATTTCAATCATCGCGATAGCACTGGCTTGTAGCCGTTGTTTTTCGGGCTGTGTTTTTTGTGTGTGCACAGTTTGTCTCCCAAAAAAGCGATTGCTTTGTTGTATTTCAGCATATTCTGCGAAACAGAATGCGTATATCCGGCAGTTAGATGTGGATAGCCTTTCATGCCCATTTCCAAATAGCAAAGACTGCGGCGGTTATAATAACTGATGAGAGTCCATCATCAGCCAAAAGAGTTTTTACATTTTTTACTATGTTTGGGTTACTCATCGCAGTTAGCGCAAGGATGTAAAAAATCAAAAGTGTGCTGAAGTCCATTTTTCTACCACTATTAGTTGGAAAGCCCCCAGGATTACCAATACCAGTAAAAGGAATGGTAAATGATGGATAAACATTCCACTTAAAAAAGTTAACATGTATGTTAAATAAGTGAACCCTTTAATCACCGCTGACAATTTTCGACCCCCTAAAAAAAAGAAGAACAAAAGCTACAGCTACCAGATATAAGAATACCCATATCATGATTTTTCCTTGTATCTAACAATCATGAACATATTCAACCGCTTCATTTAGCGTTGAAAATTCACAACAAGATTTATTCCATGAAGGCGGTATGTTTAATAAATTCCTCGGGAGAAAAAACCCCCCCGCCGGAAATATAGTAATCCGTGCAGCCTACCCACCCTTCGAAATAAACATATCCTTTATATGGGCATATTACGGAGTGTTTGCCTGTCTTTGGATTTACTAACCAATGGTTTCCCCAACCATCAAACTTTTGTTCGGGCTTCATTCTTACACTCCAAAATGGAAAAAGCCCCGTTAGGGGCTTTAACATGCATGTTAGAACGGATCTTTGTATCCGGGCTTGATAAACAGATTCCGTAGAATCCGCTTTTCCGGCGGACCGTCGGTGCGTTCAAGGGTCACCCTGACACATCCTAAGATCCGATGCCGTGCTATTGATTCGGCCTGTGCCACCCGAGTAAGACGGACCGTGCGAAGATGGGATTCACCATTCGGTCCGTCTTTTGCCCAAAAGCAAACTTGATAAGCCATGTTTCATTCCTAATGAGAAAGCCCCCATTAGGGGGCTAGTTGATTACTCGGCGGCTTCGGCGATTCTCTTTTCCAGATGGCAGTTATATCCGGCTTCCCGGCAGATCAGCGTCAGCATATCCAGCAGATCCTGCCCGGAATAATCTTCCAGCAGCCGCTTGCCGATCCGGGCAGCCGATTTTTCGAGCGCATTGTACTCCAATTCTTCGCGCTTTTTCTGGATCGCCGTGTCCAGATCCTGCAACACCTTGACCCGTTCCTCAGGCGCCATAGACAACAGCGTCATCGGATCAACCTTCGCCTCTTCCACGGCTTTCGACGTGAGGCGTTTTTCCTTGTTCGCCTCTTTTTGCTCGTCGGTCAAAATCTTTCCGCCGGTCGGAGTGATTCCGGCCAGTTTCAGCGCAGCGCGCGCAGCATTGGTGCAGGAATTCCATGCATACTCCGATTCCTGCGGCATCCAATTCGCCATACGAGGAATTTCGACGGTCGCCTGCGCATCATTAGGATTCATGACGGGCTTGCCGTCCGCCCCGATCTGTACCACAGTGTCATACAGCGGCTGACCATTCTCGTCCAGCACAGGGAGTTTGATCCACTGATTCGCCCCCCAAATTGCGTGCAGATCAGTCGCCCGCTGCGAGGAATCCTCGTATCCCTGCGCTTTCCTCGCATCGCGGAAGTCTTTTTTGACGGTTTTGAAGGCATCCTGACCAAGCGCGAAAATTCCGGCCAGCAGCGTTTCAAACTTGGCTTTCGTGGCGGCCAGTCCCGCAGCGCGGGACACGTCCGAGATTTCCGCCAGCAGGTTTGCGATACCCTGACCAGTGATCGCTTGGGGCACCAGCGCATCCGATTTACCGATCGGCTCTAAATGTCCGTCAGCGACGACAGCAGTAGCATTTTCCATTTTTCAATCTCCTGTAGGTGCGGTCAACAGTGACCGTACACATATAGTCTCATGATTCGGGGCGGCCTGTCACGCGTAACATGCATGTTAGCCAATGAATTTTTTCTATCGGTACACCAGAATCAATAGTCAATCCATAGACCCATACTCCCATTGTAGCGTATTCCGACGTCGGGCACAAGAACTATTTTGCAAGCAAAACCCATGCCAGTTTAACCGCAGTGTCTGACACTTGTCTGTATATTAGTCGCCCGCGACCCATACAAACTTACATTAGGGAAAACCCTAACCCAGGCTGGCATGCTTTTTTCCGAAGTGAGTACTCACTAACTTAACATACATGTTAAAAGCCGGCGCTAGGCCGGCTGTGATTCCTGTCAATTATTTGCACTGATTCTCGATGGCATTTAATGCGCGTTGAATTTTCATCAGGGTGCCGGCATCCCACGGATTTGCCTGTCCACCCTTGATGCGATCCTGTACCTTCCACAGATACAGTAAGAGCGCCGTGCGGATAGCGGAATAGTCGGTGCGCGTGAGGTGGACCGTAAATGGCGGGTTCATGTCCGTTTTTCCTTGAAGTGTCATGATAGCCTCGTCAGTACCGGCACATACCGGCAGACCATCGCCCCCGGAGGGGCTAGGTTTCGGCCTAGATGTCAGTCTCCCAGATTCATCCATCGCACCGAGGCAGTCGCCAAGGCGTCGGTTTTGTCGTCGGTAAAATAATCAGCATCGGGCAGATGCCGTCCATCGGCGTCAAAGAATCGGACGATATACTCGCCATCTTGCTGGTAAACCTTAGTCCGGTTGTCGGGAAAGTTTTTGATCAGTTTCATGGTCAGCTCCAGTTAGAATCCGCCCAATAGCCCCTCTGATCCACTAGGGGCCACCCGAGCACTCGGGCCGCATACGCCGCATCGGCCGGCCACATGCTCATCACCTCGCCCGTGCGAAGATCGGTGTCCGCATGTCAACCCCTCAATCCGAATTGGCGGACAAGCCGCGCGTAGAGATCAAGCGCATCACTGTAATCGGGGTTCCTGATCCCGTGCTCGGCCATGGTGTCCATGAGATTTTCTTGGTGCGTGGCCACGGGGTCGGCGTAGTTCCAGCCGTTGTCCTTGGCGAGCGCCGCCGAGAGTTCGGCGAACTCCATGAGTTCTGCGCGGGTCATCGCCATGTCAACCCCTCCCGCCGACCAGACCTACCAATTTGCGAATCATTCTCATTTACTCCAAAAAATCACTACGGATCTATAGAGTAGCACGAAAACAAGTGCTGTGCCGAAAAAAAAGAATCAGGAAAACCCTACCTCGATCTAACATGCATGTTGTTGCTCGCACGCAACATCAACCCCCTGCCGAACCCTGCCTTCGGGCCACCCTAGGCCGGCCGCGTACCCTGCCATAAGCATAGTCCGCGACCCATAAAGACGTAGGTAAACACTAACTAACAGTAGGAAAACTGTAAGCAAAGTATATGAGGCGCCAGCGTGCAAGTGCTTGTTAGTAAGCAATCACCCTGTCAGCCTCTTCGACAGCCCCCCTCCCGACCCCTCAAAAATCGACCCCCCAGGGGGGAAAACTCGCTCCTGACGGAGCTCGGAAACAGAGTATGATAAATTTTTTATAATTTTTTCAGGTAACATGTATTGACAAAAAGATACAGTTGTGTTATAATGTAACACATTAGGAGAATAACATGAACTTTATTATGTTTTTACTTTCTTTGTTTCCTATTCAATTACAGGTGGACTGTTGGGGAGTAGGGAATTCTGCCTATGCTGCGGCATATGGGGTACCAGTAGATTTCGAAAACTGGGATGTTAATAAGATTATAGAACTGGCGGATACTGTAAAGACTCCGGAGGAGTTTCAGATCCTGATCACTAAGGAGTGTTTAAAGGGTAATGTTAAGCGACAAAATTCCACACATAAAGTCCAAAAAGAAAAGAATTACCAAAGGGTGGTACTCTGATTCTCAGAAATTGGAAGCAGTGAAGCTGTGGTTGGTGACAGGTAATCTGTCAGCGACTGCTGCTGCCTTGGATATTAAACTCACCACTATGAAGGAATGGAGATATTCTAAATGGTGGACTGAACTCGTTAATGAGATCAAGACTGAGAATACTATCACTCTTTCTAATAAATTGAAGGCTATTGCTAATAAGGCTTTAGATGTGTCGCTGGATAGGCTTGAGAATGGGGAATGGATCTATGACCAGAAAACCGGAGAAATGCGGAGAAAGCCTGTACAACTTCGAGATGCTCACACTGTAGCCAAGGATCTTCTTGAGAGATCCACTCAATTGGAGAAAAAGCCAGTTGAGGAGAAACAACAACAGACAGATCTTCTGCTCAATCTTGCAAAGAAATTCGAAGAGTTTTCTAAAAAGAGAGTGGAAGTGATTGAAGTCGTAAATGTTAACGGCTGATGTTATTAGTGGGTTTGTAGGCAGCGTTCTCTCTCCTAGGTTTGATCAGAGTGTTCCTTCTCCTGCATTTCATTATGAGTTGTGGGAACTGGCTTGTTCAAAGCATAGATATGTAGCAGCAGCCGCGCCTAGAGGACATGGAAAGACCACTGGGGGATCTTTTGCATATATTCTGGCTTCTGCTCTCTTTAGAGAAGCTAAGTTTATCTTGATTGTTTCGGACACAGAATCCCAAGCGTGCATGTTTCTTGGGAATATTAGACAAGAATTAGCAGACAACGAAGAACTTCAACAGATCTTCGGGGTCAAAAAGAATGAAAAGGGTTTAATTGACTTTGTAAAAGAGACTGAGGGAGATATTATAGTCCGCATGAATGACGGACATACCTTCAGGATTCTTGCAAAGGGAGCGGAGCAGAAGCTCCGTGGTCTGAATTGGAACGGCACTCGTCCTGATCTCATTGTTTGTGATGATTTGGAGAATGATGAGGCCGTGATGAATAAGGATAGAAGAGATAAACTGAGAAGATGGTTCTATGGAGCCCTTTTACCTTGTCTCTCTCCTACAGGAAAGTGTAGAGTTTGGGGCACTGTTCTTCATAATGGCTCTCTTTTAGAGTTTTTTATGCCGAAGGAAGGAGAGAAAACCAGCATTGAGAAGGGACTAAAGCTCTACTCCACTAAAAAGATAGGTGCTTGGGTTTCGGTGAAGTGGAAAGCACATAATGACGACTTCACTGAGTTTCTTTGGCCGGAGAGGTATGATAAAGAGTTCTTCGTGGAGAAGAGAAATGATTATATTGCTCAAGGTCTCCCTGATGTCTACTCTCAAGAGTTTCTAAATAGACCGATTGATGCTGCCTATTCCTACTTTAAACTAAAAGATTTTGTTCCTTTGACTGATGCAGAGAAAGAAAAGAAGTTAGTCTATTATATTACTGGTGATTTGGCTATCTCTGAGAATGAAACTGCGGATTATACCGCATTTGTGGTCGGAGGAATGGACGAAGACAGAAAACTACATATTGTTGAAGTTATTCGGGACCGTCTAGATGGCCGAGAAATCGTAGATCTCATTCTCCAACTCCAAAGAACCTATGATCCAATAGCTATCGGACTTGAGGAAATGCAAGTTACCAAGGCAATTGGACCTTTCTTGAGAGAAGAAATGGTTCTCCAGAATGTCTGGCCTCAGATTATCAAAATGAAACACTTGGGGAAAGACAAGATTCAGAGAAGTCGGTCTATTCAAGCTCGAATGAGAGCAAGAACAGTTAGATTTGACAAAGATGAGGATTGGTATCCTTCTTTTGAAGACGAATGTACTAAATTCCCACGCGGTAAGTGGGACGATCAGGTGGATGCATTCTCTTATTTAGGAATGCTTCTTGATATTATGATCGAACATCCCACAAAACAGGAAATAGAAGATGATGAATATGCCGATGAGCTTGCCGAATCAGGCTGGAGTAATGCAGGGCGCAACACAACCACAGGCTACTGAAGTCCCTCAAATGCCCCCACAACAACCTCTTCCAGAGGTTGAAGAAGCTCCCCAAGAAGAATCTCTTTATTCTATTATTTCTCAGATTAATCTTGCAGAAAATCTCAAAGAAAATGACTTGATCAAAATTGGTCAAGAATGCAAGCGAGGATTTGAGAATGATCTTGCTTCTCGAAAACAATGGGAAGAAGAAATCAAAGATTGGGTAAAACTAGCCACTCAATGCAAAGACATTAGAAACTTCCCTTGGAATAATGCCTCTAATGTCAAGTTTCCCTTGATGGGAATTGCAGCAATGCAGTTCTCGGCAAGGGCTTATCCTTCTCTAGTCCCTTCAAATGGGCAGATCGTAGCCACTCAAGTCTATGGAAAAGATCCAAACAATGAAAAAGAAGCTCGTGCCAAACGAGTGAGAACTTTTATGTCTTGGCAGATTCTCCATGATATGGAAGGCTGGGAAGAGGGCATGGATAGGCTTCTTATGCAGGTTGGTGTTACTGGCAACATGTATAAAAAGACTTATTTCGATCCCGAAACCAATAAAAATTGTTCCAAAGTTATCGGAATTGATAATCTTGTGGTCAATTATTGGGCAAAGGACTTCTGCACCGCTGAAAGAATCTCTGAGATTATTCTTCTATATAAGCGTCAGATTAAAGAAAGACAACGAGAAGGTCTTTATATAGATGTAGATCTAGGCACTCCGATTGGTCCTGAAGGAACTACGGATATGTCTGATGAAAAGGTGATGCCTTTCGAAATCATCGAACAGCACACTTGGCTGGAGCTTCCTAAAGACAAGTTTGAGAAACCTTATATTGTAACTTTTGAGAAAAACTCTGGTAAAGTTCTTAGAATCACCGCTAGATTTGATTTACGGCGTGTTAGATTCAAGAACGAGAAACCAACTTATATTCCTCCAAAGCAATACTATACCAAATTCGGATTTATTCCAAATCCAGATGGTTCTTTTTATGATCTTGGATTTGGTCACCTGTTAGGTCCTTTAAATGAGTCTGTAAATACCCTAGTCAATCAACTTATTGACTCTGGTACTCTCAACAATCTTCAATCTGGATTTGTGGGCAAAGGTCTCCGAATCAAAGGAGGAGATTATTCCTTTACTCCAGGAGAATGGAAATGGGTGAATGCGACCGGAGACGACATCAAGAAACAGATCATGCCTCTTCCAACGAAGGAGCCCTCAGCGACTCTGATGAAACTGTTGGAGTACCTTGTAGGTGCGGGAAAAGAGCTTGCCTCTATTGCGGAAATCTTTGTCGGGAAGATGCCTGGACAAAATACTCCTGCTACTACGACTACCGCCTCAATCGAACAGGGGATGAAAGTCTTTACCGCGATTTACAAACGGGTGTATCGTTCACTGACGGAAGAGTTCCAAAAGCTGTTCGAACTGAACGCGGATTATTTGGACCCCCATACGATTTCTAAAGTTTTGGATGAATCTATTGGTCCAGGAGATTTTGATACAGAAGAATTTGATATTTATCCAGCGGCTGATCCAAGTGCTTCTTCACAGCAAGAAAGACTGGCCAAAGCCCAAGCTCTATTACAGCTCATTCCGATGGGCACGATTGATCCAGGACAAGTCACTGTCCGCATCCTTGATGCGATGGAGATTCCTAATTACGAACAATTGATTCCTGGAATGGCACAATCTGGACAGCCTCAGATTCCTCAGAAACCTGATCCAAAGATGATGGAAATGCAGATGAAGATGGAAGCTGAACAGAAAAAAGCTGAAATTCAGGGCAGTTTAGCAGAACGAAAACTGCAACTTGAAGCTGCTTCTAAAGAAGCTGAACTTAAAATGAAAGCCGAAGAACATAGAATCAATCTTCAGGCCCAAGCCCAAAAAGTACAACTACAGGCCAAGGCAGATGAACATAAACAAAAAATCTTTATGGCTCAGACTGCTCAACAGATGCAGGCCAAGCAAGCTCAAGCTCAGCAAGGTATGGTTCAAAGTGAACAGAAGCATCAACAACAACAACGTCACGCGGAGGAAAAATCAAAATTACAATCTCAAAAGGCGCAGTCAAGCACTGGAGGGAAGAACCAGTCACGCAAGTGATGTTCGCTCAACTTAGAGCTAGACAAGAGGCGATTAAGGATGAATTGGTAAACACGTATGAGAATCTTCCTGAGCGTGTTCAAATGCTAAAGGGAATGTACTACGCATACGAAGTAGTACTCAATATTCAGGAAGAATTAGAAGAGGAAGCTAATGAAGATTAGACCAGCAGGACATAGAGTCGTAGTAATTCCAGATATCAGTGATGCACAAATGAGAGCTACCAAATCCGGTATCATTTTAGCGCACACTGAAGCAGCTTTAGAACAAGCTGCAGTAGTCACCGGAGTAATTGAATCTATCGGTGATAATGCATGGAAGGCTTTCGATGAAGGTTTTCCATGGGCCAAAACAGGTGACCGTGTATTATTCGCGAAATATGCCGGTAAAGCTTTTGGACAAGAAGAAGATCGTCGTATTATTTTAAACGACGATGACATCATCGCAGTGATTGAGGAAGAAAATGACTGAAGAAACACAAGAACAAGAAGTTCAAGTAGATCCTGTAGAACAGGAAGCCCGTAGCCAAGGATGGCTCCCCAAAGAAGAATTTAATGGAGAACCAGGTAAGTGGGTATCAGCAGAAGTCTTTGTAGCTCGCGCTCCTTTGTTTGAAAAGATTGACGAGTTAAATAAAAAGATTCGTGCTCTAGACCAAAATAACAAAGCTGTTGTTCAACATTATGAACAAGTCCGTGAAGTCGAATACAACCGTGCCTTGAATACTCTCCGAGCAGAACGAAAAGCTGCTCTTGAAGATCAAGACATGGATCGTGTAGAAGAAATCACGGAACAGATTGATCAAGTTAAACAAGCAGCAAAAGCCACTATTCCCCAACAAAATGTACAGGAAGCTCCACAAGAGTTTCAACGTTGGGTAGATCAAAATAAATGGTATCACACAGACATTGAACTAGCTGCTGTTGCAGATTCTTTTGGAACTCAACTCGCCCAACGAGGCGTACCTCCAGCAGAAGTTCTCAAAAAGGTTACAGAGCATGTAAAACGGATTTATCCTGAAAAGTTCCAAAATCCGAACAAACAACAGGCAAGTGCCGTAGAAACAAAGTCTGCTACTTCCAAGGCCGCAAAAACGATCGAATCTGACATGAGTCAAGAAGAACTTCGAATTATGCATAAAGTTATGCGCACTGCGGGAATCACTAAAGAGCAGTATCTCAAAGATTATGAAGCGATCAAAGGAGCTTAATATGACAAAAGAGGCAAGTGCCCGTCCGGTCCGTGTTCCACTGAACACAAGAGATCGTCTTAAAATTACTAATCAAGATCCAGGTTTTGTTTATCGTTGGGTTAACGATGTTGAGGATCGAGTAGCTTCTTTCGAAGAAGCTGGCTACGAGATTGTAGATTATCGCCAACATAAAGCTGGATCAACTCGGCGTTTAGATGTCGGACAAACTGGAGATAATACTGTTTCTATGGGTGGAGGCACTAAAGCAGTGCTAATGCGTCAACGAAAAGAAGACTACAACCAAGATCAGAAAGCCAAACAGGATCATCTCGACTCTCTAGAACGCACAATCAAAAACCCCTCCCTTGAAGGTTCATACGGAGAGATCAAGATCTCTTAAACTTCAGGGCGAGGCCAAGGAGAATTAAATGGCAAACGTAAGTCGTGTTAATGGTTTTCGCCCCGTTAAACACCTTAACGGTTCTGCCTACAATGGACAGTTTAATAAGTATTTTATCCCGTCAACGGATAACGTTGCTGTCTTCGTAGGAGATATTGTTAAGCTAGCAGGTTCCGCTTCTGCGGACGGCTATCCTACTGTAGCGCAAGCTGCGGCAGGTAATACTGGTATTGGAGTCGTAGTAGGCTTTGAAGCAGATCCAAATGCTCTGAATGTACCTATCTATCGTCCAGCTTCTACTAATCGTGTTGTATATGTAGCAGATGCTCCAGACCTTATTTTTGAAGCACAAGAAGACGCTGTCGGCGGTGCACTCACCGTTGCTGGTGTCGGTCTTAATGTTAATTTTATTGTTGGGGCTGGTTCTACTTCAACTGGTGCATCCGGTATGCAAGTAGATACTTCAACTGCATTGGATACATCAACCCTTCCTCTACAGATTCTTGGTTTCGTAGATCGCATTGATAATGAAATTGGCTCTGCCAATGCTAAAGTTTTAGTGCGCTTCAACGTTCACCAATACCAATCTGTGGGTACTACTGGAGTATAATAATGGGTATCATCACTCAATCTAGTTTTGCTAAAGCTCTATGGCCAGGCGTTAATTCTTGGTATGGAAAAGCTTATGCCGAATATCCAGTAGAGTTCACCGAACTTTTCGATAAAAATACCTCTTCGCGTGCATACGAAGAGGATGTTGGTCTTAGTTCTTTTGGTCTGGCTCCCGTCAAACCAGAAGGCGCTGGTATCGAGTACGATACTGAGCGACAAGGCTTTACTACGCGATATCGTCACGTTGTCTATGCTCTTGGGTTCATTGTAACTCGGGAAGCAATGGACGACGATCAGTATGATGTCGTGGCTCAGAAACGTGCTCAAGGTCTTGCATTCTCTATGCGACAGACTAAAGAGAATGTTGCTGCCATGGTATATAACCGTGCCTTCAATGGCACATACCAAGGTGGTGATGGTGTTGCTCTACTAGTCAATAACCACCCTAATATTGCTGGTGGTACATGGTCAAACGTTCCTTCAGTTTCAGTGGATCTTTCAGAAGCTGCTCTTGAACAGGCGGCAATTGATATCAGTCTTCTTCGGAATGATCGTGGTCTTCTGATCGCGCTTCGTCCAGAGAAGCTTATCATTCCCCCTCAACTAGAGTTTGAAGCTAATCGGATTCTCAAGACTGTGGGTCGTCCTGGTACGGATCTCAATGACATCAATGCAATCAAGTCAGCCGGTCTCTACAAGAATATTGTAGTAAACCATTATCTGACTGATTCTGATGCTTGGTTTATCCGGACCAATGCTCCTCATGGTATGAAATACTTTGAGCGGGATGAAGACAGTTTTGCAATGGATAACGACTTCGATACCGAGAACGCTAAGTTCAAGGCTCGTATGCGGTTCAGTGTAGGCTGGACTGATCCTCGTGGTCTTTATGGTTCGCAAGGAGCCTAATCATGGGCATCCGGGCAATCGACCTTAATCCTCCAAACGGCCCGACTTCTCTCACTCCTCCCGGTATGGACGTACGGGTCACGGTTTTTACCGTGGCTCGTACCGATACTGTGGCGTCAGTTAAAGCTGTACTTCCTTTTAATTCTACTGTAGTAGATATTGCTATTCTAGGAGTAGCATCTACTGCGGGCAGCAGTGCTACTATTAGCATTGGTACTACAGCAACAGCTAACGAGTGGGTTAATGCTCAGGATGTGAAAACCGCCGGAGGTATGATTCGTCCAACAACAGTCGTTTCGACTACGAATCTTCCTAATCTAGTTCAAGTTCCCCCAACTGGAGACATTAACGTTTATGCTAAATATGCAGAAAGCGGTACTGCTTCTGGTGCAGGTGGTCCTTATACAGTTTTTATTTATTACGTTCAATAATTAGGGGGCTTCGGCCCCCTTTAAGGAATATCATGGCTGCATCAATGATTGACGCCCCAGCTAGTTCTGCTGTTGTGGTAACCCCATCTAATACTGTTCCTCTTCCTTTAGAAACCAAAGGTCTGTTTATTGGCGGAGGAGGAAATGTTTCTGTTCTTATGCGAGATGGCCAAACTTGTGTTTTTACTGGAGTTGTCCAAGGACAGATTCTACCAATCCGTGTCACCAGAGTTAACTCAACTGGCACCACAGCTACTAATATTGTAGCAATGTATGGATAATCATGTTTGGACTTGGAATTGGCTTTAATGATGTTGCCATCTTCAATGTTAGGGGTGATGGGGTTCCTCCAGAGCCTCCTAGTGGTCCTGCACTAATTTATAGTGAGTCCACTAATTCAATGTATTACCTCTTTCTTTATGGATTTTAAATTATGGCACTAACAACAATGACTGTGAAGGACGGCGGAAACATTGACAGAACAGTCATTGTCGCTGCCAATGGTTCTTCACAATATGCGGCTACTGCATGTCTGGTAGATTCCTCAGGTGCAGAACGTACAACGTTTCCTGTTACTGACAATGGAGGTTCCCTCACAGTAGACGGTACCGTGGGTATCTCAGGGACCGTTCCGGTCACAGATAATGGAGGATCTTTAACTGTTGATGGAACAGTTACTGTTCAAGACGGTGG